>CALWBE010000049.1 GCA_944375955.1 uncultured Clostridia bacterium | reverse complement strand
GTCAGTTCGGCGTTGCTTGCTGCCCAGCAGACAGTGGTAGCGGCCCAGGCACTCCATGCGGGAACAATCCAACGGCAACTCATTAGTAGCGAAGGATCAGATAAGCAGGGTGAGGGGCCAGAGAAAACAGGAAGTAGAAGCTGGTTTAAAAGATTGTTTCGAGGTTAATAGATTAACCAATATGAAAAAGAAACCCTGACCTTTTTATTTTACGAAAAGGTCAGGGTTTCTTTGTTTACTGTTTATCTCGACGTTCTAATGAGAAAAAAATACCAATGAAAAATAATAAAAGGCTTAAAATGAAAATTGAAGTGGAAGCTGTGTCAGTAGTTTCGCCAGGGATAACAGATAAGTTGGAAAATGCAAGAAGAATTATTCCTTGGTACAGGCGATTTCCAATAAAAATAATAGCAGATGCGATAATTAGGGAAGGGCCTAAATACGGATTTTTTTTCATGGCCAAAACCTATTAATTCTGAATGACGGGAGGCTTTTTACTCATATAATCGCTGTCTTGGCACCAAGTATATGTTCCAGCAGGGAGGGTATAACGATGGCCGAGTATATATGTGGAACGCTCATATGCTTCCAAAACTTCTACATCTTTTGAAGATTCTACAATGATTAGATCGCTATTATATCGGGGGATATAGTATTTCTGCACCTCACCTACATAGCGAGTGTATTCAGGTTTGTATTGCAACCAGATACGCTTATGAGGGGGAACAGAATAATTTACGGATACAGTAGAAGAAAAACTTTCTGTGTACTGCGTTCCGATTTCACTCTCAAGAGCATCAAGGTACTTTCCAGTTAGTTTGGCACTGATAGATCCGGAAGCAGATGCAGTAAAAGTTACAGTAGAAGATTGAGTTGTATCAGTGGCATTTCCCCAGGGATCAGAGATGATAGAGTAATCACCATAGACCTTTTTTCCGCTACCGGAATCAGGAACAAAACGATATTTGTACGAAAAAGCTCCATAGAGACTCGGGTCATCAGAAAGATTCGGGGTAGATGTTTTCTCAGAAGAAGAGCTGCTGGGAACAGGCTCAGACTCAATTAGATTGGCAGGGTCATTAATGAAGGTTCCTTCCTCCATTTGATTGTAAGCGGCTTGAGCATCTGCTCCTTGATAGAGATAGCAACCATCGTCACTTACAATAAGCATTTGAACTACTTCGGTTTCGGTATCTGCTGTACCTGAATCTGCAGCGAAAGAAGGGCTGGTTAGAGAAAACGCTGTTGCCATGGCCAACAATGAGCTGATAATTCTCTTTTTCATCTCCCTGATGACTCCTTTCTAAAGATAGAATGATGGTTAGCATTAACTAACTAAAGGTTATCATAAAAATGTCATAATGTCAATGGAAACGGATGAAAAAAAGAAAAAAATTAGATAAAATGACTAATCTATCGTAACTGTACTCCACGAATTTGCTTTTATTGTGTTCGGCGCCTCTCCTGCATAATCAAGAGAAGATGCGGTGTTTCCTACATAATCGCCCGCGCCGGCGCTGTCAAGATAGCGTCCCTGTGTCCATTCCATTGCAAGACCTTCAAGTGACGGATTTTCCTCAGGAGATTCAAAATAATAATTTATTGTAATATAACGAACGTCCCCTACCGGAATTTTATTTCCGTTTTCATCTAAAATAGCTGAATGTTTAAATATCAGCGGACGGCAGCTTGCTGCCGCTTCATCTCCGATTTCAGGATTTCTTACAATTCTGCGCACTGTTTTTCCGAAAAGCTCTGTATTTTCTGAAAGATATTCCATATTAGGATTAGATTCAAAATTTCCGGTGCTTTCCCGAAGCCCGGCGTCTGTTATCTTCATAACATGCTTATATTTCGGAATCTCAATCGAAATAGTTCCTCTGCCGTTGTCATATACATCCGTAACTGAAAACTTCGCTTTTACCTCGTTTATAACATCTTCAAGCGTATCCGCATAGCTTACTGCCCACACACCGGCCTTAGGAACTGATATTGTTTCATTTCCGTAATATACCTTTTCCTCAGCGGTATCCGTAATATACGCATAACCGCCGCCGAGGACCTTATATGTACCGGCGTCAGCTGTAACGTCAAGGGAGCCTGTATCACTTTCAGAAGTGATAATATACTGCTTTGCGTCTTCTCCATCCGAGCCTGTAGCAACAAGCGACAACGAACCATATCGTACATCGTTCGTAATTTTAAAAAACTATCAGGACCTACTTATATTATGCTCTTACACAAATGGTCATTTTTATGCATCTGTTATCTTAATTATAAGAATGATATATTATATTAATTTTAAATGGTAATTTATTTGTTTATTATAACATATAACATTCGTTTTTGTAAAGTAAATGTTGGTAAATATTACCAAAAATATTTTTTTATCCATTTTGTTTTTGGATTTGTTCCCCCTTTAGGAAAAAATGTTCATATAATATTAACAAATCAATTGCCTCATAACTATTGACAAATCGAGAATTTAGTGGTAAATTTATCATAGTTAGCACTTGACATGTTCGAGTGCTAAAAACAAAAATCAAAAATAAGCGATCGAGGCGTAAAAAATGGCACTGAACGACAGGAAAAAAAAGATATTAAAATCAATTGTCGACGCATATATCGACTCGGGTGAGCCTGTCGGATCCAAATATCTGACATCTTATGGGAACATTTCCCTGTCTCCCGCAACCATACGCAATGAGATGTCAGAACTCGAGGAAATGGGCTATCTTGACAAGCCACACACATCCGCCGGCCGAGTACCTTCAAGCAGTGCGTATCGACTTTATGTCGATGAGCTTATGGAAAATTACCGTCTCACCATGGAAGAGCTTAACGTAATAAACGAGCTTATGCATTATAAAGTATCCGAGCTTGATAAAATTATCACTCAGGCAGGTAAAGTGATGTCAGATCTCACTCATTGCGTCACTCTTTCGTTTACTCAGGAGCAGCCTTCTGAAACGATATCAAGGTTTGATACGGTATTTGTCGACGACAACAGCTTTCTTTTGGTAATGATCGCAGATTCAAAAAAAGTCCGCAGCGAACAGATTACTTCCGAATGTTTTATTACACCTGATTCTCTTGATAACATAAAGAAAACGCTTAATGAAAACCTTACCGGTATAACCATAGATCAGGTAACTATGCCTTTGATAATGAAAATGGAATCAGAAGCAGGTTCTCTCGCGCCGATTATAAATCCCGTAATACGCGCCGCTTTCAGCTGTGCGCAGGCAGAAGGAGACGGAAGCATTAAGATAAATGGGCTGTCGAATCTTTTGGCATATCCGGAATTTGCAAACGTCGACAAGCTTAAATCAATAATTGATGTATTTGACAAACGCAAAGGATATATAAGAAAGCTTCTCACAAGTCCTAACGCGATTTCTGAAAATGAACCAGATAAAGAAGCAGGGCTTGTTCCGCTTGAGACCGATTCGGGAATGAAAGTATATATAGGCGAGGAAGGAAGCAATTCCGCGCTGTCCGATACAAGTCTCGTATTTTGTACTGTGCCTGCCGGAGGTACGGAATCTGTTATAGGGATACTCGGGCCGAAGCGAATGGATTATAAAAAAGTAGTTTCAACACTAAGGCAATTTTCCGAAAGTCTTGAAAAAGTGCTGAAACCCGAAGAAAAAAATCAATATGCGGAGGATATAAATGAACAGCAAGACAAACAATAATGATGAAAATACGACGATTCAGGATAAAAAAGTAAACGAAACGGAATGCATACAGGAAAACAGCGATAAGTCTGATAAATGCGCAGGCTCTAAAAAGAAAAAAGAAAAAAACGACGAGGCGGCAAAAAAGCTGATTGCCGAAATGTTGGAAGAGAACGAAAAAATAAAAAAAGAGCTTGCAGAACAAAAAGATATCTATATAAGAACACTCGCGGAATATGACAACTACCGCAAGCGAACTGCAGCCGAAAAATCAAAGATATATTCCGATTCTGTCGCAGATACCGTGGAAAAAATGCTGCCTGTTCTTGACAATCTTGAAAGAGCTGTCAGCTGTCCGGCTGAAAATGATGACGCAAAAGCAATTCGTTCAGGCGTTGAGCTTGTTTTAAGATCATTTAAGGAAACTCTTGAAAAGCTTGATGTAAGCGAAATACCGGCGCTCGGCGAAACATTTGATCCTAATCTTCACAACGCAGTCATGCGCGAAGATAATCCTGAAAAAGGTGAAGGCGAAATAACCGAAGTTTTCAGCAAAGGATATCGTATAGGAAATAAAGTTATAAGATATTCCATGGTAAAAGTTGCAAACTAATAAACTAATTTATATATACCGAAAAGCCGGCAGAAAAAATTAGATATTTAAAATATCTGCCGATATAATCAAAGTAAATAATTTATACATTATAACGGAGGAAAACAATTATGGGAAAAATCATAGGAATTGACCTTGGTACTACAAATTCATGCGTAGCAGTATTTGAAGGCGGAGAGCCGGTAGTTATAACAAATGCCGAAGGATCGAGAACAACACCCTCTGTCGTAGCTTTCAAAGGCGGCGAAAGAATGGTCGGACAAATAGCAAAAAGACAGGCTGTAACTAATCCGGATAAAACCGTAATGTCAATAAAGAGAGATATGGGAACAGATAAAAAGGTTGAAATTGACGGAAAGAAATATACCCCTCAGGAAATTTCCGCAATGATCCTTCAAAAGCTTAAGGCAGACGCTGAAAGCTATTTGGGAACTCCTGTAACTGAAGCAGTTATCACTGTTCCGGCTTACTTTACCGATGCACAGCGTCAGGCGACAAAAGACGCCGGAAAAATAGCGGGGCTTGAAGTCAAGAGAATTATAAACGAACCGACAGCCGCAGCTCTCGCATACGGAATGGACAAAGAAGAAGAGCAGAAAATTATGGTCTTTGACCTCGGAGGAGGTACTTTCGATGTATCTATACTCGAAATAGGCGACGGTGTCATCGAAGTTCTTGCGACAGCCGGAAACAACCGTCTCGGCGGCGACGACTTTGATGAAAGAATTATGAACTATATGGCTGACACCTTCAAGGCAGATACCGGCATCGATTTACGACTTGACAAAATGGCTCTTCAGAGACTTAAGGAAGCAGCCGAAAAAGCAAAAATCGAACTTTCCGGTGTGACTAGTACAAATATCAACCTTCCTTTTATCGCAGTTGACGCTTCGGGACCTAAACATTTTGACATGACTCTCACAAGAGCAAAATTTGACGAGCTGACTGCCGATCTTGTTCAAAAGACAATGGGTCCTACAAAACAGGCTCTTTCAGACGCAGGCCTTACACCTTCACAGATATCAAAAGTCCTTCTTGTCGGCGGATCTTCAAGAATTCCTGCCGTTCAGGAAGCAGTAAAGAACTTTATAGGCAAAGAGCCCTTTAAAGGAATAAATCCCGATGAATGCGTTGCAATCGGTGCGGCAGTGCAGGGCGGAGTTATAAACCAGGATGTAAAAGGCGTTGTATTGCTTGATGTTACCCCGCTTTCACTCGGTATCGAAACTCTCGGCGGTGTATTTAATAAAATAATAGAAAGAAATACTACCATTCCGGTTAAGAAAAGTCAGATTTACTCCACTGCAGCCGACAGTCAGACTTCAGTTGAAATTCACGTCCTCCAGGGTGAAAGAGAAATGGCCGCCGGAAATACAACACTCGGCAGATTTATACTTGACGGTATTCCTGCAGCTCCCCGCGGAGTTCCTCAGATAGAAGTTACATTTGATATAGATGCAAACGGAATTGTAAATGTCACCGCTCAGGATAAAGGCACCGGAAAGGAACAGCATATAACCATAACTTCCTCTACCAATATGTCAAAAGAAGATATTGAAAAAGCCGTAAAGGACGCTGAAAAATTCGCTGAGGAAGATAAAAAGCAGAAAGAAGCCGTAGATGCAAAAAATCAGGCTGAATCGCTTATTTTCCAATGCGATAAAACTCTTGCCGAACTCGGCGATAAAGTTACTGAGGAAGAAAAGAATTCAATAAATACCGCAAAGGAAAATCTTAAAACAAAGCTTGCCGGCGGATCTACCGATGAAATCAAAGCAGGTATCGAAGAACTTAATAAAGCTTTCTATGCAATAAGCGAAAAGCTTTATCAAAACGCACAGTCACAGCAGCAAGGAGCAGCAGGCGGAAATCCTGGAGCTCAAAATGATGACGGCACTATAAATGCGGACTTCGAAGATAAAAATTAAAATTCCATTTTGACTCGCATTTATGCTGATATAATATATGCGCGGCTTTCACGCGTTTAAGCAAGAAAGCCGCGTAAACCAATTTTTTTACTACAAGGTACATTATGGCTGAAAAAAGAGATTATTATGAAGTCCTCGGTCTAAATAAAGGCGCGAGCGACGAGGAAATAAAAAAAGCATACCGTAAGCTTGCTAAAAAATATCATCCCGATCTGAATCCCGGAGATAAAGAGGCTGAACAAAAATTTAAAGAAGTAAACGAAGCTTATGAAGTCTTGTCAGACAGCGATAAAAAAGCCCGTTATGATCAATACGGTCATGCCGGCGTTGATCCCAATTTCGGTGCCGGCGGCGGCGAAGGCTTCGGTGGTTTCGGCGGGTTCGGTGCCGATTTCGGAGATATCGGTGATATATTTTCAAGCTTTTTCGGCGGCGGCTCTTCTTCATCTCAGAGAAGAAACGCTCCGTCAAAAGGTTCGGATATAGAAGTACGAGTAATTATAGGATTTGAAGAAGCTGCCTTTGGATGCAAAAAATCCATTTCATACAGCCGTATAGACAAATGCGACTCATGCGGCGGCAGCGGAGCTGAAAAAGGCAGTGCTCCGGAAACCTGCTCAGCCTGCAAAGGTACAGGTCAAGTGCGTACTCAGACAAGAACTCCTTTCGGAATAATGCAGCAGTCACGTCCTTGCAGCGTTTGCGGCGGAAAAGGTACCGTTATTAAAAATCCTTGCAAGGAATGCGGCGGCAGCGGATTGATTAAACGCAGCATGAAAGCTGACGTAAATATACCGGCAGGCATTGACAACGGTCAGACTATAAAGCGCGCAGGATACGGCAATGCCGGAAGAAACGGCGGTCCTCACGGAGATCTGTTTATAACAGTATCAGTCCGCAAGCATGAAATATTCGAACGTAAAAATTATGACCTCTACTGTGATGTTCCGATTTCATATGCCGAAGCCGCTTTGGGCGCTAAAATCCATATACCTACGCTTGAAGGCGATTATGAATACGATATCCCTGAGGGAACACAAACCGGAACTTCCTTCACTATCAAAAATAAAGGCGTTCAGTTCCTTAACGGCAAAGGCAGAGGAAATCTTATTTTTACAGTTATCGTTGAAATCCCGAAAAATCTGTCACAGAAGCAAAAAGATCTACTGAAGCAATTTGATGAAACTCTTGATACTAAAAACAGCGCTAAGAAAAGCACTTTCTTTGAACGTGTAAAAAAAGCCTTTCAAGGAAGCTGATTTATTTGTTTTCAGGATTTTTAAAAATATATAAAAAAACCGAGGCTAAAAATATAAGCCTCGGTTTTTTGTATTTCCATGTTATTTTAAAATATTATGCTTATTTATAATAAATTTAAGCTATTCCGCAAAGATCAATATCTATAACCTTACAATAGCTCTCAGGTCCGTCATTGAAATATGCCGCCGGTTTTTCTCCGAATTTTTCCAGCGTATATTCAGCAGAAATATAATCGCATTCGAAAACCGTACAAAAAGGCTTTTCTTTTCCGTCGGAAAGCTTTTTTACTACCGCAAACCTATCCTCCATGGTAAGATATCCCATTGAATCTCCGCCAAACTCTACAGATGCTCCCCTTATATCTTCACTGATTAAATTTTTTAAGATATAATCAGCTATCTTGCCGCTTTGATTCGATACGTCTGTACTTAAATTCAAAGCTCCGCATAAATTTATGAAAAAACCTTTCGGAACGCTGAAAATCTCGTTTTCAAGATACACTTTCCCATATGCCCCGCAATATTTATCTTTAAAATCTATCCCGGCAAAAGAATCGTTTTTTGAAATATATACTCTCATGCCCTCTTTAAGCGGTAATTTTACATTGCAGTCCGCATTTTGACGAAGATATGCCGACAAAGTCTTTTGCACCTGTGTCATTCATTTCAATCCTCCGCTTCTACTATAAGCGCCATTCCTTCATCTACATATATGCGTGCCGGCGCTTTTATTATTTCGTTTGAAACAGTTACAAAACTGCGGCGTTCAAGAATTTTTGTCTCATATGGATATTTAAAATTATAATCCATCTTTACATTTTTTACTTTTTCATCAAGAGGTATTAATGATACGTATTTTCTTTTTCCGTCAAGAATATTCTCTTTTTCGGCAAGATATGCCCGATTTTTACCGTCAGTTATAATGCATGATCCCCCTATATCTCTTATGTATTCAAGAAGACATATATTTGCAAGGGTATGATCAAGACGACCTCCCAACCCTCCGGCTATAATAATTTTTCTGCAGCCGAGTTCCGCCGCAGTCTTTACGGCAAGTGCCGTATCAGTGTCATCTTTTTCCGGGGGAAAACTTATAAATTTCGCCTCAGGATATTTTTTTTCAACACCTGATTTATCATATGAGTCCATATCTCCCAAAATAATATCGGGGTCGATTTTGTGCATTTTCTCAGAAAATTCAGAAAGTATACGGCACCCTGAATCCGCCGCTATAATAATATCGTCTTCAGCCGGAATATCCGTCATATATTCAGGGGAAAATCCTGTGCCTCCGGTAAAAATATATGCGCATCCCGAGCTTTTTTCTTTAATCTTTTTAATATCTATCCCATTCATTCTGTTTTTTCAGCTCCTTGTAAAGCAGGCAATAGCTGTCATGACGGCTTTCTGACAGAAGTCCTTCCTTCATCGCTTCTATGACGCCGCACCCTTCTTCGCAAATATGAGTGCAATCGGAATATTTGCATCCATGCGAATATTTCTCAATATCCGGAAATGCGTGTATCAGCATATCTTTCGGAATCATATTGTACTGGGCTATTTCAAGCATTGAAAATCCGGGGGTATCTGCAATATATGTATCGGGAGCAAGCTTATAAAGTTCGGTTTTTCTTGTTGTGTGCTTTCCGCGGTTTATCTTCTCGCTGAGAGCTCCGGTTTCAAGCAGTTTCCCGAGTTCAGGAAAAACTGCATTTATCGTACTCGATTTTCCAACCCCGGACGCTCCGGCAAAAAAACTTACTTTTCCTGCCACAAATTCTCTAATATACTTTTTTATATCTTTATATTTTTCATGCTCTGCTGCGGAAAATGCAACTGCTTGATATCCCGCCTTACGGTATACTGAACACAGCTTCTCCGCGTCTCCTATGTCGGCTTTGTTTACTATCATAAGCACATCTATGCCGTTGTGTGAAACAACCGACAGCATTTTATCTATCAAAAACAAATCAGGATCCGGCTTTGCCGCTGCCACAACAAAAAGTAACAAATCAAGATTAGCGCTTGCGGGACGTATAAGGCAGTTTTTACGTTCGCATATGCGCGTTATAAAACCGCTTCCGTCCGCCTGTCTCTCAAACTCGGCAATGTCACCGGGCAGCGGTTTTATTCCCTCTCTTCTAAAACTTCCTTTGGCACGGCATTCCACTGTTTCTCCTGAAGTTCCTTCCATGCCGCCTCCTATAACTTCGGCGGTATAAAGTCCTCCTACTCCTTTTAATATCCTCGCCGTCTCTTTTGACATTACTGTTGACATCTTATCACCAATTTTTACACTTCCGTCGGTTCTTCTTCGATCTCGTCATCACCGTTTTCATCAGTAATGTCTATATCTGTTCCGCCGCCGCTTCCGTGACCGGGATCCGCTTCTGTCTTGCCATCTTCGGAGTTTTCATCATTATTATCTTCCGTTCCGTTTTCTCCGCCAGGAACTTCTTCTCCGCTCTCTCCGCCTTCTCCTCCTTCTCCTCCTTCTCCGCCTTGCTCTGCTTCTTCGCCGTCATTTTCAGATTCGTCGTCCGTATTTTCTTCCGGATCAGTATCTTCATTTCCGCCTTCCGTTATTTCAGGAGCGTTAGGATCTGTCAGATTTCCCAGACTCACATAAAGAGATACCTCTACTATCTTTTTAGGTATTGTCTCTCCTGAAGTGTGACTTGCAGAAATTACAGTTCCTGCGGGAAGATATGAATCTTCATATATTATCTCCCCTATGCTTATGCTGTTTTTCTGAAGTTCCTTTTTCGCCTCATCTACGCTAAGCCCTACAACATTCGGAACTTTTGTTGTCTCAAGCTCTGCTCCGATACTGACATAAAGAGTTATAGTCTCGCCTTTATCTACTGTAGTTCCCGGCGCCGGATCAGTGCTTATAACATACCCTTCTATGACAGCATTGTCATTTTTGGTTACCGTAGTGCTTAAAAGGCCAAGCTTTGTGAGCTGTGTCCTTACTATCTGTGCTGAGGTATTTGAATAATCGTCAAGAACAATCTTGCTGGGAGCCGGATTAAGAGTGAGAGTTATCTGACATGAACTGTTAGGATTGCTTAATTTCCTTGTAGTGCCTCCATCCGGGGACTGCTCTATTATTTCATCCACCTTTTTGTCAGGATCATGCTTTCCGTATTTAACGGTTATCTCAAATCTGTCTTCTTCAAGCTCAGCCTTAAATTCTTCAGTAAGCTGTTTGCCTATAAGATTAGGAATACTGATATCTTCCCCCATATCGGCAAACTGTGTTTTATAAAACTTTATTCCGATATTTACCGCAATCACTGCGGCTACTATGAAAAAGGATATGGTAACCCCCGCTATCACCGGCAAAAAAGAAGATTTTTTCTTTTCATCGCTTATTCTTTTTTTCTTGGATGAAATATCCGCATGTTCGGAAAATAAAGTCGTCGGATCGTTTTTTATAAGTTCAAGCGCTTTTTCCATCGCGGCACATGACGAAAACCGGTTATCCGGGTCCTTATTCATGGCTTTTAAGATCACTTGTTCAAGTCCGCGCGGTATATCCGGATTTATATCTGTCGGCGGCTCAGGTTCGTCCTGTATCTGCATCATAGCCACCGCCATTGAATTTTCAGCTATAAAAGGAAGTCTTCCAGTCGTCATCTCATACAGCATTACGCCTACCGAGTAAATGTCCGAATAAAAACCTACTTCCTTACCGCTTGCCTGTTCGGGACTTATATATTCTACTGTTCCGAAGGCTTTGTCTGTCATTGTCAAAGATTCGGTCTTAAGCATCTTTGCAATACCGAAATCCATCACCTTTACTACGCCTTCACGGGTTATCATGATATTCTGCGGCTTAATATCACGGTGTATTATACCTTTTGAATGAGCATGCTCAAGTGCTTTTAATACCTGAAGAACATAATATACCGATTCTCCCCAGTCGACCGTCTTTTTATAATCTATATATTCCTTCAAAGTTATGCCGTCGACAAATTCCATTACTATATAGTTTATGTCCTGTTCAAAAGCAACATCATATATCTTGACTATATTCTTATGCGACAGCATAGATACAGCGCGGGATTCATTTATGAATCTTTTGACAGCTCTTTCATCTCCGGCAGATTCTTCGTTAAGTATCTTTACCGAAACGATCTCTCCGGTGCCGGCAACCGATGCCTTAAAAACATAAGACATACCTCCGCTTCCGATCATTTCCTGTATGAGATATTTCCCGTTAAGAGTTTTACCGATATACTGTTCGTATTTTTCCATGCAGGCCTCCCAAAATCACACTTTTACCAAAACGGCTGTTATATTGTCTCCGCCTCCCGCGGCGTTCGCTTTTTCAATAAGCGTTTCTACTGCCTCTCTTAATGATACACTTGATCTTATAATTTTTTCTATCGTTTTATCATCAACAAAATTTGAAAGACCGTCTGAACAAAGCAAAAACGTTTTTTTGTCAGGCAGCACCTTGAAAAAATCAGGCTTTACCTCGGGATCTGTTCCGACTGCACGCATTATTATATTTTTATTCGGATGAACACGCGCTTCATCCTCTGTGATCTTTCCTTCATCTAAAAGCTTCTGCACATAAGAATGATCTCTCGTAAGCTTACATATGCCGTCGTCTGCAATTATATATAATCTGCTATCTCCGATATTGACTGCATATACAGTATCTCTGAAAATCATCATGGCAACAAGTGTTGTACCCATGCCTCGAAGTGATTCCTTTTTTCGAGCCGCTTGATATACCTCGCTGTTCGCACATTTTGCGGCATACGACAGCAATACCTCGCATGCATCCTGTGAAAGCTTTTCCGTTATGATGTTCTTCATACCGGCGGAAAGCTCTGCTACAAATGTATCTATCGCAAGGCGGCTGGCATAGCTGCCGCCATTTGCTCCTCCCATACCGTCACATACGGCGGCAAGAAAGATATCTTCCCCTTCCCCTTCTATTCCGCAGTCAAGATAATCGGCATAATAACTGTCCTGGTTACTGTCTCGCACCTCTCCGATATCCGTACTGCCGAAAAATTGTATTGACATTTTAATTTTTCCTATGTCCCGGAGGACAAATCCTTTCACAAAAAGTATTCAGCTTTATGTATTTGATGTCATTTGGAAAAAATTGTTCCTTAAAATCATCAGTTTTCGCTTATTTTCGAGGCTCTCAGCTGTCCGCATGATGCATCTATGTCAGATCCTAACCGTCTTCTGACAGTTACTATTATTCCTTTGCTTTCAAGAACATTCATAAACCGTTTTATCGCGTCTCTTCCGCTCTTCCTGTAATCTCTTCCAGATACAGTATTTAACGGTATAAGATTGACATGACAAAGCATTCCCGAAAGCAGCGACGCAAGCCTCTCTGCATCTTCTTTAGAATCGTTTTCATTCTCTATCATCGCATATTCAAAAGATATTCTTCTGCCCCCGTTATCAATATATTTTCTGCAGGCAGATATCAATTCCTTGAGACTGTATTTTTTCGCTATCGGCATCAATCTTTCCCGCTCTTCCTGGGTGGTACTGTGCAGCGATATAGAAAGAGTTATAGGCAGCTGCTTCTCCGAAAGTTTCAGTATATTGGGAACTATGCCGCATGTTGAAAGCGATATATGCCTGTATCCTATATTCATGCCTTCCGGTGCATTTACAAGCTCTAAAAATTTTAATACGTTTTCAAAATTATCAAGCGGCTCACCTATTCCCATTAAAACCACGTTTGATATTTTTTCTCCTGTGTCACGCGATACAGCAACGATTTGTCCCAATATTTCAGACGGTGTCAAATTCCTTGAAAATCCCGAAATTGTTGACGCACAAAATCGACAGCCCATGCGGCAGCCCGCCTGTGTTGAAATACACACCGTATTCCCATGTTCATAACGCATAAAAACGCTTTCTATACACTCTCCGTCATAAAGTCTGAAAAGATATTTTATCGTACCGTCAAGCTTTGATACAAATTTCTTTTCTACGGCAGGCAGTGCGATATAACAATTTTCTTTAAGCGCCGTACGTATATTTAAAGGAACATTTTTCATTTCATCAAATTCACTTACTCCCGAAATCAGCCATTTGTAAATCTGTTCGGCACGGAATTTTTCTATTTTTATTCCTAATTTTAACGAAAGCTCAATTACAAATTCCCTTAATTCCGACAATGATAAACTTGATATGTCAATTTTGCTGTCTTTTATATTATTTTTCAATTTTTATCACCGAAATCATTTTTTTATTATTTTTGCTATAAAAAAGCCGTCGGTACCGTATTCCTGCGGAAAAATTACCGCCATTCCTCTTTTTTCTCCTATAATTATATCATCCGACAACTTATAGTCTGAGTTTTCAGAAAGAAAATTCTCTATTATATCCTCATTTTCCTTCCTGTTAAGAGTACAGGTAGAATAAATAAGGAATCCGCTTTTTTTAAGATATTTTGCCGACGAAGCTAATATCTGTCTCTGAATTTCCGGCAATCTTGCCGTTTCTGACAAAGGTTTATACCGTATATCCGGTTTTTTTGCTATAACTCCGAGTCCTGAACAAGGAACATCGCATATAACTGCATCTGCTTTTCCAAAAAGTGCTTCGTCAGCCTCTCTTGCATCACGCGCCGAGGCTTTTATGCTGCAAAGCCCAAGCCTGTCTGCTCCTTTTTCTATAAGGCCTATTTTATTTTCATGAAGATCATAAGAATAAATATTAGCTTTATCAGATAAATTTATCGCCGCAGAAAAGGTCTTACCTCCAGGGCATGCGCATACATCTACTACAATTCCGCCTTCCGGGACGCTGTCACTGTTGATAAACGATGCCGCAAGCTGCGAGGCTTCATCCTGCACGAAAAAAAGCCCTTCTTTAAATCCGTACAGATCCTCCACCGGAAAAGTGCCGGAAAGTTTTATTGCCGAGTCAACTATTTCTGAAGGAGACGCAATGCCGCCAAGAGAATCAATAAGTCTTTCGCGCGTTATTTTCATAGTATTTGTGCGCAGCGTCATATACGGCTTTGCTTCGGCAAAATACAAAGCTGCCGCTTCTGCGTTTTCACGGCCGTAGGACCTTTCAAAACACTCTATTATATCAAGCGGTATGCTTGACATTACCGATATGCCTTTCAATCCCTTTTTTGCCTCCGACATGATTGCCGAAAAAAGACCGTCTTTATTTCTTGCACCCGATCTTAAAACAGCGTTTACATATCCGACCGAACTTTTTGGGCAATACCGCTTTGCCAATTCTACAGATTCATTTACCGCAGCAGAATCAGGCACTTTATCCATGAAAAGTATCTGATAGAGCCCGGTTCGCAACAGGCACATTACCATATTGTCTATTTTTTCGGGCTTTCTCGATGAAAGCTTTGATATGCAGTAATCAAGGGTAAGCATTTTTTCAATCGTTCCGTAAAAGAGCGCAGTAAAAAAACTTTTGTCTAATCCCTCAAATTTATACTTGCGTATAACAGCTGAAACTTCAAGATTTGTATATCTTCCGTTTCCTATACATGAATTCACCGATAACAATGCCGCTTGCCTTGGCGTCAAATTATTCCTCTTCCTTTCGATTTTTCAAAGAAATAAAATCTGTGTTTTTTCTCTTCTTAATTAACCTTAATCTCGCCGTCCGTTTACTATGGAAATTATTCTTAAAAGATTTAACAGCGATACTGCAAGTGCGGCTACATATGTCAAAGCCGCCGCTCTTAAAGTTTTTTCGGCAGCCGAAAGATCTTCCTCTCTCATCATTCCGCTTACTTCAAGTGCGTCCAGCGCGCGCCGGCTCGCATTAAACTCGCACGGAAGAGTAACAAGCTGAAACAATGTGGCAAGTGAAAAGAACACAACTCCAAGCATAGCCAAGGGCTGATAGCTGAATATTATGCCTATAAGAATCAGCGGCCATGCGAGATTTGATCCTATCTGACATGCGGGTATTATTGCCGAACGAATTTTTATCGGTATATATCCGACGTCATGCTGTACCGCATGACCTGCTTCATGTGCCGCTACGCCTATTGCGGCAGCTGATGAGCTGCTGAAAACATCATCTGAAAGTCTTATAACATTTGCCTTAGGATCATAATGATCGGTAAGGCTTCCGCTTACATGCTCTATTTTTACATTATAAAGACCGTTTTTGTCAAGTATCATACGCGCGGCGTCAAAACCTGTAACTCCTGCGGAATTATTTACTTTTGAATATTTGCTGAATGTTGTTTTTACATTTATCTGAGCCCATACCGCAAAAAACATTGCAGCTATTAACAGTATATATATCTCCATATATATTCCCTCCCTATATAAAATTTTAATAATGTTTTATTTTTAAGAAAAAATGCTTTCAGCAGTTATTTTCCTTCCGTTTATCATATCTCTTACGCTCATTGCCTTTGATCCCTCCGGCTTCAGCGTTTTTATTCTGACGGCTCCTTCTCCGCACACTATCACAACACTGTCAGGCGTCAGCGAAGCTATGCTTCCCGGCGTCTGAGCAAATTTTCCGCCGCATACCTCCTCGCTGTCATACAACTTTACAGCGAGTCCATCCAAAAATCCATATGCTGCAGGATACGGCGACATGCCGCGTATTTTATTGTGCACAGATTTTGCGCTCTGAGTAAAATCTATTTTGCATTCTTCTTTTTCTATTTTAGGAGCATATGTGGCTTTTTTCTCATCCTGCTTTATCCTTGGCGCCGTTCCGTTTTCAATTCCGTCAAGAGTTTTCAGCAAAAGTTTTCCTCCGAGCTCCGACATTCTGTCCCAAAGCTCTCCTACCGTTTCGTTTTCTCCGATCTTTATCCTTTCGGAATATATCATATCTCCCGTATCTATCCCTGAAGCCATATACATGGTAGTAACTCCGGTCTCAGTTTTTCCGTCAAGCACTGCCCTCTGTATAGGAGCTGCTCCGCGGTATTCCGGCAGCAAAGAGCCATGTACGTTTATACATCCGTACTTTGGATATTCAAGAACATAACCGGGAAGTATTTTACCGTATGCAACAACAACTATTACATCCGGATTTATTTCTTCGAGAAGTCCTGATATCGCTCCGTCCTTAAGAGTATGCGGCTGATATACCGGTATATTCTCAGACAGCGCATAACTTTTTACTTCTGAAAAACCAAGCTTCATGCCGCGGCCTTTGGGTTTATCTTCTCCCGTTATAACACCGGCTACTCTTTCTCCCGCCGAGCACAGCGCTCTTAAAGATGCTTCGGCAAAATCCGGCGTACCCATAAAAAGTATTTTTAATCCGCTCATAAAACACCTCCGTCTCCTTTTTTATTCGACTTCGTCGGGATCAAGCATTTCTATAACCTTATCTGTGTATAAAATTCCGTCTAAATGATCGTTTTCATGGCAAAGACATCTGCCGTAAAGCCCTGTACCGGTATATCTGAATTTTTTCCCGTCTCTGTCAAGCGCTTCCACTGTAACAGTCATAGGTCTTGATGTTATGCCGTATTTGCCGGGTATTGAAAGACATCCTTCGACTTCTTCCTGATGTCCTTCGGCTGAAACTATTGTAGGATTTATAAACTCTATTATATTATGATTTCCGGACTCTTCAGCATTTGTATCTATAATAAAAATACGGCGAAGTATTCCCACCTGCGGCGCCGCAAGTCCCACTCCGTTTGCTTTTATAAGAGTATCTCCCATATCGTCAAGCAAGGTTTTTATTTTTGGAGTAATCTCTGATACCTCTCTGCATTTTTTGCGAAGGATTTCTTCTCCTTCTTCTACTATTTTCAAT
The DNA here is from genome assembly GCA_944375955.1 of uncultured Clostridia bacterium. Classification (GTDB taxonomy): domain Bacteria; phylum Bacillota; class Clostridia; order Oscillospirales; family CAG-382; genus UMGS1052. The sequence goes on along the minus strand of CALWBE010000049.1, from coordinate 9,290 downwards.
ATTGCCATAAATAATCCATCCTTTCGCTGTTTGAGTATCAAAATAATTATAATGACGACGGATTTACGTCTGCCGAAAGAGAAATACCTTTGTCAGCCGACGAAAATTCCGAAAATAACTTTTTAAATAAAAGTCTCGAATTTTTATCATACCTGCATTTTATAATATATCTTATCCTGTATTTCCCGTTAAGTTTATATACTGCGGCTTCAAAAGGTCCGAATACTATAAGCCTTAATCCGCGAAAATCAGTTTTTGCATATAAATCCAGCTGCTTTCCGAATCTCTCGGAAATATTTTTTACCGCAGCTTCATTTTCCCCCGCAAAAAGAAAGGTAACTATATCGCAAAACGGCGGAAACACTGATGCTCGGCGAAGTTTTATCTCATCGCTGTAAAACGCGTCGTAATTCTGCGACGCCGAGAGAATGAGAGTTGTATTTTCCGGCGAATATGTCTGTATAACCGCGCGTCCAGGCTTGCTGCCGCGTCCGGCTCGCCCTAAAACCTGCGTAATCAAAGAAAAAGTCTTTTCATTTGCACGGTAGTCATTAAGATAAAGCGACGTATCCGCAAGCACGACTCCGGCAAGAGTAACTCCGGGAAAATCATGTCCTTTTGTCACCATTTGAGTTCCTATAAGAATATCCGCCTTCCTGTCTCGGAAAGCTCCTAATATCTCGTCATGTGACAGTTTTCCCGATGTCGTATCGGTATCCATGCGCAAAACACGCGCTTCGGGGTAATTTTTACTAAGATTTTCCTCAAGAGTTTGAGTGCCGTTTCCTAAAAAAGCTATATGTTCACTTGAACAATATGGGCATATCTTCGGAACAGGCGCCGTATATCCGCAGTAATGACATATCATTTCCCCGTTTCTGTAAATAAGTCCTTTGCTGCGGGGATATTTATGATATGTCAAGGATACCGAGCAGTTGGGACATGTTACCGTACCGCCGCATGAACGGCATGTAAGAAAGGCATGATAGCCGCGCCGGTTTATAAATAATATTGTCTGCTCGCCGTTTTCAAGATTTTTCTTTATTTCTTCATCAAGCGTTTTTCCTATCATGCACGGCGAAGTTCCTTCACCCGCTTCTCCTATATATGCCGGTTCAGGTTTCATATCGTATATTACAACATCAGGCAGTTTAGCTGTCCCGTAACGATTTTTTATTGTAACAAGAGTATATCTTCCCTCTTTTGCCCTATAAAAACTTTCAACTGAAGGCGTTGCCGACGCAAGCAGCATAAGAGAATTAGTTTTTGCGCATCTGTATCTCGCAATATCTCTCGCGTGATATTTCGGAGACATATCCGATTTAAACGAGCTTTCCTGTTCCTCATCTATTACAATAAGTCCTAATCTCGGCAAAGGAGCAAATACCGCCGATCGCGTCCCTATTACGATATCCGCTTTCCCGTTATTTATACGGCGCCAGGCGTCGAGTTTTTCTCCCGCTGAAAGCGCTGAATGAAGCACTGCTACCCGTCCGCGATAACGGCCTGCAAATATTGCTATGTTCTGTCCGGTAAGCGCAATCTCGGGAACAAGATATATTGCCTGTCTGCCGCTATTTAAAACTTCGTCTATAAGCTTTATTATAACATTTGTTTTTCCGCTGCCGGTTACTCCGTACAAAAGAGCTCCGTGCGGTTTTTTATCATTATATAAATCCGAAAGCACTGCAAGCGCGCTTTCTTGTTCCTCTGAAAGACTAAACTCTTCCGCTTCCGGAATATTTTCGAAATTATAAGGCGAACGGTAATCCTCAACCGCTACAAATTCGACTGCATTTTTCTTTTTCAGCTCGCGTATAACAGATGCTCCGCAGCCGCATAAAATCATTAGTTCTTCAAATGAATTTATTCCGCCGCATTCCTCAAGTATTCTTAAAGCTTCAAGCTGTTTTTTAGTAAAAGCGCGCGTTCCTTCCGCAATCATTTCCGATATCTGTTCACGAGGCATTATAAGCTTTACATATCTGCTTGTCTTTATATTTTCGACAAGCGCTGTATCTGTTTCTTTTGAAAGATATCCAAGCTTTATCAGCTTTGCCGCGCATGCCCGTGCTCCTTCGCCGAACTCTTCCTCAAGCAAAGCCGGCGTTATACGGCTGCCCTCTGAACGCAAAATATAACTTAGTATATCGCAGGCGGCATCGTTGAGTCCTTCGTATATCCCGGTTTCGCCCGATTTCTCCCCAGGAACATAATATTCGTTCACCTTTACTGTAATTCCCGCCGGCATTACTGTTCTTACAGCTTCTCCAAATGTACAGAAACATATTTCTTTAATATACCGGCAAAGCTCAAGAAGATCGCTTTTTAAATAAAATCCTGATTCCGGTATATCAAGCACCGGTTTTACCTTTTCAAACGAACTTTCATCCGATACCGACACTATCACCGCCGTTTTCGGAACATTCCCCGCACCGAACGGAACTATCGCCAGTTTTCCCGGCATAGCTGCACAGCAAAATTCTTCGGCAAGTGAATACTCGTAGAGCTTATCTATTTTATAAACCGCGTCAAGAAGATACACTCCGACGAATTTACCCACAAATCTCACCGCCCATGCCATAAATCATTGCTTTGTAAAAAAATAAATTAAATTTATATTCTTTCCGTCTGACGTTCACTTAGTTTAGATTAAATCTCCTATTATATGCCGCGCGGATAAATACCTGAAAAAATACATATAAGGCTGCGGGCAGTAATTTCTAAGGATATTGCCCGCAACCTTTCTGCTGATAAATATCTGCATCTAAAATAATCTCAAGCAATGCCTTCCGCACCGTTAAGTCCGGCATGCAAAGCTCTGTCAAGAGTAACTTCATCTATTTTGATATCTCCAGAATACAGCTTTTTTATTGCTAACTTTACAGGTTTTTCCTCAAGCGACTCTCTTTTTGATACTATCCCATTTTCACTTACCGCGTCTATATTTGCAGGATCCATAGCGCCTGCCACGTTTGTGATATATCTTGCGCTTTTTGCTGTCGCAATAACAAGAATATATCGATTAAATTTACCTTTTGTCAATTCGTCAATAGACGGTTTTACCATGATTTTATCTCTCCTTAATAAATTTGCTGCAATTTTCAGACGATTTTACGATAGAAATCAGTCATTGTAAAAATATGTTTTTAAGCGATCATACTGATGCAGAGGTGTAAGTGCACTTGCTCTTACTGCTGCGAAAAAGTCTTCCACTGCCTTTTCCTGTTTACCTTTTTCGTTAAATATGACATAATCATAAAGAAGCGACGATGAAAGCTCTCTGTCTGCGATAGCAAGCCGGCGCTTTATAGTCTGCTCATCCTCAGACCCGCGCAGGCGAAGCCTTTTTTCAAGCTCTGTCCGGCTTTCGGGCGTCATAAATATGAAAAGTGCATCAGGAATGGTTTTCTTTATCTGCATCGCACCCTGAACTTCAATCTCAAGTACAACGTTTTTTCCGTTTTTAAGATTAGCATTTACAAAATCTACAGGCGTCCCGTAATAGTTGCCGTTATATTCAGCATACTCGATAAACCCATTTTGTAAAATACGTTCTTCAAATTCCGTTTTCTGCATAAAAAAGTAATGCTTTCCGTCTATTTCACCCTGCCGCGGCTGTCTTGTCGTGGCAGATACGGAGTACACATAATCCGGGGATTTCAATATTTCTCCCAATATTGTGCCCTTTCCGGATCCTGATGGCCCGGATACGACTATGAGCCTTCCAACACTACTCATTTTCTTCCTCCTCATCCCCGTCGGAAATTCCTCCCGCAATCCTGTTTGATATAGTCTCAGGCTGTATTGCCGACAATATTATGTGCTCGCTGTCAGTTATGATAACAGACCGGGTACGTCTTCCGCAGGTGACATCTATCAGCATTCCGGTGTCTCGCGTATCCTGTATCAATCTTTTTACCGGCGCCGAATCAGGACTTACAAGAGCCACTATACGTTCAGCGGATACCATATTTCCAAACCCGATATTTATCAGCTTCATATAAATATTATCTCCGTTTTCCTTGTGTTATTATTCTATATTCTGTATTTGTTCCCTTATTTTTTCCGCCTCGCTTTTGGCATCTACCACAAGCATAGCGGCTTCAGCGTCATTTGCTTTTGAACCTGTTGTGTTTATTTCCCTATTTATCTCCTGAAGAAGAAAATCAAGCTTTCTTCCCACCTGATTCTTATTCTCAGTGTTTTCATCCTCATTGAGCAATATTAAACGGAACTGCGCAAAATGACTGTCAAGGCGCACAGTTTCTTCGTCTACCGCCACCTTGTCGGAAAAAACAGCAACTTCGGTCAAAATACGCGTCTGTATTGCTTCCGCGTCTTCCCCGGTGAGAGATTCTATTGTCTCATATATCTTTGACGTAAGTCTTTCACGGTAGTTCTGAACTATCTCCGGCATGCGCTTTTTAATTTTTTCTATTATTGCCTCAAGGTTTTCAAGCTTCTCAAGAATATCCGAAAGCATTTTTTTGCCCTCGGTTTTTTTCATCTCATAAAATGCACTGAGTGCAGTTCTTAAAACCGGCTCAAGACGTGACCAAATTATCTCATCTTCTTCCTCATCGGCTTTCTTTATCTCAAAAATGTCACGATTCATAGCTACACGGGAAACGCTTATATCGTCCCGAAGTCCAAACTCGTCACGTATGGTGTAAAGACAGTCAAGATAGCTTTTTAAATAGCTTTTATTCAAAGAAACGGTCTGTTCATCCCCGTCAGTAAAACTGTCAAAACTTATATAAAGCTCTATCTTTCCGCGTTGTGCATATTCGCGTATCACCTGTTTTATACGTTCTTCAAAACGTATATATATTTTAGGCATCTTGCAGCTTATGTCAAGATATCTTGAATTAACGGATTTAAGCTCTACGGTAAGCGTTTTGCCCGGAATCTGTTCCGACGCCCTGCCGTGGCCGGTCATACTTAAAATCATTTAAAAACCTGCGGAAAATTCCGCAATCCTCCAGTATTTTTTATCTTAATCTATATCATGGGGTAATAATTCATTTTATATTATATCCCTAAACCCATATTTTGTCAAGGAATATAAAGGCGTATTTTTCTTTACGGCAAAAACATTTATAATAAATGTGATTATTTCTCTTAAAAAATCTACTTGACATATTAAATAGATAATAGTATAATTTTTTCATAAAATGAGAGGGTAAAAATATGTTTGATTCAAAAAAACTTTACGGCAAATACTATTATGGCTTTGCATACTATCGCTGCAAGGTCTTTTGTCGTTGTTTTTTTGATGAAAAAAATATTTAGTATATTCAATCAGTAACGATAAAAGACCGCGGAAAAGCTTCTGCGGTCTTATTTTTTAGAAAGAAGGGGTTTTTATGAATATCGGAATCATAGGTCTCGGCCTTATAGGAGGAAGCTTTGCAAAAGCTTTTAAGCAAAACAGCTCAAATATGATTTTCGGGTATGACTCGGATAAGTCCTCAATGTCATATGCGTGTTTATCAGAGACCGTTGATGAAACTTTAAATGATGAAAATATAGGGGAATGCGATCTTATAATAATAGCTTTGTATCCCGACGCAGCCATAAGCTTTTTAAACAGCAAAGCTGCTCTTATAAAAAAAGACGCTCTTGTTATAGACACATGCGGTACAAAAAGAAAGGTTTGCAAGGCATGCTTTGAGATTGCCGAAAAATACGGCTTTATATTTGCCGGCGGTCATCCCATGGCTGGAACACAATTTTCCGGAATAAAATATTCAAGAGCAGATCTTTTTATCGGTTCTTCTATGATCATCGTTCCTCCGTCGTTTGACGATATAATTCTGCTTGACCGCATAAAATCAGCTCTGCTTCCGGCAGGCTTTGGAAAAATAACTTTAAGCACTGCGGAAAATCACGATAAAATAATCGCGTATACCTCTCAGCTCGCTCATGTTGTTTCAAACGCATATATAAAAAGTAAAACCGCTGAAAAGCATCACGGTTTTTCAGCAGGTTCTTATAAGGATATGACACGTGTTGCGACTCTCAACGACGATATGTGGTCGCAGCTGTTCCTCGAAAACAGGGACAACCTGTCGTCTGAAATTGATTGTCTTATTAACTCGCTTTCAGAATACAAAAAAGCTCTCGATGCTAACGATGCAGATACTCTGCGCAGGCTTCTCCGTGACGGAACCGAATGCAAACAACGTGCCGACGGATGAAAATAAAAAATCGGCGCGCATAAAGATCACACACCCGAAAATCGAAAAATTTCCATACGCGCATCTCCGCAATTCCGCTCAACGCAAGCTGCCCCGCGGCACATCACCGATCATCCCTTAATGCTGCTTGGTTCCCCACCTGACATGGTTCGGGAGCGGCAATTGCGCAGGACTCACGTCTCAACACGAAAATAACGGCTGCTGACCGTACGTAAATTCTCCTCAAATCGGGAATTAACCCCTGCTGCAGCGGATTGCAGGTACAGGGCTCCGCTACGTCCCCGGCTAGTGTGACCTTTATCCGCGCCGACAGCGCGTATAAATGAAACCGATTGTTTAAATAGTATACCATATCAATTACGAAAAATCAAGAGTATATATTTAGTATATCTTATCTTTTTAATTTTATTAAACAGCATATTTGTTAAATAATTTTAAGCAAACATTCGGTATGCGTCAATAAAATATGGCTGATATTTTTAAAAATATGTTAAAAAGCTATTCTTTTAAAGAATAGCTTTTTTTGTTTAAGAACCGACACTTTGCTTTAAATATGTTAAAATAAATTATCCCAAATTTATTTTTTCCCGCTGCATATATCCTTTATTGCACATCCTTCACAGCCGCAGCCGCATGAAGATTTTCCTCTCTTTTTATTTTTTATAAGCCCGACTGTTATACCTATAACCGCCGCAGCAAGAACAGCGGATATAATAACAGTCGCTGCATTTTCAAAAATCCACTCAAACATTAAAAATACTCCTTTCTATATTTTTACTTTACCTATAAATTTGTTTGTTTCCCTATAAGGCTTAAACATCATGAAAGCTATAAATGCAAGCACCGCAAACGCCGCAGCAAGCCCTATTACATCTGGATCTCCCGAAAACATCTTTCCGAACTGATATACCGTAAGTGATACACCGTATGCAAAAACGCACTGATATCCTATTGCAAACCAAGTCCATTTTGCGCTGTTCATCTCTCTTTTTATAGCTCCTATAGCCGCAAAACACGGGGCGCAAAGCAGATTAAACAACAGAAATGAATATGCCGAAAGCTGCGTCATTCCTTCAAAATCAAGAACTCCGAATACCCCTGCAACTTCTTCTTTTGCGACAAGACCCATAATAGTGGCAACTGCCGCCTTGATGCTTCCAAATCCAAGCGGAACAAATATCCAGCTTACAGCTTTTCCTATCATACCAAGCACGCTTTGTTCAAGTTCCATATCGGTGCTGAATATGAATTTTCCGTCTGCCATTCCGAACAATTTACAGCTTCAAGTATATTTCCTACAAGCACAGGTATGCCTGGTAGCCATATCCCGTATTCAGATGTGTCGGGTGCGTTTTCCATCGCTGTATCTACTATTTCCGTAATGTTGTATCCCGCTTCGGTAAGTGCCTCTGAATACATTCCATGCGCTTCCTCAAAGCCTCCGAAATCTTCATCGGACATGGCTCCTAAAATTTCCCCGGAACCTGTAACACCATCTGAAGCTGCACTGCTGACAATTTGTTTTAATTCTTCTGTCCATATATTTTTGACTGCATAATCTGTAATTTTTTGCTCATATTGCTCAGAGCCTATCCCAAATAAATGCCAGCCGTCTCCAAAAAGTCCGTCATTCGTCCAGTCGGTTGCCCATGTTCCCACCGTTGATACCGATATGTAATATACAAGTATCATAACTGCAGCAAATATAGGCAAAGCCAAAAAACGGTTTGTCACTATTTTATCTATTTTGTCAGATATTGTAAGTTTTCCTGCTCTCTTTTTTTTACAGCACACCTTCATAAGCTGAGCTATGTATATATAACGCTCATTTGTGATTATACTTTCGGCATCGTCGTCAAGCTCTTCTTCAGCTGACTTTATATCCCTTTCTATTTGCTTTATTTTATCATCTGATATTTTTAATTCTTTTAATACTTTTTCGTCACGCTCAAATATTTTTACTGCATACCACCTTTGACGCTCCTCCGGTATTCCCATTCCGTTAAGCACCGCTTCCTCTATATGCGCTATACTATGCTCCACAGTTCCTGAAAATCTATGCGTTGCAACCGTTGTTCCCGTTATCGTTCTTGTTCTCGCCGCCCAAACTGCTGCTTCCGCCGCCTGCGCAATTCCTGTCCCTTTTAGCGCTGATATCTCTACAACTTTACAGCCTAACCCTTTGGAAAGCTCTTCTATATTTATTCTGTATCCGTTTTTTCTTACAACATCCATCATATTTATTCCGCTTATGAATATAAATATTTGTGACTGATTTATAAATATAAGCTAATTGATTAGGTAACTTTTCTATCAATTTTTTAAAGAGTTAGTTTTAACAAACTCAATTTCGAAGTTAGTTTATAATAACTAACTTAATTTGTCAATAGTTTTTTTAAAAAATTTTTAGGCTGCAAAAAAGTTTGACAAAACTAACTCCTGATGTTATAATTGTATTATTAAATAAACATGATTAAAGTGTCTTAAAATAAACAAATAATCATAATGTATTATATGAAAGAAGAGAAAATAAAATGAAGATACATGAATCCGCGGAAAATTATCTTGAAGCTATATTGATGCTGCATAAAAGCAACGGCTACGTCCGCAGTATTGATATTGCCAATCGTCTCGGGTTTACAAAGCCCAGCGTATCAGTGGCAATGAAAACTTTTCGTAAAGAAGGGTATGTTATTGTCGATGAAGAAGGGAATATTTCTCTTACTGAAAAAGGGCTGAAAATTGCTGAAAAAATTTACGAACGCCATCAGATCATCGCAAAAGCACTTATGGCAATAGGTGTTGATGAGACTACTGCATATGAAGACAGCTGCAAAATCGAACATGACATAAGCGAGCTGACGTTTGAAAAAATTAAGGAGCATCTTAAAATTTATAATAAATAAAATTAAAACTTAAGTAAAATAAAAAAACCAGGGAATCAAAAAAGATAACCTGGTTTTTTAAGGTGTCAGCATCTACCAATCTTTCCGGGCCGTCGCCAGCCAAGTATTGTAGGCACGATTGAGCTTAACTGCCGTGTTCGGAATGGGAACGGGTGGACCCTCAACGTTAATGACACTGACT
>CALWBE010000048.1 GCA_944375955.1 uncultured Clostridia bacterium | reverse complement strand
CCGAAACAGTAGAAAACCCCTTCACATACGCAGGCTACTGGTATGACTCCGAAACAGGTCTTTATTACCTCATGGCGAGGTACTATAACCCTGTCAACGGAAGATTCCTTTCAGAAGATCCTGCAAGAGACGGGTATAATTGGTATGTTTATTGTGATAACAATCCGATTATATATATTGACCCTAATGGCGAATGGTTGCATTTGGCTATAGGTGCTGTGGTTGGGGCAGCTATTTCTGGAATCAGTAGTGCAATTTACCAATATGCCAAATATGACAAGGTGGATTTTGGGAAAACAGCGATAGCCGTTGTTGGCGGCGCGATAAGCGGAACACTCGCAGCAACAGGAGCTGGACTTGTAGTGCAGATTGCAGGAAATGCGGCAATCAGTGCGACGCAAAGTATTGCAGAACAAACCTATAATATAAGTAAGGGAGAATCCCAAGAATATGATTTGATAGAAATCGGTTGGTCTGCAAGTATTGGAGCGATTGCCGGAGCTGTTGGCGGTTCTGCAAATGTGAGTGGGATAAAGTCGCTTTCTAATCAGACGATAAAAAGAATAGGAAATGCTATACGGTATCATATTAACAATGGTAGCACGAAACAAATATCAAAGGCTTTAACATACTATTATAAATCTGTTAGTACGCTTATGTGGAGAGAAATAATAAAGGGAATTGTTAAAGCAGGAGGTGTTGATGCTGCAAATAAAATTATATCCGAAACTGAGTTGGCTAAAAACGTCAAAAATGAGTTAAGGGGATTGGCTTATGATTATTGAACCTAACATGTTTTTTAAGGTAATAATGGCGTTATTTGTTGTTTTGTTAACAGAGTTTATTGTTAATACCATGGTGTACATTGTGTTTTCATTTCAATTTCCGCATCAGAAGTATAAAACAATTCGACGAAAAATAATAAAGCATAATGTGTTTGAAAGATTACGATTGCTGTATCTTTTTAAATATGGAAGCTTCAAAAGAATGATAATACCATTTATCCTTTGTTGGGGATATCGAATATTTGCAATTCTGTTAGCTGTTGAAATTATATTTTTTAAAATGCCCACTGCTTATAGTGAATACATGGTGCTTGCTTGGGATATTATGCTGCTTGTACCAGGGGTAATATATCTAAAAAGATTTAGAGATTGAGGAAATTATAGCTTCCCCATAACGGTCACGGCGTGTGGTTGCACTCATCGACAGCGGAGAGAACGCTGTAAACCGCTATACATACGATGCTTTCGGTGTTGTAATGACATCGGCAGAAGAAGTCAGCAATCCGTTCCGATATGCTTGGGCATGTAATGCCGCGTATTGGTACGATTCCGAAACAGGCCTTTATTATCTTATGGCGAGGTACTATAACCCAAAAAGGAAAAAATATTGAAGATATTGTGTATGCAGATTTATATTTGAATAATGTACCAACTTATTTTATTATTCGAGGAGAAATGCATATAAAAGAAATAAGCGAAGAAGACGCCTTTTAGGTTATGAATATGAAATAGATTGCCATGATTGGGACATTTACGCAGAATTAGCCAGCCGCAGTAAATTCAGAAATAACTTTAGCAGAAAATATATAACGATATATGATTTAAAGTGGTTTGATGATTTTCGAAGAATGTTGGGAATATTTGATGAATATTGATTGTTTACCGTAAAAATGTGGCTATTTCCATAACGGTCACAGCTATGTGGAATAGCTATGGCTGGACTTCCAATACCTGTCAAGCAAGCAGTGTTATTAGTACGCACAATTGCTTAATAATCAAAAATATTTTTACAAAAAAATACCGCACATATACTGAAAACTCAGTAAATATGCGGTATTAGTGGCACCCCCGACCGGAGTCGAACCGATGACTAAGTCTTAGGAGCAAACTGTACCGTATTTTCCGTAGTGTTTTATCGTGTTTAACAATTACTTGAAATCCGCACAACCATGCGGTTTATAACGGTTTTGTATGTTACAGAGTACTACCTGATATTGGCTAATATCATATCGTTTTTTAAGCTCAAATTAGCAAGCGATTAGCAAACCATTAGCAAATTCAATGCATTATTATGTACTTATTTTAACACAATTATAGAAAAAAGTAAATACCTTTCACAAAATCTTAGGGCATCTCTCTTTATGCGATGTCCTATTTTTTTATACAAAATTCCAGAAAGGAGGATGAAATATGATCTTTGAGTATTTTTATGGTAGCGAATCAGAGCAGTTTACCTTTTATAGAATACCAAAAATATTGTTTAAAAATGAGCAATTCAAACAAATATCTTGTGAAGCAAAAGTGCTGTATGGGCTTATGCTTGACAGAATGAGTTTATCTGTAAAAAACAAATGGTTCGATGAAGAAAATCGTGTATATATTATTTATACTGTTGATGAAATTATTGAAGATATAGGCTGTGCAAGACAGAAAGCAACCAAACTTCTTGATGAACTGGCAAATGGCATCGGTCTTATTGAGAAAAAGCGGCAAGGTTTAGGAAAACCGAATATTATATATGTAAAAAACTTTGTATCAGAATCTACTTTCAATGAAAGCAGTAGTATGAATATCGAAAATCAAGAAGTATGTAAATCAAACTCACAGAAGTATGAAAATCATACTTCAAGAAATATGATTTTGGAAAATCAAGAAGTTCCCAAATCATACTCTAATAATACTAATAATAATTATACTGAATATAACGATACTGAATTTAGTGATACTGATATCATATCACATCATTCTGTTCGGAAGAAAGATTCTCTACTCCCTACTTCTGCCAAGCAGAAAAAAGATTTGATAAGATGGATTGAAGAAAGAAATGAATACAATCAACTTATCAAAGATAACATTGAATATAACATCATAGTCAACAGATACCCTAAAGCTTGGCTTGATGAAATTATAGAAATCATGGTTGATGTTGTTTGCAGTAATGAGCCATATATCCGTATCAATAAACAAGAATATCCGCAAGAAGTTGTTAAAAGCAGATTTTTAAAAATCAACTCATCGCATATAGAATATATTTATGATTCTTTGCATGAGAATACTTCAAATGTCCGAAATATTCGGGCATTTTTAATTACAACAATTTATCGTTCCTTTGAAACAGCAGATAATTGGTACTCGGCAAAAGTAAACTATGACTTAGCAAATCAAAAATAAAAAGAAAGGTTGATTTAAAATGAGCAAAGTAATTGCAATAGCAAACCAAAAAGGTGGTGTGGGTAAAACGACAACAACAGTAAATCTTGGTATTGGTCTTGTGAGTGAAGGAAAAAAGGTACTACTTATTGACTGTGATGCTCAAGGCAGTTTAACAGAAAGCTTAGGCTATCAAAATCCTGATAACATCAATATTACTCTGTCCTCTCTTATGCAAAAAGCAATCGAAGAACAGCCTATTACAGACAGTGAGGGGATTTTACATCACAAGGAAGGTGTTGATCTCGTTCCTGCAAACATAGAGCTATCAGGGATGGAAACGGCACTTGTCAATATTATGAACCGAGAAAGGGCATTAAAAAGCTACATAGATACAGTAAAAAATAAATATGACTATGTACTGATTGATTGCACCCCATCTCTTGGTATGCTGACAATCAATTCACTTGCCGCAGCAGATGAGGTTATTATTCCTGTGCAAGCACATTATCTTCCGGCAAAAGGCTTACAGCAACTTATCACTACAGTAAGCAAAGTAAAACGACAGATAAACCCTAATTTAAAAATTGGAGGTATTCTGCTTACTATGGTGGATAAAAGAACAAACTATGCAAAGGATATAGCAAGGGTAATCCGTATGAATTATGCAAAGCATTTGACAATCTATAAGACGGAAATACCGCTTTCCATTAAGGCTGCCGAAACATCAGCGGTAGGTAAAAGTATTTACGAATATGACAAAAGCGGTAAAGCGGCTGAAGCATATAGGGAATTTACAAAGGAGGTGCTTGATAGTGGCAAACAGCGGAATAAACATAAGTCTGAGTACATACGATGATCTGTTCAAAACAGACGAGGGCAGGAAAATCGAAGAAATAAAACCTGTTGCACTTTCTGAATTAAAACCCTTTGAACAGCAGCCTTTTAAGGTTTTGATTGATGAAAGTATGGACGAACTTGTAGAAAGCATAAAACAAAGCGGTGTACTATCTCCGATTGTAGCAAGACCGCATAAAGACGGCGGATATGAAATACTTTCAGGACACAGGCGTGTGAAAGCTTGTGAAATAGCAGGGATAACAGAAGTCCCCGTAGTAGTAAAAAATCTTGATGATGATACTGCAACCATTCTCCTTGTAGACAGCAATTTACAAAGAGAACATATACTCCCCAGCGAAAAGGCATATGCTTATCAAATGAAGCTTGAAGCAATGAAAAGACAAGGAAAAAGAACAGATTTAACTTGTGAGCAATTTGCGTACAAGTTTGAAGGAAAAAAATCAAGTCAATTACTTGGAGAACAAGTTGGTGAAAGTAAAGACCAAGTAAGAAGATATATAAGACTTACAAACTTAATTGATCCAATACTTGATATGGTTGACAACAAAGAAATTGCCTTAAATGCCGCAGTTGAGATTTCATACTTAGGTTCTAAAGAACAGGCAGAAGTTTTAAAAACAATAGAAAGTGAGGATACTGCTCCATCTATTGAACAGGCGAAAAAAATACGAAGATTTTATGATGAGGGAAAGTTAAATCCTGATGTTATACTTTCCATTATGCAAGAGCAAAAGAGTGAAACTTTAAAAGTTACACTTACTGATGCAAAATTAAAAAAGTTTTTTCCTAAACACTATTCAAAACAACAAGTTGAAGATACGATTATTAAATTGTTGGAAAACTGGTACAGAAAAAGACAGCAAGAAAAGGAGAGATAAAATATGATTTGGAATATACTATCATTTGCCGGAGGAACAATTTTCGGAGTAATTATGATGTGTTGCTTTATAGTTGCCGGAGAATCAGGTAAACATATTGAAAATGAAGATAAAACCGATATTTCTTAAACTTAAAGAAATGTCGGTTTTTTTAATGGAGGTGTATAAAATATGGATTGGAGAAAAAACGAAGGCTATATTATAACAAATCAATTAACAGTAGGAAGTACAGAATTTGTTTTAGGTGTACATGAATCAGCACCTAATCAGTTTGTAACATGGCAATGCAAGGACGGAAAAAATTATTTTTGGGGGCATTATTATTCTGATTTGCTATCTGCCCAAAAGGATTTCTGTTCTCGTGCATTAGATGAAATAAAACATCTTGAAAGAATGAAAAAAACAAAAGAAAGAAAACCTGAGAGGTGATCAAACATGGTACATAGTAGAAAACCCGATATGAAATATAACGAAAGCGGCTGTATTGATAAAACCGCTTATGCTGCCATCAATAGAATCCGCAAAGATGAACGCAAAAAAATCATATATGAAATGAAAGAACTTGCACAAAAACACGGCTATAAAATAATCAGTATAATACGACTTAGAGAAATTGAAGGTGAAAAATTTGATTAAAAGAGATTGCTTTGCCTATGTTAATGAAAAACGATGTGGAATCCTTACAACTATGATGTGCAAAAGTAAAACTTGCAGTTTTTATAAAACAAGAGAACAATTTAGAGCCGACTTACAAAAATATCCTAATGTTAATTATGAAAAAATGTATAATGAGAATCATAAAAAAGGAAGTGAGGTTTTGTAAATGGAATCAAAAGACATACGATTTATAGACAGTCAGTATAACGAGCTTTTTCGTATTCCCGATGGCGGAAAGATTGAAATAACATTTGAAAACGGTGAAAAAAGCATTAAAGAGTGTAAATATATAGATGACTATCATACTAAAGTTGGAAATTATCTGTTTCACATTTGTGAATTTGCCGAAATAATGGAAAGAAACAATAGTACATACAAAGCCGTTGACGAAAAAAATCTTACAAAACAAGGTATAAAGCATATAAATAACTTTGCTGATAAAAAAATTACGATACCTAAAGAACCGGAAAGATAATCGTACAAAACAATGCTGCTTGGGAGAGTGATGAAAATGGTAACGGCAAATGTACGATTTTTGACCAATAATCTTGTGGCAGATTTAACTTGCAGAAATGCGGATTTACAAATAAACTTGCAAAATATAGGCGTGCTTACCCCTCTTAGCTTGATTAGGCTTGATAATGCACGGACACTACAAATACACCTTTCCCCAAATGACAGCATAGGAGAACTTGTTTGTAATTTGGTAAACCCAAAAAGCGATACTTTGGGAAATGTTCAAAGACTATGCAGACATATTCATTGTATGAATGAGCAGAATAGAGAAAACTTCATTAAGAAGATTAAAAACGGGAATATAAAATCTGTTTCACAAGCTATAAAAGAAGCCGATAAAATTCGTGCTGACAAAAATGCAAGCAGATAAGAGGTAAGTGAAAAATGTATTATAGAATAACAAAGAATTTATACGATAAAATGCGTGTGTATAAGGAAACTCCATTAGACAAAAAACACCCTGCTTACGGTGTGGAAATAAAAGAAATGCGAACACCTCGCAATCGGGATTATTTTACAGTAGAAAACGGAAACATAAAGCTTATATCCGGCAGTCATGACAAAAATGAATTTAACGGTGTTAAAATTAGCTACCCAAAAGGCACAAAAGAGATTTATTTGTTCATAGAAAATAATAAAAGCTGTATTATTCCTCTGACTGAAGAAACATACATAAAAGACTACAAACTTACTCAGCATTATAACAATCTTATGGCTGATTTAATGGGAATTGATATGACTATCGAAGATTATAGAAAGATAATGGATACTCCTCCCACTCCACCGCAAAAGAAAGTTTGGAACAAACTATGGTATGAACGAGATAAAATTATTAAACAGCTTAATAAAAATGAGAAGAAACAAAATATGCTTTTATCGGGTAGAGAAAAAAATAGAAATAACAATATGGAGCGTTAAATCGGAGGTGGTTACTATATGGCAACAAAATTGCAGCTCATCTCTGAGCTTGCATGCGATACTTCAAAAGGAATTTCCTCTATTAACAGATGGTCGGCATTTTTGAACACTGCTGCATGGCAATATAAATATTCTTTTGAAGATCAGGTTTTGATTTTTGCACAACGTCCTAATGCACGAGCGTGTGCAGATTTTGATACTTGGAATAATACACTAAACCGCAGAATTAAAAGAGGTGCAAAAGGAATTGCACTGCTTAGGGAGCGAGGAAACAAATATTATTTAGACTATGTTTTTGATGTCGCAGATACATATTCAACTCAAAGCAAAAAATTAAATTTGTGGCAGTATGACAGAAAATATGATAATGCTATTATCGAAACACTTGGAAATACATTCGGTGATCTTCGTATTTCAACAAACATCACAGATGCGATTATCTGCGCTGCTCATAATGCGGTTGAGGACAATAAAGCTGATTACTTGACACAGCTCAAATATGTGAAATTAGACAGCTTTTTGAGTGATTTAGATGAAATCAATCTTGATGTGGAATTTCAACAAACAGCCGAGGTTTCCATTGCATATATGATTATGCAGAGAATGGGATTAAACCCCAGCGAATATTTTGAATTGAGTGACTTTAGATTTATTGTTGATTTTAATACTGTTGAAACAATGTCTGTAATAGGTAATGCAGTAAGTGAAATATCAGAGCAGGCACTGAGAGAAATATCCTCAACTATTACCGCTGAAATAAAAAAAGAAAGAATTCAAGCGAAAATTTTTGCAGAAAACCAAAAAACACAGTACAATGATAATAGTAATATAACAATGTCAAATAATGATGAAAGGACGGATGAAAATGACAGAGATAACCTATACCAGCGAGAACGGGATACAGATTCCGAACTTGGAAGTACCACCCAGCGACAAGCCGATAGGCAAATACGGAATGATGAGGAAGAAATTTCTGAAAACATACAGACGGAGCCTTTACTCAGCAATGATGATACGAGGAACATTGATGGAACATCTCTGGGAGATCGACCAAACAGCGAAGAAACAAGTAGAGGAAATGGTACAGCAAATGGCGAAAACCGAGAATATAAGCGAGAAGCTGAAAGCCGAGAATCCGATGATGTGGGTAGGACTTATGAACAACCTCAGACACTGCGCAGAAGAAGTAGTCCTCAAACAGTTGGTGCACAGCTGAGCTTATTTGATGTTTTTGATGAGTCAAACATTCAAGATGATATGCAAAGAGAAGCAGAGCGATTAAACAATATTCGCCCTGCTTTTTCTATTTCACAGCAAATTATTGATGAGGTACTGTGTGACGGCGGAAATGAAGAAAACAGTAAAAAGCGTATTTGTTCAGAGTTTTCAAAACAAAAATCACTTACCGAAAATGCTGAGTTTTTAAGAAATGAATATAAACGAGGCGGTAAAGGTTTTGAACTAAGCGGAGAGCATATTTCTGTTTGGTTTGATGAAGGTGGAATTAAAATTCAGCAAGGCAGAAAAAATACCGAAAACGGTTATACACTATCTTGGGAAAATGCTGCACAAAGAATTGATGAATTGCTTAATATGGGTAGGTACATGCCACAAGCTGAAATTAATGATGCAAAGGAAAATGAAATAAAAGAACTGGCACAGAAAATTGTTTCTTTATTTCAAGATAGTGAAAAAAACTTAGATATTGGCATTGTGGATCAGGGCAGTTATCTAAGTACAGCAGAAGATGTGATAACCTCTTTAAAAAGTCTTGATTATCAGGAAACGCTTATTAGAAATCTTCATAATTTTTCGGAGAGCCTCAATAACGGAAACGCAGTTTTACGCTATCCGAGCATACACAACTTATCTGAGATTATAAAGGCTGTTGAAGAATTAAAAACACCTCGCAAAGAATACACAGCCACAGAATACAACCCCTTTGAAGGAAGAAAATTTATAACAGAAAATGAAATTGATTCTGCTTTAATGCGTGGCAGTGGTATGAGCGAAGGGAAAATGCGAATTGCTTCTTTTTTCTTAAATGAAACAGATAGTGCTAAAAGAGCTGACTTTCTAAAAAAAGAATATGGGATAGGCGGCAACTCTCATGCAATAGGCGGTGTTGGCTGGGAAGATCATGACTCTAAAGGTATCACACTAAGCCGTGATGATATTACTATGCCATATGATAAAGTCACTGTTTCATGGCAGCAAGCAGCTAAAAGAATAGATATTCTTATGAAAAACAATCAGTATTTAACTGAAGCAGATGTTTTACATATTCCGGAATACGAAAAAAATCAGCTCGCTCAAAGTATTTATTATGCGTACAGCAGTGTTCCTATGGAAAATTACAGACCGTTCCCATATGGATATGATTATTATAATGCCGTTCCTATTGTTAAAGATGCTTTAGATAACAAAGAAAAAACAGATGAGATGTTTTCAGAGCTAAAAACTTTAATGATGGAAACCTTAGAAAGTGATAAGGAATACAAGTTCAGGAGCGAAGCATTAAATACACTTGAAAGCTATATAAACGGGACATATGATTTGTTTCCGGGCATTGAAAGAGAAAAACAGCAAGAAGAAACAACAAGTTTTTCAGAATATTTTAGCATGCTTCATCGTGACGATGATGGAAAAACAGTGGCACTTTTCCCTGTTGGAGATTTTTATGAAGCGTTTGGAACAGATGCAGAAAATATTGCGGAGGAACTTAATTTTCATCTCACAAGACGAGAAATTGACGAAACTATATATCCAATGGTGGGCTTTCCTAAATATAGGCTTGAAGAAAATATCAATGTTTTAAATTATAAAGGCTTTGATGTCATTATTACCGATGAAAATAGGAACTCATATAAGGTAATATCCACAGAAAAAGCATTAGGTACTGTAACGGAAGATATTTCAGATACAACTAAGTCAGCAGAAGAAAATCTTGCAGAAATGTTTGATGTTACTGCTGGTGAAATCAGAGAACAGGTTACGGAAGAATATGAAAAGGTACAACGCAGATATTCAGAGAAAACGTCACCTTCTCATCTAACATTGGAACAGAGAAATTACCTCTTTATGGAGGAATTTGCACCGCAGATTTTGAACGGAAATTCTTACTATATGCGATTTTCTGCCGGAGAATCCTTTATGCCTCTTGTTATTGAAAATAACGGTAACGGCAGAATATCGGTGACACACACTTATGAATTAAATGGGGATTTGTGTTACGATCCTGATATGACGTTTGCAGTTGATAACGAAGAAAGAACGTTATCTGCACGAAGCTTTGAGCAGAGTATCCCACCTATTTATCAAGAAGCTGATGAAGGCGATAACTTAAATCAAGCACTTATTGAACAGTTAAATTCATTCTCTGCTGATTGGTTTAAGAACATTAAAGCACAAGGTTATTATCTTGAACAAATAACTGTTCCTTATCATGATGATGAAATCGAGATAAGATACGACAAAGAAGGCAACGTTATTCGTGTAAATGGCGAAGTCAACCTTGTCGAAATGTATAAAGAGGAACACGGAATTGTTATAAAAGAAGTTACACAGACACTTGATGAACCTACTGCTCCCGAAGTGTCTGTTTCCACACTTATCGGTACAGAAATTGCCATTGATGACCGAAAATTTGTAGTTGACAGTATTGATGAAATCTCCGGCAGTGCAAGTTTAAAAGATATTACATTTCAAGGCAATGTTGGTTTTCCCATCTTCCGCAGAGAAAGTATAGATTTTGTTAAAGCGGCACTTGCTGAGCAAACAGAACAGTCAATCGTGCCGGAATTTGAAAAGATCAAGCCTTCAAAGGCTGCAAACACAGTTGTATATCCCGAAATACCGATGGTACATAGACACAACTTTGTTATTGATAATGATGAGTTAGGATTTGGTTCCCCGAAAGAAAAATTCAGAAAGAATATGGAAGCTATACGTGTTCTGAAGGAATGTGAATTTGAACATAGACTTGCAACGCCTGAAGAACAGCAAATTTTATCCCAATACGTTGGTTGGGGCGGTCTTTCTGATGCCTTTGATGAAACAAAGTCAACTTGGACAGATGAATTTACAGAGCTATATACTACACTTTCCCCGGAAGAATACGAAGATGCAAGAGCTTCTACCTTAAATGCACACTACACTTCTCCCACCATAATCAAGTCTATGTATAAGGCTTTAGAAAATATGGGATTTACACAGGGAAATATTTTAGAGCCGGCTTGTGGTATCGGTAACTTTATGGGACTTGTGCCGGAAAGTATGAGCGATAGTAAAATATACGGAATTGAACTTGACAGTATAACAGGCAGAATTGCACAGCAGCTTTATCAGAGGAACTCCATTGCTATACAAGGGTTTGAAGATACAACTCTGCCGGACAGTTTCTTTGATGTTGCAATTGGCAATGTTCCTTTTGGTGATTACAAACTCAATGACAAGAAATATAACAAGCATAATTTTCTGATACACGATTACTTCTTTGCTAAAACTCTTGATAAGGTAAGACCGGGCGGTATCGTTGCCTTTATAACATCAAGCGGCACTATGGATAAGCGTAATTCAAAGGTTCGTCAGTATATAGCGCAAAGAGCCGATCTTGTCGGTGCTATCAGACTTCCCAATAATGCGTTTTTAAAAAATGCCGGTACAGAGGTAACTGCCGATATCCTCTTTTTACAGAAAAGAGATAGAATGATAGACATAATGCCTGATTGGGTAAATCTTGCAACATTAGAAAATGGCATAACCGTCAATCAGTATTTTGCAGACAATCCCGATATGATTCTTGGTAAAATGGAAATGGTATCAGGTCCTTTCGGTCCTACACCTACCTGCATACCTTATGAGGAAGCTGATCTTTCACAGCAGCTAAACGACGCTATTCAAAATATACACGCAAGCATTACAGATTATGAAGTCGATGATATTTCAAACGATGAAGATTTATCAATTCCGGCTGATCCAAACGTAAAGAATTTCAGTTTTACATTAGTGGACGGTGATGTTTACTTCCGTGAAAACAGTGCAATGCGGAAAGTTGACTTAAATGCAACTGCTCTGAATCGTATTAAGGGTATGATAAATATAAGAGATTGTATGCGTGATCTCATTGAATACCAAACTGAGGGATATTCGGATTTTGAAATCAAAAAACAACAGGAAAAACTCAATACTCTTTATGATGATTTTACAAAGAAATACGGGCTTATTAACTCTCGTGGCAATTCAATGGCATTTTCTGATGACAGCAGTTATTTTCTGCTTTGCTCTTTGGAGATACTTGATGAAAACGGTGAGCTTGAAAGAAAAGCCGATATGTTCACAAAAAGAACAATCGGTGCAAAACAAGAAGTCACAAAGGTAGATACAGCTTCGGAAGCTTTGGCAGTATCACTCGGTGAAAAAGCAAAGATTGATATGGAGTTTATGTCACAGCTTTCAGGTAAAACAGAAGATGAACTGTATAATGACTTGTTGGAAGTCATATTTTTAAATCCGTTATATGAATCTGAAAATCAGTATTTTCCAAAATATATTACTGCCGATGAATACCTTTCGGGAAATGTAAGAGAAAAACTGAGAATTGCAAAAGCTTCTGCACAGACAGATGAAAGATTTAATGTTAATGTTGAGGCTCTTTCAAAGGTTCAGCCTAAAGATTTATCAGCAAGTGAAATTACAGTAAGACTTGGTTCTACTTGGATACCTCCCGAATACATTGAGGAATTTATATTTGAACTTCTATCTCCCGGTTGGTATGCAAGAGATAAAATCAAGGTTACGTATTCTAACATCACAGGTGAATGGAATATTTCAAACAAAAGCTATGATAAAGGTGTCAAGGCAGTTAATACTTTCGGTACTCACAGAATCAATGCGTACAAAATTATCGAGGAATCACTAAACCTCAAAGATGTACGCATTTTTGATTATGTAGAAAATGAAAACGGAAGTAAAGTTGCAGTTTTAAATAAAAAGGAAACTACAATAGCACAGCAAAAACAAGACCTTATTAAAGCAGAGTTTGATAACTGGATTTGGAGAGATCCGTCACGCAGAGAAACACTTACAAAGCTGTATAACGAAAAATTTAATTCAACAAGACCTCGTGAATATGACGGCGGTCATCTTACATTTAGTGGAATGAACCCTGAAATTGTACTGCGTAAACATCAGCAAAATGCAGTTGCAAGGATAATGTACGGTGGCAATTCGCTTCTCGGTCACGTGGTCGGCGCAGGAAAAACTTGGACAATGGTTGCAGCAGCAATGGAATGTAAAAGACTTGGACTTTGCAATAAATCACTTTTTGTTGTGCCTAATCATTTAACGGAACAATGGGCATCGGAATTTTTACAGCTTTACCCGGCAGCAAATATCTTAGTTGCTACAAAGAAAGATTTTGAAACGAAAAACCGAAAAAAGTTTTGCGGCAGGATTGCAACAGGCGATTATGATGCAGTTATTATCGGCCATTCACAGTTTGAAAAAATCCCCATGTCGGTTGAAAGACAGCGTGCTATTTTAGAAAGACAGCTTAAAGAGATTATGGACGGTATTGTTGAAGCAAAAGCAAACAGAGCTGAAAGATTTACAGTAAAACAGCTTGAAAAATCAAAGAAAAGTATTCAAATAAAACTTGATAAACTCAATGACCAAAGCAGAAAGGATGACGTTGTAACCTTTGAGGAACTGGGCGTTGACAGGGTGTTTGTTGACGAGGCACATTATTACAAGAACCTTTACCTTTATACAAAAATGCGAAATGTTGGTGGTATCGCACAGACAGAAGCACAGAAATCATCAGATTTGTTTATGAAAACACAATATCTTGATGAAATCACAGGCGGAAAAGGCATCATATTTGCAACAGGTACTCCCGTATCAAACAGTATGGTTGAGCTTTACACTATGCAGAGATATTTGCAGTATAATACACTAAGAGAAAAGAACCTACAACACTTTGATGCGTGGGCATCAACCTTTGGTGAAACAATAACCGCTATTGAGCTTGCACCGGAAGGCACAGGATACAGAGCAAAAACAAGATTTGCAAAATTCTTTAATCTGCCTGAACTGATGGCAATGTTTAAAGATGTAGCAGATATTCAAACTGCTGATATGCTCAATCTTCCAACTCCTACTCCGCATTATAAAACAATAGCTGTTGAACCTACTGAAATTCAAAAAGAAATGGTATCAGAACTTGCCGACAGAGCCGAAAAAGTCAGAAATAAAATGGTTGATCCGTCAGAGGATAATATGCTAACAATAACAAATGATGGCAGAAAGCTTGCACTTGACCAAAGGCTTATCAATCCAATACTTTCAGATGATGAAAATTCAAAAGTTTCTACTTGTGCTAAAGAGGTTTTTAAAATCTGGGAAGAAACGAAAAGCATTAAAGGAACACAGCTTGTATTCTGCGATTTATCTACACCTAAAAATGACGGTACATTTAATGTTTATACAGATATTAAAGATAAACTGATAGCGAGAGGTATACCTGAAAAAGAAATAGAGTTTATCCATAATGCAGATACAGAGGTTAAGAAAAAAGACCTGTTTTCTAAGGTGCGAAAAGGAGATGTTAGAATACTTTTAGGTTCTACCCCAAAAATGGGAGCCGGAACAAATGTCCAAAAACTGTTATATGCCAGCCATGATTTAGACTGTCCGTGGAGGCCTGCCGACCTTGAACAGCGAGCAGGAAGAATTATAAGGCAAGGAAATACAAACAGTGATGTTCATATTTATAGATATGTAACGAAAGATACATTTGATAGCTACATGTGGGTGCGACTTGAAGTCGCATAATTAATTGTTCGGCAAAACTACTTGACCGAACCAGTCATTCCGTTGACTGAGCCTAATATCAACTGCGGTATTAGTAATAATGCTGTGGCAAGCTGATATGAAAATGTAGCCCTTAAGGCTAACCTGTGAGGGAAAGCCGCTACTGCCAGCAACAAGGCGGTTAGGGAGCAGGCTTGATAGTATGGTTAATATATAATGAACTGCTGATAAACGTCGTTAAGGTGAAAGGGCTAAAGTTGCTGATAAGCCCTAACCAAAAGGTGTGCAGTCGGATAACTCTTTCCACATTGGAGTTACACGGACACAAGACTGCCGGCGGAGAGGCAGAACCTAACCTATCAATTTGTTAATTATGCGAAACAAGGTAAGCCCGTATTCTCGCCCGAATGGGCAAGCAAACCGTAAGGAAAGCCTATGGGAGTGCGGGTAAAGGAATATGGAAAAAGCGAATGCCGTTCTGTAATGGAACGGATAGAGATTTTAATGTCATCTCACGTGAAAACGGGCAGACTTCCATAAGGTTTTTAATCACAAGAAAATCTAAAGAATTTTGAAAGGAGCAAAGCAAATGAACAATAATATGTGTGCGGCTACTGACGCAGGAAAGCTATGGTATCAGCTTGACTGGACTAAGGCTGAAAACTACGTTAAAAATCTTCAGATGCGTATTGTGAAGGCTTACAAAGAGGAGAAATACGGAAAAGTTAAATCCTTGCAGTATTTACTCACTCATTCGTTTTACGCTAAAGCATTGGCAGTAAAGCGAGTTACTCAAAATGCAGGAAAAAACACAGCAGGAGTTGACGGTGAACTATGGCTGACGGCTTCGGCAAAGTTTACTGCAATTTCCAAATTACAAAGGCGTGGGTACACGCCGCAACCCTTAAAAAGAGTCTATATTCCAAAAAAGAACGGAAAGAAAAGACCATTAAGCATTCCAACAATGACAGACAGGGCAATGCAAACCTTGTATAAGTTTGCATTAGAGCCGATAGCGGAAACTACAGCAGACCCGAATTCCTACGGGTTCAGAGCAAAACGCTGTACGCAGGACGCTATTGAACAATGCTTTACCAGTCTGAACAAGGCAAAGTCACCAAAATGGGTTTTAGAGGGTGATATTAAAGGATGTTTCGATAATATCAGCCATGAGTGGATAATCAAAAATATTCCTATGGACAAAGAATTACTAAGGAAATGGCTTGAATGCGGATATATAGAAACAAAGGTTCTGTTCCCGACAAAAACAGGAACACCGCAAGGCTCCGCTATTTCACCCATTATCTGCAATATGGTTCTTGACGGTTTGGAAAAAGCTATAAAAGATGTATACCACAAAAGAACAGTGAATGGAAAAGCGTATTTTCCAAAGGTTAATTTTGTTAGATATGCAGATGATTTTATAGTAACGGGCGAAAGTCCCGAACTGTTAGAAAACGGCGTAAAGCCGATTATAACAGCTTTCCTTAAAGAACGAGGACTGGAACTGTCAGAGGAAAAAACTTTGATTACACACATAAACGACGGTTTTGACTTTCTCGGTGTAAATATACGAATGTATAAAAACAAACTTCTTACGAAGCCGTCAGACAAGAACTTTAAGGCTATTATAGATAAAATCAGAGAAATTATCAAAACAAATCCCAGTATGAAACAGGCATATTTGATAAATAAGCTAAACCCTATTATCAGGGGATGGGTAAACTATCAAAAATACAATGTTTCAGCCAAAGCCTTTGAAAAACTTGATTACGAAATATGGAGAGCTTTATGGGATTGGTGTAAACGCCGTCATCCTAAAAAGAACCGAAAATGGATTGCGGAAAAGTATTTCCACACAATAGGCAATAGGACATGGTCATTCAGCGTTTCGATTAAGGGAAATACAGACGATTACATCAAACTGATATATGCCACCGATACAGACATCAGACGCTTTACTAAGATTAAATCGGAAGCAAATCCTTTTGATGAAAAATGGCAAGACTATTTTGTTCAGCGAGAGGAACACCAAATGCTGAATAATATTAAGGGTAGAAAAGTATTAACAAAAATTTGGAAAGAGCAAAAAGGTTACTGTAGTTTATGTGGAATGAAGATTACTGTTGAAACAGATTTCAGAATACAAAAAGGTATAAACGGAAATCGCTCAATGGTTCACCCCGAATGCTACAGGAAAACGAGTAATGGTAAGTCGGTTCTCAAAATGCAATAAGAGGACTTATAAAAGCTTGAGCCGTATGAGTGGAAACGCTCACGTACGGTTCTTAGGGGGGAAAGCGGCAGCAATGCCGCTGACCTACCCGACCAATTAGTCGAACATAAGCAAAAATTTATCTCTCAGATAATGACGAGTAAATCTCCTGTTAGAAGTGCTGAAGACATTGATGAAACCGCTCTTTCCTATGCAGAAATAAAAGCTTTAGCAACAGGAAATCCGCATATTAAGGAAAAGATGGACTTGGATACACAAGTGGCGAAACTAAAGCTTATAAAATCAAGCTTTATGAGTCAAAAATATGAGCTTGAAGATAAGGTTATAAAAGAATATCCACAGGAAATTGCACTGTTGACAGAGCGAATACAAGGTATTGAAAAGGACATAGAGATTGTCAAACAATATCCAAAGAGCGAGGATAAATTTTATCCGATGACTATTGACGGCCTTACATATTTAGATAAAGAGCAAGCCGGAAAAGCCATGCTTGAAAGATGTCAGAAAATGAAATCGCCGGAACCTGTTTGTATTGGTGATTACAGAGGTTTTTCAATGGATTTATCATTTGATACATTTTCAAAGGTATTTTATATTTCATTAAAAGGAAATCTTAGTCACAAAGTCGAGCTTGGAAGTGATGTTTTCGGCAATATTCAAAGGCTTGATAATGCATTGGAGGGGCTTTCTAAAAGATTAGACACAACAAAAGAAAATCTTGAAGAAATAAAAAAACAGCTTGATATTGCAAATATTGAAATACAAAAAGAATTTCCGCAGGAAGAAGAACTCAAAACAAAACTTAAAAGACTTGCAGAAGTTGACGCACTGCTAAATATGGATAAAAAAGAACATGAAGGAGCTGAACTTGGTGAGCCTGATGAACAAGAAATACCACTAAAAAAAGTTGTAGGATTGGAGAGATAACTATGATAGAAAATCTAAAAAGCTTACTTTTGGAGAAAGCAATTAAAGAGCAAAGCGATTTTATAGAACAGCTTAAAACGCTTCCCCCTGAACAAATCATTGACAGGTCTTATGAAAAGGTTATGCGTGACGATATTTTAATGTCATTTGAAGATGATTATTTATCTGATGAACAAGTGATGGAATTATTAAAATTAGACTATCCGCTGTCGGCTTGTTACAACGAGTGGATGGATACAGATTATTCTCATATGGAAATGCTTAGAGATACCATTGACGACTACACAAAAAGACTTGTTGATGAAAATAAGCAAGAATCTGAAAAGACACAAAAGAAAAAATATGAACCTGAGAGATAATATTTGTAAATGAATCTGCTGCATATATGTGGCAGATTTTTAATTTTAAATTTGGAGGTAATGAATACTATGCAACAAAATAATAACTACAGAGATTCTTTTGTAAAAGCTATAACTGAACTGTGTTTACAAAATGGAGAATTTTTTGATGAATGTGAATATGCGGAGCAAAGACTTGCAAGGGAGATACCGCCTGATTTTAATCCGTTAAAATATTTTAAATTTGAGCCTATCTATAATTTTGAAGTCGGCGGAAACGGTGATTATATTACTACACATCATTACACACATAATCCTCTTTTTGCTAACAACGGATTTATGCTTGATTTTACGGAAACAAAAATGACATCAACAATAAGCTGTGTTTCAGAAGGATATGAACTGTGGCTGCTTGACAATTTAAAACTTGTAGTTGTTTACAGTTGTGAGATGAGAGTCACTCAAGGCGGTATCATTGAGCTTGCGACTTATAGGCATCGTGTGAAAGATGGGTTATACCAATTTCGTCTGGATTTTGATCCTGAATATTTTGCAGAGCTAGTTATTAATAAGGTCTTAGATGCAATGTACGGCGAAGAACGAAAAAATCTCTTCGATGATTTAAGCTCCATTTAAAAAGGACAAATGCGAAGCATTTGCATTAGCAAGCACGGCATTTGTACTCCCAAATGCCCACTTGTTAGGGTGATACCCTAATACCCCGATGCTTGCATACAAGAAAGGAGATGATAAAATGCGTAGCAGAAACAGGCGGTTTAGTTTATGGCTGAATGACAAAGAACTTTCATATTTTACAAAGCAAGCTGAAAACGCAGGACTGAACAAAGAATCATATCTTCGTAGTTTGATTATGGGCAGTGAAGTAAAACCACGCCCGCCCGATGAATATGTAAGAGTCGCAAGAGAAATAAATGCTATCGGCAACAATATAAATCAAATTGCACGCACAGCCAATATCACACAAGCTGTTACACAAGAGCAAATTGCAGATGTTATGAAATTGTTAAATGAAGCAATACGAACTATGCGGAGTATCAGATAATGGCTATTACAAAAATATGGTCAGTTAGATCAAGACTTGATACAAGCCTGAAATACATAGGTAATCCCGAAAAAACAAACTTGAAACCCGATATTGATGCTGTTGAGGGTGTTGCAAAATATATTGTGAATAAGGAAAAAACCGAAAAATGTGTGTATGTAAAGTCTTATGGTTGTACGGTCGAAAATGCCTATGAAGAAATGATTGAAACACAGCGTAATTTCAAAAAAGACGAACGCAAGCGTAGAGTCCTTGCGTATCATTTAGTACAGAGCTTTAAGGATTTTGAAACTACTCCTGATGTTGCTCATGAATGTGGAAAGGAACTTGTAGAGCGATTGTTTGCGGATAAATATGAGGTTGTGATTGCAACACATCTTGACCATAAACATTTGCATAATCACATACTCATAAATGCCGTATCGTTTCTTGACGGTAAAAAATACCGCAATAACTTCAAAGACTACTTCCACAATATTAGAGGTATATCCGACCAAATTTGCCGTGAGAACTGCCTATCGGTTATCGACAAACCAAAGCACAGAGGTATGCACTATGCCGAATGGGATGCAATGCAACAAGCTAAGCCGACTATTAGAAACAGCGTCAAAAAAGAACTTGATGATATTATCAAGATTTCATACACAATGAAAGATTTTTGGAAGATATTAGAGCAAAGGGGCTTTGTCATATGCAGACAAAGACCAAAATACAAGTACACATCTTTTATTCCCCCGAACGGCACAAAGCAAATCAGACTTGACAAACTCGGACCGGAATACACCGAAGAAGCTATTATGGAACGGATAACAGCCGCAAGAAACAGAATACGAACAGCAGCTCCCACTGAACTGCCAAAGCAAAAAGTGTATAAATACAAAGGCGATATAAAAACGCTGAAGCCGAAAAGACTCAGAGGATTTCAAGCACTGTATTTCCATTATATGTACTTCTTCAAAATCATACGCAAAAAGGAAACTCCGCAAAGAGTTTCTTTTTTCTTGCGTGATGAACTCATAAAATTTGAACGATACCAAAAGCAATTCAGATTTTTGTGTAAAAACAATATCGAAGATGGCACACAGCTATCCGCATTACAAAAATCAAAGGAGGATAAAATCAATGACTTAATCAATGAACGAAAGGCGTTGTATGCTTCCAAAACAGATGAAAACGAGTCAGAAGTTAAGACTAAAGCAAAAGAAATTAACAACGAACTTCAAGCTTTAAGAATTGATGTTAAAATGTGTAAGGCAATCGCTGTTGATTCATACAAAATTGCACAGAAAAAGGAACAGGTTAACAATCTATTAAAACAAGCAGAAATGGAGATGAGAGCCAATGAACACAAGCGGCGAGGTCGCTGATTTAATGGTAAAAGAGGGACTTCAAATCACCGAGGAAGTTGCAAAACTTACAGGACTTGGTGCAAAAAATCTTGCAGCCATTATTATCGCTCTTTTAAAAGAAGATAATAAAATGCAGGGTAAAACTAACCTGAAAAAGCTTTTAAAATCAGATAAACCTCTTTGTATTATGCAAATCAAAGAACAGGACATTGGTAAATTTAACAGCGAAGCAAAAAAATACGGCGTATTGTTTACTGCTGTTAAAGATAATACAAATAACACGGGTTTATGTGACATCATTGCCAAACAAGAGGATGTTACAAAACTTAATTACATTATGGAAAAAATGGGCTATGCAGCACCGGAAAAAGAAATCGAACCGGAGCCGGAAAAGGAGCAAAATGTTCCTGCCAAAGACGAAGCTTTAAAAAAAAACAATCCCCAAGCGAAAGAAAATCAGCAAGAGAAAGGATTTATGAAGCACGAGGATACAGAAAGGACGGAAAACCACTATAATGGAAAACCATCCGTTAGAAAAAAAGTAGAAGAAATTAAAGCTGAACAGTCAAAACAAAAAGCTGAAAAAACTCCACAAAAAGAAAAAGTACAAACAAATACTCAACCAAGAAAGAAAAAATCTAAAAAGAAAGGTAAATCAAGATAATGAAGTATCGTGAAAACCGTTATAGGGAGCCTCCGTAAAATGCGGAGGCTTTTCTTATACCCAAATTTAAAATAATATTTATGGAGGGCTAAAAAATGTCAAAATCTAATCATTTAAAATCTATTATTTCTGTTTTACTATCCATTTGTATAATGGTATCAGTATTTGTGCCCACATCTGTTTTTGCGGCACAATCTAATGATTACGTTGATCCGGCAGATAGCTGGCTAACATCGAATAACAGAACAAACGAGCTTGATGTAAACGCAACTACCACTTATGAAACACAATGGTGTGCAGTATGTGAAAAAGATACCACAGTCATAGCATATCGTGTTCCTGAATACACAAAAACAGGTGAAACAGCACTTAACCGTGGCGTGAAGTTTTCGGACGGAACATTGATAGACGGCGAAGGAAAAGGAAATCTTGATGATGGTACTCCGGGTGTCGATGCTTACTATACCGGATATCATTGGACGAAATCTGTATGTCAAACTTGCGGAACTATCAATGCCATTGAAGGTCCGGGAGAATATAACTTTAATAATAATGTTTACGGTTTGAACTCTTGCGACCATAATTTTTTCCTTGATTTTGATAACACCACATATGAATACTTTAACGATGAATACCATATTACGACGCTAAAACGAGGAGAATACTGCAAATTTTGTAAAGGAACCTTTGCAAGAGCATCTGAAGGTCAAGAAAAACATCATTTTGACGAAACTATTGACTCACAAATTGGAAATAACAGATTTTTCATCAGTGAAAAATGCAGTGACTGTAATTTTGAAACAAATGAATATGTTACTGCAAAATCAGTTGTTTCTTCTTACTACGGAACAGCGGATGGAAAATCACATACGGTAACGGTATCTGATTTATCGGACGATAGCGTGCATACAAGTATCAGATACGGAAAAACAGCAAATAACTGTAATTTAACCTCTGCCCCAAATTATACAGAAGCAGGATATTATCCCGTCTACTATGAGATTGATTATGAATATGACGGCAATAACATGACGGAAAACGGCGTAAGTTATGTTTGGTTATTGGCTGATAATTCAGGCAGTGAAAGCTCAGGCGGTAATACAGAAGCTCCCCATGTTCATGACTACCGTTATGTTGAAACCGTTGCACCTTCTTGTACTGATTTAGGTTTTGAGCGTTGGCAATGCGACGGCTGCGGAAGATTGGAAAAGAGAAACTATACTCCTGCAACGGGACACAGCTATGAGGATATTACAATCCGTGAAGCAACTTGCAAGCAAGGCGGGCTTGTTTTAACGCTTTGTAAAAAGTGCGGTGACTTTCACGAAACAACAACGCCTGTTGCAGAACATAGTTACAGAACAGAGATGCACAAATCCACTTGCCGTGAAGTTGGATATACTAATCATATCTGTGAAGTATGCGGTGATACCTTTATTACAGATATTCAGCCTTTGATTGCACATTCCTATGAACGCATTACAAAGGAGCCTACCTGTACAGATAAAGGTTATACCACTTCTACCTGTACCATGTGCGGCTCAAGCTATGTTTCAGATTACACCGATCCTACAGGACATCAGTGGGACGAAGGTACAAAAGTTACATCTTCCACTTGCACCAGTGACGGCGTAATTGAATTTCATTGTTTGCATTGTGATGAAAAAATGATTAAAGCAGAGTCCGCAACAGGACATACACCGGGAGCAGCTGCAACCTGTACACAGCCTCAGCTTTGCGAAGTGTGCGGAACAGTTTTGGAACTTCCGAAAGGTCACAGCTATGAGCCTACCGTTATTCCGCCGACCTGTACAGCTATGGGATATACCGAGTATGAGTGCTTAGAGTGCGGTGACAGCTACACAGCAGATTTTACAGACAAATCGGAGCATAGCTTTACTCCGGAGGTAACAGCACCTACTTGCTCTGAAATGGGTTATACAACATACACTTGTGAAAGCTGTAATGAAAGCTATATAAGTGATTACACAGATAAACTTCCTCACGATTATGAAACAGTCGTAACAGCACCTACTTGTACCCAAATGGGACACACAACCTATACTTGTGCAAACTGTGGCGATAGTTATGTTTCAGACTACACAGAAATGACGGAACACAATTACAACAAAGAGGTTATTCCTCCTACTTGCACAGAGCATGGATACACTGTATATAAATGTCCTGACTGTGGAAAAGAGTATATCGGAGATATTACCGACTGTGAACAGCATCATTATACCGAAACAGTAACGCTGCCGACGTGTACTGAAATGGGTTATACAACCTATGTATGTGAGACTTGCGGTGATACTTATAAGGATAATTACACCGACAAACTACCTCATGATTATGAAACGGCTGTAACAGAGCCGACTTGTACGGATATAGGATACACAACATATACCTGTAAGGTATGCGGCGAAAAT
Organism: uncultured Clostridia bacterium; assembly: GCA_944375955.1. Classification (GTDB taxonomy): domain Bacteria; phylum Bacillota; class Clostridia; order Oscillospirales; family CAG-382; genus UMGS1052. The sequence goes on along the minus strand of CALWBE010000048.1, from coordinate 14,094 downwards.
CATAATGCCGACTATGTAAATGCACTTGGACACAAGCCGTCGGAATGGATTGTAGACGTTCCTGCAACGATTGAAAACGCTGGAAGTAAACACATTGAATGTTTAACGTGTGGTACTACAATGCAAACAGCGGAAATTCCTCAACTTGTTGACTCTGACCATTCAGACGAGGACGGCGATGCAGAAGTCGGAAATTATTCCATTATTCTGACGGATGAAAACGGCAAGCCTATATTTGACAGTGAAATTAGCATTGATGTTGATGACAATGTGACAATCAAACTTCCTGAAGGCAGATTACTTGATTATAAGGATCGCACAACGATTACCGTATTCCATACAGAAACACAAGAACCAAAAGAGAATTTGCAGATTTTTATTTATGATAAGAATAATAACGCTGCTACCGGAGCAACAGACGAAAACGGACAGCTTGTTGTGCCAAACAATCAAAGCTCAACAGGAGATGATAACGGCACAATCGGCACAGAAGACGGTGATGAGAAAAAAACCTACGTTGTTACCGTAACAGATAAGACTAATGTTGTTATCCCAAACTGCGATATTTACATTGGCGAGAGCAACAACCTTGTTGTGGATCTTCCCGAAGGTGTAAAACCAACAAGCGAATATCCTGTTATCATTACAGTAACCGACCAAAACGGAAAACCTCAAACAGATGTAACGGTAATTGCATTGGGCAGTGCAGATTACATTGAAAAAGGTATTACCGATATTTACGGCAAAGTTACACTCCCTATCACAAACGAGGGATATACTGATGAAGACGGCAAGGTTAATGTAAACGGTATCAATGTCATTGTTAATGACGAAGTAGGATTTATTCCAAGCGCCCATGTTATTCATAATGAGGATGGCACTATTTCAGTCACTCTACCCGAAGATAAAACAATCACCCATGCAAACAGAATTACCGTAACTGTCCTTGATTCAATGGGAATAGCAAAGCCTGACACATCTGTCACAGTAAAAGATATTGCAGAAACAACATATACAGGAATAACAGATGAAAATGGTAAAATGGTTGTTCCTCCTCTTACAGAGGACTACACAGACAGTGAAGGTAAAGGCGTTGTAAATGGCTATAATGTTTTGATTACAGATGAGCAAAAACCGATTGAAAATGCCTTTATTACGATTGCAGACGGCAAGCTGAATGTCAAGCTGCCGGAAGGTGTTGTTTTTGACTATAACAACAGAATTACAGCAATCGTAACTGATAAGGACAATGCTCCTGTCAAAGATATGAGTGTGACATTTGCAGACAGCGAAGAAAAGACAGAAACCAACCTTACCGATGAAAACGGAAAATCAACTGTTCCACCGACTAATGTTGATTATACTGATGTTAATGGCTATTCAGAGGCAGACGGCTACATTGTTACGGTTGTCAATGAAACCGGGGCAATCGAAAAAGTATTTATTACGCTTAACACTGCACAAGGTGAACCTGATTCTGAGGGAAATATACAGGAAATTAAATCTATTTCTGTTCAACTTCCCGAAGGTGTAAAGGTGGATGATTACAACAACCGTGTTACTGTAACTGTTCTGAACAAGGCTGATAATACTCCTGTATTTGGTATGAATATTACTGTTACAGAAGCTGAAATTAAATCGGAACAGCCTGACGAAACTCCTGCTCCTACAACAGAACCGGACACCACAGAAAAACCCGAAAATGACGAAGCAACCGATATTACACCGGAAGCACCAAAATCAGTACAGGGTACAACCGATAAAAACGGAAAAGTAACCGTTCCTCCACTGAACGAAGATATTACAGGCGATGATGGCGACGGTGATATTACAGAAAACAAACCGGGTGAAGATACGGACGGTGACGGCGAACAGGATACAGAAGATGTTGAAATCGCTTACAATGTAACCGTATCAAACAAGGACGGCAATATTTCAAATGCCCTTATCAAAATGGAGGACGGAAAAATAACCGTTACCCTACCCGATACTCACACACTTACCACTTCTAATCAGACTACCGTGACCGTCAAGGATAAGGACGGTAATCCTGTGAAAGATGTTTCAGTAACAATTAAGGATAAAACAACATCAAAATCAGGAACTACCAATACAAGCGGTCAGGTAACATTACCTGTTAAATCATCAGGCGGTGGAGGTTCCTCAAGTGGTGGAAGCTCCGGCGGTGGCGGTGGTAGTATTAGCTACTCTACTGTCAATGTGAAAGTAACCGATAAAGACGAAAAGAATATTTCTGTATCAAAATCAACAGGTACGGATAAGGTAACACTTACACTTCCTACAGGTAAAACCTTAGAAGATGGAAACTGGTACACTGTTACCGTGACAGACAGAAACGGCAAGGCAAAAGCGGATTATACCGTTATTTTAAAAGACAGAAACAACAACGAAGTTACAGGTAAAACCGATGATAACGGTATTGTCATTCTTCCGGCAACTGAACATAAGGCATATATTGTCGGTTATGAAGACGGTACCTTCCTGCCAGATGGAGATATGACGAGAGCAGAAGCTGCAACAATTTTTGCAAGACTTATTTCAGAGGAAAAAGGTGAAAAGATAAGCGGTAAAGCAGATTTTTCTGATGTGTCAAGAAATGATTGGTATGCTGATTATGTAGGCTACCTTGCAAAGTATAACATTATCAAAGGTTATGAAGATGGCACTTTCAGGGCTGATGCTCCTGTTACGAGAGCAGAGTTTGTAGCAATGGCTGTGCGTTGTTATGACTTGTTTGATGAGATTGAAAATACTATTGCAAATGTAAAATACAATGATTTAAACAGCAATCATTGGGCTTATAAGGATATATCATATGCTACAAATGCAAAATGGCTCAATGGTTATGCGGATGGCAGCTTTAAACCGGATATCAATATCACTCGTGCAGAGGTTGTGACTGTAATAAATCGTGCAACAGGAAGGACACCGGATCAGAAGTATATCAACGCAAATCTGTCGGCATTAAATAAATTTACTGACCTTAAAACTAATGCTCACTGGGCTTTCTATGACATCATGGAAGCCGCTAATTCACATAAGGCTGTGATTAGCAAAGAAAGCGAAACTTGGGCAGAATAATCCTTTGTGCAAATGGCAGAAAGCAATCCAAAGGGATTGCTTTCTTGCTTATTTTATTGTATAATAGTTTTAGCGATAAACTGGAATTTATGGAGGTGTTTTTCTTATGAACACAGATTATGTTTTATTGGTTGAAAAAGAGGAAATGTGGGCTAAAATGCTTATGGAGGTACTGGAGAACAACCATATTTCCTATGTTTCCCAGCCTGTTTATGGGGCAGGCTTTACCATAAAAACTGGTACGCAGGAAATTTTGAAGATTTACGTCCCTAGTGAGGATAAGGAAAAAGCTCACAAATTACTATGCGAACTTTTTCCCACTGAAAATATATAAATTTCCAGTTTATCGGGCAATCTTTAAAAGATTGCCCTCTTTAATTTGTCAAATAATTTTTTCGTCTTGAAATTTTTTGATTTATTTTGTCGATGAAATTAAAATATATATGCAGGGTAAAATAAATCAAATTAAATTAAGGAGGACGAAGATATGAAAAGATTTTTTATTGCACTATTGGCTGTGCGGATGCTTACATCTATGTTTATAACAACATACGCAGCTGATTTACCCGTAAGCTATTGGAATATAGCATATCCATACAGATACCTTACTTTTGCTACGGATGGAGGCTCTTTTATAAAAACTCTTGAATTGCCTAATGGTGAGTATGTATCCCTAGATGAGTTTATTCCAACAAAAGACGGATATATTTTTGACGGTTGGTACAATGATCCGAGGACAAAGGTTGATCGAGTTTATGCTGTAACAATGAATGAAAATATAACTGTATATGCCAAATGGATTGATGACGGGACTCCGAAAACAATACCTGAAAAACCAATAGGGGCAACAAACGAGGAAATACTTGCTTTCGGTAATCATATTGATGAAAAGACCGGGGTTCCCGTCACTGCATTGTGGGTTCAGCAGAACAACAAGCTAAAAGAGTTGATGGCAGAATATAACGAAAACTTTAATAAATGATTTACTTGAGGGTAGTTTTTTAAGCTATCCTCTTTTTTATTTCAAAGGGGGTGATTTAGGTGAAACTGTGCAAAATTAGAGGTGATACAAGTTGAACAGGCAGGATAACAATAGAACGCTTCTTATCATGTTTTTAATAATTGCACCTTTTGTTGCGTGGTTTGCTTTAATTATTTCAAGTTGCTATGAACAAGACATAAAATTATTTTCACTTATAGACAAAATAACAACCGCACTAAATAAGCCCACGCAAATAACATTAAATGAGTATAGTCTAAAGGCTGTACTCATTTTTTTGTTTATTTATGTCATGGGTGTTGGTGTATATTTTTCATCAAGAGAAAACCGCAGACCGGGCGAAGAACACGGCTCTGCTAAGTGGGGCGTTGTATCTGCAATCGCAAAAAAATATGTTGATAAAAAAGAAAAAAGTAAAAATATTATCCTTTCGCAAAATATGCGTATTGGACTTAACGCAAAAAAACACAGGAGAAATTTAAATATTCTTGTTGTTGGAGGAAGTGGTGCCGGAAAAACAAGGTTTTACGCAAAGCCAAACATTATGCAGTGCAATACATCATTTATTATAGCAGATCCCAAAGGAGAAATGCTGAGAAGTACAGCACCGCTTCTTTTGGAAAAAGGCTATGATGTTAAGGTTTTTAATCTTATAAATCCATTTGATTCTGACGGTTATAATCCATTCGTGTATATCCGTAATGATGAAGATGTTATCAAGTTAATTACTAACCTTATACAAAATACCACTCCAAAGAACGCACAGCAAAACGATCCATTTTGGGAAAAATCAGAAATTGCTCTTGACACTGCACTTATGCTGTATCTTCTTCATGAAGCACCGCCGGAAGAACAAAACTTTGAAATGCTTATGTTCTTAATTGAAAACGCATCCGTTATGGAAGAAGATGAAGAATATCAATCGCCTGTTGATATGCTGTTTCAAGGTTTGGAAGAAGAAAATCCTGAGCATATAGCTGTAAAACAGTATAAGATATTCAAACAAGCAAGCGGAAAAACAGCAAAATCAATTCTTATTTCCGCTGCCGTTCGTCTTGCTGCTTTTAATTTGCCGGAAATTGCAAAAATGACATCATTTGATAATCTTGACCTTGGCAATATGGGCGAAAAGAAAAAAGCAATCTTTTGTGTTATCCCCGATAATGATAATTCATTTAACTATTTGGTTGGCATGCTTTACACGCAAGCCTTTCAGGAACTTTACTACAAAGCAGACCATGAACATGGTGGTGAACTTCCTATCCCTGTGCATTTTGTAATGGATGAATGGGCAAATGTAGCACTTCCCGACAACTTTGAAAGATTGCTTGCTACAATGCGTTCACGGAGAATTTCAGTATCTATTATTGTTCAGAATATGGCACAAATAAAAGCACTGTTTAAAGATAGCTGGGAAAGTTTAGTCGGCAACTGTGACACTTTTCTGTATCTTGGCGGCAACGAGCAATCAACTCATGAATACATTTCAAAAATGCTCGGTAAAGAAACGATTGATACAAGAACACGAGGAATTACAAAAGGGCAGCACGGTTCAAGCAATACGAATTACCAAAATGCAGGGCGTGAGCTTTTAACTTTAGATGAGGTTCGTCTATTAGATAACTCAAATGCCCTTATTTTTATTCGTGGAGAAAAGCCTATTATGGATAAAAAATTTGATATATTAGCTCACCCAAACATTAAACTGACTGCTGATGGAGGTGCAACACCTTACACACATAACAAACAAGGAAAATACTTTAGAAAAAATTTATCCATTCAATTTAAGGAGCCTGAATCCGGAATTGATATGCAATATATAAACAGCAGCAATATTGAATTTGTTGATATTCCCAAAGAACAAAATAATGAATAAATGGAGGTAATCAATAGCTATGAAACGCACAAACAAAATTGAAAAAATAACTGTTTTATTACGCAGAGCAAAAAGAACACTTTTTGTATCTGCAACCATACTCTCCTGCTTAACAAGTACAGTTTTTGCAGCAGATCCACTTACGACAATAAACAGTCTGTCAGACTTTATATTTTCTGCAATTAAAGCGATTGGATTTATATTGCTTGGCTTTGGTGTTGTACAGATAGGTCTTTCGCTTAAATCCCATGACGCATCACAAAGAGCTAACGGTTTTCTTACATTCTTTGGAGGTGTAATTATTGCATTTGCAAAAGATATTCTCGATATGATTATGTAAAATTAATCTTTTATTGAGCCACCGTATAAAAAGCGGTGGCTTTTGCATTTAAGGAGGTGAATGACTTTTGAGTGACAACTGGATTGTAGCAAATTTAGAAAACGCCTTTGCTACTTGGAATGACAAAATGGCTGAAATATGGACCTTGATTACTACATCTCCGCAGAATTTTAAAGGAGGTACGGTTTGGACAGTTATACAAGGGATAAATGGAGGATTGCAGGCGATTGGATTGGGACTTTTGGTTCTGTTTTTTGCAATGTCTATATTCAAATCAACAGCATCTTTTCGTGATTTTCAACGTCCTGAATATGCTCTAAAACACTTCATTCGTTTTGTTGCTGCTAAGGTGGCAGTTACATATGCTATGGATTTAATGATGGCTTTATATGAAATATGCGGCGGTGTTGTCCTTCAAATTTCAGGAAGTCTTGGCGGTATAGGCAGTGCTGCCGTAACACTGCCATCAGCCATAGAAACAGCTGTGGAAGACGCAGGCTTTTGGGCATCTATTCCGTTATGGTTAGTAACAATATTAGGGAGTTTGTTCATTACAGTTATGGCGTTTATTATGATAATGTCAGTATATGGGAGATTCTTTAGGCTATATATGTACACGGCAATAGCACCCGTGCCACTAGCGTCTTTCGCCGGAGAAACTACTGCGGAAATGGGGAAACACTTTGTGAAATCATATGTTGGAGTTTGCCTTGAAGGTGCAGTGATTGTTCTTGCGTGTATTATTTTTTCCGCTTTTTCAAGCTCCAGCACACCAACATTGGATACAAATATTACAACAGTAACGATGATTTGGAAATACATTGGAGAAGTCATTTTTAATATGCTCGTTTTAGTAGGACTGATTAAAGGCTCAGACAGAATAATTAAGGAAATGCTCGGAACTTAAAAGGAGGTATGAAATTTTGGAAATTCGTATTAACAAAGAAATTAAAGACTATCACGAAAGTTTATTTATGGGACTTTCTACTCGTCAGTTTATCTGCTCTGTTGGAGCTATTGGTGCAGCGGTCGGCATATATTTTGGACTAAAAAATTATGTTGATAAGGAAACTCTATCGTGGTTATGTATTGTTTGTGCAGCTCCTCTTGCTGCGGCCGGCTTTTTTAAATATAATGGTATGACCTTTGAGCAGTTTATTGTTGCTTTCATATACAGCGAATTTATCTGCTCTGGTGTTCGTACATTTCAAAGTGAAAATTTTTTATATAATGCGTACAAGGAGGCAATAAAAGATGTTTCTATTCGGAAAGAAAAAAAGACCAATAAGAGAAAAAAGAAAAATTCCGAAGACAGTACAACAATCAATACCCATTGACCGATTGTACAAAGATGGAGTTTTTAAATGCGGACATATATATTCTAAAACATGGCGTTTTTCAGATATAAACTATGCAGTTGCTTCAGATGAAGATCAGTTGCAAATGTTTCTTGCACATTCAGCACTTATTAACGGACTACCAACTGATGCTACAGCAAAAATCAGCGTATTCAACAGACGATTGAGCAAGGAAGTTTTATCAAGTTTGGCTACACCAAACGGTGATAAGAATTATCGTATTTACGCTGATGAACTTGCGGAAATATTTTCTGATAAAATGGCAGACAGTAATAATATTGTTCATGATAAATATATAACCATTTCCAGTGAAAAGAAAAATATAGAAGAATTACGAACCTTTTTTAATCGTGTCGGCAATGATCTTTCCGCTGACTTTGCAAAGTTATCATCTCATACTACGGAGTTTGGCTACAAGGACAGACTTCGTATTTTTTATGATTTTTTTAGAAATGGTGATAACGGCGAATACCAATTTGATATGAAAAAAGAAATGGTAAAAGGAGTACATTTCAAAGATAGCATTTGCCCTGATAGTATCGAATTTAAAAACGATCATATTCGTATGGGAAATCGGTATGCAAGAGTGATTTTTTTAAAAGAATATCCATCTTTTCTAAAAGACAGTATGTTATCTGAGCTAACGGATTTTTCAAGAAGTATGATGCTTTCTGTGGATATTCAGCCCATTGCTACTGATGATGCGGTGAAAGAGGTGCAAAAAAAGCTGCTTGCTGTCGAAACTGACATTACCAAATGGCAGCAGAAACAGAACATGAATAACAATTTCTCTGCTAATATTCCGTATGAACTGGAACAAATGCGAAAAGAAATCAAAGAATTTCTTGACGATTTAACTACTCGTGATCAGAGAATGATGTTTGTAACCGTTACATTGGTCCATGTTGCTGATACGATGGACGAATTAAACAATGATACGGAAACGCTTCTTTCTATTGGACGAAAGCATTTGTGTAACTTTGGTATTCTCAAATATCAGCAAGAAGACGGACTGAATACAGTTTTGCCATATGGCTTAATGCGAATTAAAGCAATACGAACGCTTACAACTGAAAGTACAGCAGTTTTAATGCCATATAAAACGCAAGAAATTATTGACAATGGCGGTTTATACTACGGAATCAATGCAATATCCCACAATTTGCTGATGTGCAATAGAAAGCTTTTGTTAAATGGCAATGGTTTTATACTCGGTGTTTCTGGTTCCGGTAAATCCTTTGCTTCTAAACTTGAAATTGCTCTTGCTGCCATTTTTTCAAACGACGATATTATTGTCATTGATCCAGAACGAGAGTACTCTCCTCTTATAAAAATGCTTGGCGGAGAAAGCATAAGGCTATCGGTTTCATCATCTAATCATATCAACACTATGTCAATCAACAAAGATGCTGACGATGAAAATCCTGTTTCAATGAAATCAGAGCTGCTTATTTCTATCTTTGATGAGCTGCTTAAAAGCGGTAGTTCCCGCATGGGAGTTGGTGTTGGTGCAAAAGATAAATCTATTATTGACCGATGTACCATACGAGTTTTTGCGGATTACATGAATGGCAGAACGAACGAAGAACCTACTTTAATGCAGCTTCGTGATAAACTTTTAAATCAGCCTGAACCTGAAGCACATGATTTAGCACTTTGCCTTGAAATGTTCACAACAGGAAGCCTTAACGCTTTTGCACATAAAAGCAATGTTGATGTAAACAAACGCATTATCTCTTATGATATTTTGGAATTGGGAGAACAGATGAAGTCTATTGGACTTTTGATTATGCTTGATAACATCATGAATCGTGTTATCGAGAATCGAAAGAAAGGTAAATATACAAGAGTGTATATTGATGAAGCTCACCTGTTTTTTAAAAACCAATATAGCGCTGAGTTTTTGTTAAAAGCGTGGAAACGATTTAGAAAATACGGCGGACTATTAACAGGTATCACGCAGAACATATCCGATTGCTTATTAAATGAAACGGCAAGAGGTATGCTTTCAAATAGCGAATTTTTACTGATGCTTAATCAGTCCCCTTCAGACCGTAAAGACCTTGCGGAACTGCTCAATATTTCCGACACACAAATGAGCTATATTACAAATGCGGGAGCTGGCAGAGGTTTAATAAAAGTCGGAGGTTCTATTGTGCCATTTATAAACGATTTCCCTATTGATACAGAACTCTATAAATTGATGAGTACAAAGCCGGGTGAAGGATAATATGAAAATAAAAAAATATAGTCCACAGCTATGTCCTAAATGCAAAATAAGCGAAAATAGTTATTTATTAGATAATAAAAATCCTTTTTGTAAATACCTTCGTTTACATACTGGAAAAAGCTGTCCAAAATTCAAAAAATTAAATTAAAATAATAAATTAGGCGGTAGTTTATCACAATAACTACCGCTTATTTTTTCAGGAGGTTGCTATGAAAAACAAGATTACAGAAAAATTATTTACTTTAATCTATACCGATCCTATGACGGGCGTCAAAAACCGTAATGCCTATGAAGAAGAACTTGATCAACTTCGTAGAAAAAATATAAAACTCGATAATGTTATGGTGATAGCCGTTGAAATAACTAATTTAAAAACAATAAATGAATCATATGGCAACAGAACTGGTGATGAGATAATAAAAACGGTTGCAAAATGCCTAGTAAAAACTATCGGGACAAAATCAGATGTTTATCGTATCAGCAGCAAAGAATTTATGTGTATAACCGAAAAAGATGTTTTGGGGTACATATCAGAGTTTAGAGATTTGATTAGTTTTGAAAATTCGGGGAGAAAAATTCCTTTCATCGTTTCTATCGGATATATGAAGTTTGATGTACATACACAAAAAACAATTGATGACCTCATTATTGGATGTGATGCAAAAATGCGTGAAAGCAGAAAAAAATAATGTAGACTTTGAAAACAACAAACAATGGGAGGTGATGTCTTTTGAGCGAAAAGGATATTAAAACAAAACCCAAAACTGCACCTAAAATCAACGAAAAGACTAATATCCCCAAGATGGCGGTTAAAAGTAAAGAGGCTGTGGCAAATACAGTTAAAGATGCTAAAGCGGTCATGAAAGATACTCTTGTTAAGAAAGCGATTGAAACAAAAAGCATAACGGAACAAGAACAATCACAACCTCAAAAGGCTGATACTGAAGCTGCTGAAAATATTGAGAGTGCTGTTTATACTTCTGCTGATACAGTTTATCATAATGGCAAAACTTTTACTCAAAACAAGATCAAGGAATACCAAACAAGCAAAGTGAAAACACGAGAAGAATATCTCAACAACCATATGGATAATCTGGCGGATCAAGCTAAGCAACCTCAGACAGAACCTAATATTCCCAAAGAAAAAGCTGGACAGGTCAAGACACGAGAAATAAGCGAAACTCCTAACAACAATCCAAAGCAATCCCAAAATATAAAGACCAAACAACAATATATAAAAGCTCAAAAAGAGCAGTCTTCTCAACTTCCTTCAATTAAAACAAAAGAAAATTATATTAAACAACATTCATCTCCCGAAGAAACCATCAATGGTGTTAGTCGGCAAAAGATTACTTCTCAAACGGTTAAAACCAGAGAGTATATAAATGGTTCTGAAGAAACTATCCAGCCTAAATCAGCAAATGATGCTCGCAAAGAGTATGTTCAAAATAAAGTTAAAGATAAAAAGAATGAACATAAAAAAGAAGCCGATTATGTTTCAGAAAAAGAATATCATTCACCTAAAACAAAAGAAACTTACCAAGCTTCTTCAAACAAGAACACACTTGAAGTAAATACAAAGGATTCAAATTTAAGCACTGATAAAAGTATCAGCAATCCCAAAGGCAAGGTTGACAATATTTTCGGTTCTGAAAAAGTTGATTTGAAATCCGGTATAAAAACGAAAGAAAATTATATGCAATCGTTAAGACATCAGCAATTTGAAGTTGATAATTCTAAAAATTCTCCTGCATTTTTAAACCGGAAAACTAAAACTATATCTTCGGACACATCTAATGCTAAAAAAGCTATTAAAACACGGCAGTCTTATATAGGCAAAAATAAAAGCATTTTGAAAAGTGGTAATATTTATACAAGCAAAACTGCAAAAAGAAAGGTCGCCAAAACCACCAGAAAGGCTGTAAAAACGCAAAAAGAAATTACAAAAAAAGCGGCAAAAGAAGCTGCAAAAAGAAGTAAACAGGCAGCTCAAAAAGCAGCGCAAGTTGCAAAAGCCACTGCTGTGAAAACAGCAAAGGTTGCTGTTGTGATAGGAAAAGCTGTTGCAGCCGCTGCCGCTAAACTTATATCTGCACTTGCTGCTTTAGGTGGGTGGGCTGTGTTAATTGTTGTTCTTATTGTAATTATTATTATAGCAGCGATTGCAGGCTCGCCTTTTGGAATCTTTATATCAGATGAAGCTGCTGATAGCGATAGTATTCCAATATCATCTATTGTAGCCGAATGTAATATAGAGCTTTCAACAAAACTTGACAACATAGAGAGCTCTACTGTACATGACAGAGTAATAATGGAGGGTGAACAGGCAGATTGGGGATTAGTTTTATCATTATTTGCCGTTAAAGTTGCCGGAGTGGAGGATGAAACAGTCGAAGATGTAGTGGTAATCACAGAAGAAAAGAAACAAAAGCTTAAAGATGTTTTTTGGGATATGCACGCACTATCTTCAAGAACTGAAACTATTTCCACCGGAGAAACCAACCAAACCGTTTTGTACATAACTATCAATACAAAGACAAAAGAGGAAATGATAAATCAATACAATTTTAGCGATAAGCAAATAGAAGCTTTGGAAACTCTCCTTGATAATGCTGATGGTTATATAGGAGCAACACAAAGTCTTGCTATTTCTGATGCAACTGCAAAAGGGGTTATAGACAGTCTGCCGGACAATTTATCCTCTGAACGAAAAAATGTTATAAAAGCCGCCTGTTCCCTTGTGGGTAAAGTTAATTATTTTTGGGGCGGCAAATCATCTGCAATCGGTTGGGACAGCCGTTGGGGCAAAATGACGCTTGTTACTGCCGCAGGAAGTCATTCATCGGGAAGCATGCGTCCATTTGGACTTGATTGTTCAGGATTTGTAACATGGGCATTTATCAATGCCGGAATGTCTGCAAATGATATAGGTCATGGAACTCAAGGACAAATTGGAAAATGCAGTCGTATATCTTGGAATAATGCTCAACCCGGAGATTTGGCATTTTTATCTGATTTATCTCATGTAGGTATTGTTGCTGGAAAAGATGAGAATGGAAACATACTTGTCATTCATTGCTCAAGCGGTGCAAACAATGTGGTAATAACTTCTAATTCTATCTTTGGATTTGCGGCAAGACCACATTGTTATTAAAATAAAATGGCTTACTGATAGTTTTGATTCTATCAGTAAGCCAATCTTTTTTTATAATGTTAAATTTTGCTATCGCTAAATTATTTTTTGCATTTTAAACAAAAAAATGATAATATATTGATTTATATAAAAAATTATAGTATAATTTATAATGATATAGTGAGTTCTTGAGAGGTGTATATTTATGACAATATCATACAAAAAGCTTTGGAAACTTTTAATTGACCTTGATATGAAGAAAAAAGACTTATGCAAAAAAGCCAATATCAGTGGCTATACTATTGCAAAAATGAACAAATGCGAGAATGTAACAACTGATGTTCTTATTAAAATTTGTGAAGCTCTTAATTGTAAGCTTGAAGATATAATGGAACTTGAGGATAACTAACAAATATTAAAACAGAAAATATGCAATTTTTGAAATTATGAAAGGATAAAACATATGCTTCAAACGCCGTTTCACGCATATTATACAGCTATGAAACTGAATATGCTGCAAGATGAGGATACACTCCTTCCCGTATTTGCGGAAGGTAATATTGATGTGTACCCTTATCAGGTTGCGGCAGCTCTTTTTGCTATGCGTAATCCTTATCAAAAAGGTGTTATTTTATGTGATGAAGCGGGTATGGGAAAAAGTCATGAGGCAATGCTGATTTTATCGCAAAGCTGGTATGAGGGAAAAAATAATATTTTAATAGCAGTACCCAATCCTGACTTACTTACGCAATGGGCTGAAATGATAAATCAAAAATACTCTCTTCCGTTCTCGGTTGCAACTGAGAATTATTCGTTTAACGGTGATGGACTTATTCTTACAACATATGATTATTTAACCCAAAATATTGATGTGGCAGACAAAATAAATTGGGATATCATTGTGTTTGAAGAAGCAAATGCTTTTTTCTCTGTGTATCAAGAAGACGGCGGAAAACAAGCAAAGGTCTTAAAAGAATTTTCAAAAGATACTTTTAAAATTCTTCTTACAGGTACGCCTATTGAGAAAAATATAATGGACTTATACGGACTTATCT
>CALWBE010000047.1 GCA_944375955.1 uncultured Clostridia bacterium | reverse complement strand
CGTCAAGTGGATGTTTGTAATAAAACTTGTTTATATATGGAACGATTACTTGACGACACTCGAAATTGGCCAGATTCTTGGGAAAAAAATAAATACTTTAAATCTGCTGTTCCACTATTTATCGCATCAAAATTAGCATTGTTTACTTCAGAAACCAATGAATACAAAAGAGTCCTAAACACTTGGATTTCTATACTTATTTCAGCATTTCAAACAAATCAATATTCAGCACATAGAGCAAACGAAATTTCAAAACAATTGTTAGGTGTAGAAATTGATAAAACATATATTGGGTTGCATTCCTTGAATTGTCTTGCGCTATTTGCGTTAAATACTGATAAAATACCGATACCTATTCAAAAGGCTTATTTGCAATGGCTGCATAATTTTGACGGTAAAATAACTTACACCGATGTTGAACCCAAAAATTTAACAAATAACTTCAAATCCATAAGAGTTATTTCTTTATTATCCAAATTCAAATATTTCGAAAAAGAATTTCCGGATCTTGTTTAATATCACTGCCTCCATGACAGTTCAAGTCCCACAGACAAAAAAGCACGGCATCTTTTTCAGTCCCTCGTTACATAGCGAGTGTTTTTACAGCATTTTAAAGCTGTTAAAACACTCGCTTTTTTACAGCGTGTTTTATAAGGAGTGTAGCTGACGATTATATTTTTCTTATATTCATAACAATTTACACTTTCGAGCTTAAAATCTGAATGCTTTAGAATAAATATTGCTCAGGCAAAGTCATTTTCTTAAAATTATTAATGATATTTTAAAGAAATTTATCTGCCTTTTGCAAGTTTGTTGATAAATCGGAATAAGGCACGCGATAATGCCCAAAATTAAAAGCCGCTCGACATTTCGACATTTATTTAACACAATACATGTCCGAAAATTTTGGTTAAAAGAAAAAATGATTTTATGGGCAATCGTATTCTTACCGCGGCTTTAAATAGCTATATTAAAACGATTAATCGAGCAGTCTTAAAATGACTGCCTGGCTTTTTTAAAAAAAGAAAAATGCATAAGTCTCCGTACTTGACAAAAAATACAAATTATTTATAATATTTTTGTAGAAAAGCAAAATATCCTAAAGCAGATTATAAAAAATTTTGTTACGGATAATATATTTTAAGGGATGCAAACCGTACGGATAGAGTTATTAAACATCTCAATATAAATATAAACATAAACATAAACATAAAGCATGGGAAAAGCTATTTATAAAATTTTGCAGGGAGGCGCCGGCATGGATTTTGTTCATCTTCATTTACATTCAGAATACAGTCTGCTTGACGGCGCATGCAGGATAAAAAAGATTCCTGAAAGAGTTAAAATGCTCGGTCAGAAAAGCGTTGCAATAACTGATCATGGCGTCATGTACGGAGCGGTTGAATTTTTCAGGGAATGTAAAAACCAAGGTGTAAAACCTATTATCGGCTGTGAGATATATCTTGCCCCTAACAGCAGGTTCGATAAACAGAAAGAAGATTTAAATTACAGTCATCTTGTATTGCTGTGCAGGAATGAAACCGGATATAGAAATCTTGTTTCGATTGTTTCTTCGGCTTTTACCGAAGGCTTTTATTCAAAGCCGCGCGCGGATATAGAGCTTCTTAAAGCTCATTCTGAAGGAATAACTGCGCTGTCTGCGTGCATAAGCGGAGCGATACCTAAATATATACTCGCAGGCGAGCCTGAGAAAGCTAAAGATTTTGCCTTGCTGCTTGACGGCATATTCGGCAGGGGATATTTTTATCTCGAACTTCAGGATCATGGCATACCCGATCAGAAAACAGTAAATTCCGCTCTTAAAATAATATCAAAAAATACAGGTATTCCGCTTGTAGCGACTAACGACGCTCATTATATTGAGAAATCCGACAGCGAGGCGCAGAAAGCTCTTATGTGCATTCAGACCGGAACTGTTATAGATTCGCCTGATTCTGCCGGTTTCCCGACAGACGAATTTTATATAAAAAGCGCTGAAGAAATGTATGCTCTTTTCAGGGATACTCCCGAGGCTGTTGAAAATACTGTAAAGATAGCTGAGGAATGCAATTTCGAATTTGATTTTTCGCACATTTTCCTGCCGGCATTTATACCTCCGGATAAAATGTCGCCGAAGGAATATTTGTACAAACTTGCATATGAAGGTCTTGCCGACCGCGAGAAAAGGGCGGAAAATCTGGGTCAAAAGCTGGATCATGACAAATATTCCGAACGTGTCGAATATGAACTTTCGGTAATATGCGGCATGGGTTATGCGGAATATTACCTTATAGTAAGGGATTTTATACATTATGCAAAAAGCAGGGGAATTCCTGTCGGTCCCGGAAGAGGATCCGGGGCGGGAAGCCTTGTGGCATTTTGTCTCGGAATAACGGATGTCGATTCTATAAAATATAATCTGCTTTTTGAGCGTTTCCTTAATCCGGAACGTGTAAGCATGCCCGACTTTGATATAGATTTTAGTGATGAACGGCGGAATGAGGTTATAGAATATGTCGCGCGGAAATACGGGGCGGATCACGTGTCGCAGATAGTCACATTCGGAACGCTTAAGGCTCGCGCCGTAATCCGCGACGTAGGGCGTGTAATGGGATTTTCCTATGCCGAAGTGGACGCCGTAGCCAAGCTTATTCCGCATGCGCTTGATGTAACTATTGATTTTAGTGTTGAGCATATTCCGGAACTTAAAAAAATTTATGATGAGGATTATCGTCTGAGAAAGCTGATAAATCTGTCAAAAGCTCTGGAAGGCATGCCGCGGCATGCCTCAATGCATGCCGCAGGAGTTGTAATAACCGATAAACCGGTGCATCATTATGTTCCTTTATCGTTAAATCACGGAGTTGTAGTTACGCAATATACAATGAATGATATTGCAGATCTCGGACTTTTGAAAATAGATTTTTTAGGACTTAAATATCTGTCGATAATTGAACGGGCAGAAAAAGACGTACGGAAAAAGATTCCGGATTTTGATATAACAAACATTTCGCTTGATGATAAAAAAACCTTTGAGCTTTTAGAGGACGGAAATACCGAAGGAATTTTTCAGCTTGAATCGGCAGGTATGAGAAGTCTTTTGCAGCGTATGCGTCCGGAAACCATAGAAGATATTACCGCGGCTATTTCATTATATCGTCCGGGGCCTATGGATTCTATACCGAAATATCTTGAAAACCGGAAAAATCCGGATAAAATACGATATCTTGACGAACGGCTGAGACCTATACTTGAAGTATCTAACGGCTGTATAGTATATCAGGAACAGGTAATGCAGATATGCCGTGTGCTTGCCGGATATTCATACGGCGCCGCGGATATTGTCCGCCGTGCCATGGCGAAGAAAAAAACCGCCGTAATGGAAAAAGAAAGAGAAAAATTTGTAAACGGAGCCGTTGAAAACGGAGTAAAAAAATCCGCGGCGGAAGAAATATTTGACGATATGGCTGATTTTGCGAAATATGCTTTTAATAAATCGCATGCCGCCGCATATGCTTTTCTTGCCTACCGTACGGCATATTTAAAGGCGCATTTTCCGACTGAATATTTAGCCTCTATACTGACAGTATATCTTGAAAGCGAAACAAAGCTCAATCTTTATATTTCAGAATGCAAAAAGCTCGGAATTAAAGTTCTGCCTCCCGATATAAACGAATCGCAGCCTGATTTTGCAGTAAATGACGGACAAATAAGATTCGGCTTTCTTGCCATAAAAAACGTAGGAGACAGCTTTATCCGTCAGCTGTGTGCGGAAAGAGAAAAAAACGGAAAATTTAAAAGTTTTGAGGATTTTCTTCTTCGTATTCCCGATATCAACCGAAGGATGCTTGAAAGTCTTATCAAATGCGGGGTATTTGACAGTTTCGGGCTCTTTCGTTCTCAGCTTCTTTCGGTATATGAATCGGCGCTTGATACGGTATCTCGCAGAGCCCGCACGCAGATATCAGGTCAGCTTGATCTTTTTTCTTCGGGCGGAGAGGACGGCGGAGAACTTGCTATAACGCTTGAATATCCTAAAATAGAAGAATTTACACGCAATGAACTTTTAATTATGGAAAAAGAGACTGCCGGAATTTACTTGTCCGGACATCCGATACTTGATTATTCGGAAGCGAAAGCTGATCTGAAAGCGGTCGATATAGGAACTGTCGTTTCGTCTTTCGGCGACGATGGTACCGGGGAAATAAAGGAAAAAGACCGTGTAAATATTATCGGAATAATATCGTCAAAAAAGATTAAGATCACGAAAAACGAAGCAAAAATGGCATTTATACTGCTGGAGGATATGACGGGATCAATAGAAGTTATAGTTTTTCCGGGAGTATACGAGCAGTTTGCGTCAAGATTTACCGATAATGCCGCAATTGCCGTGTCGGGAGAAATTTCCTTAAAGGAATCAGCGGCGGGAGACAGCATACGCGAGGAACCAAAACTTATTCTCCGTTCGGTAATTCCGGTGTCAAGAAACGGAACGCATGAAAACGGAAGTCAGATTTTTACTGAAGAAACGGAAGTTTCCGGATCATCTGGGGAAAATGCAGTTCCGGACGGCAAAAGCGTTCAGCCGAACAGCTCGAAAGGGAAAGATATGATTGATTGCCTTTATTTAAAAGTAAGTTCGGCGGAAGACGCGGCTTTTATAAGAGTAAAAAATCTGCTCGATATTTTTTCAGGAGGTGAAATGCCTGTATTTGTCTATTTTGATGATAAAAAAATATTGACAAAAGCCTCGGGCAGAGGAGTTTATATGAATGATACTATGTATAAGCTTTTATGCGATATTCTGGGAAAAGAGTGCGTCGCAGTAAAAAGCAGGCAGAAGGATAAAGTGTGATTAGGGTTAGGAGGCAGAAGGTATATGCTTGAAACAAAAAAAATTGAATGTGATTTCTGCGTTGTAGGAGGAGGCATCGCCGGCATGTGCGCGGCGATATCTGCCGCAAGGCACGGCGCGAAAACGGTGCTTATGCACGAACGTCCGGTACTTGGAGGAAATGCGTCGTCCGAAATAAGAATGTGGATATGCGGAGCGGGACGTGAAAATAACGAAACCGGTATCGTTCAGGAAATAGAGCTTGAAAATTACTACCGCAATCCCACAAAAAATTATTATATATGGGACAGCATACTTTATGATTTTGTAATGCGTGAAAAGAATATCACCTTATTGCTGAATTGTTCATGCATGGATGCGCAAACAGAAGAAGGACAATTTGCATACGGTAGAACAAGACGCATAAAAAGCATAAAAGGCTATCAGATGACCACTCAAAAATTTATTGAGGTCAAAGCCGGATATTTTGCAGATTGTTCAGGTGACAGTATTTTAGCTCCTCTTACAGGCGCCGATTTTATGATCGGACGCGAATCAAAGGATGAATACGGAGAAAAAACGCATGTTGAAAAAAAGGACAGCCTGACAATGGGTATGAGCTGCCTTCTGACTGCCCGCGAAACTTTAAATGACGTGAAATTTACTCCTTCGGAACGTGCGACAAAGCTTACGGATGAGCAGTTTGAGTTCCGCACTCCGGACATGAGATCGGAATATGAAAATTTCTGGTATCTCGAACTCGGAGGAAACCGTGACTCGATAGGCGATACTGAGGAATTGAGGGACGAACTTGTAAATTTAGCTTTCGGCACATGGGATTATATTAAAAATTCCGGAAAATACGACTGTTCAAAATATGATCTTGATTTTCTCGGATTTCTTCCGGGAAAGCGTGAAAGCCGCAGAATGCACGGCGAATATGTGCTTAATTCAAATGATATTTTGGACGACAGACAATTTTCGGATGTTGTTGCCTACGGAGGCTGGCCTGTTGATGATCATTTCCCCGACGGATTTTATCACAAGGGAACTCCGAATACCAATTTTAAAACTCCGCCATGTTATCAGATTCCTTACCGCAGTCTATATTCCTCAAATGTCGACAATTTGTATTTTGCAGGAAGAAATATAAGCACTACACATATGGCGCTGAGTTCTACGAGAGTTATGAAAACCTGCGGGCTTCTGGGGCAGGCTGTCGGCACTGCCGCAAGTTTAGCAGTCAAATATAAAGTTTCACCTAACGGTATTTATGACGATGCCGAAAAACTTTCCGAGCTTCAGCAAACTCTTATGCGCGACGACTGCTTTGTACCTTCAAAATCTCGTAAAATTTCTTCGGCATGCCTCGGCGCCGATATATCGGGCGGAGACGCTTCGATTCGCGATTCTATAGACCGAGTCAATAAAAGAATTTATAAAAACAGCGAGTGCGGCGTAACTGTAAACAACGGAGACAAAATTACATACGTCCTTGCAGCACCCGAATTTATAAAAAATATACATGTGGTTTTTGACTGCGATCTTGAACGCAGATCCTTCCCGGGAGGAGATTGCGAGCAAACACATTCGATGCGCGCAAATATCTTTCTTGATTCGCCCCAGTTTTCGATCCCTGCTTGTCTGTGCAAAAGCTTTTCCGTAAGTATTAAGGGAGAAGACGGAAGCGAAGAAGTTATTTTTGATACCGACAAAAACATTTTGAGATGTGTAAATATTCCGATAAACAAAAGAGCTTCATCTGTATCTCTTACTGTTAATTCTAACTGGGGAAAAACCGAAAGCACAAGAGTATTCTCTTTTGATTTTGAATAAAAGAATACCGCGGTTTCTTTTTGAAACCGCGGTATTCTTTTTATAAATGCATTCCGCCGTCGATCATAAGATCGATTCCGGTAATATATCTTCCTTCATTTGAACAAAGCAAAAGAATTCCTCCGGCGCAGTCTTCGGCTTGTCCGGCATAGCCTGCCGGAATTTTGCCGTAAACCGCCTTTGAATATTCCGGGTCGCTTAGTGCATCACTGTTTCGGGGCGTAGCGATAACTCCGGGCGACATGTTATTAACGGTTATTCCATAAGGCGCAAGCTGAGAGGCAAGATTTTGCACAAGACTCATCTGAGCGCATTTTGTAGCCGCATATATAGGCATGTGAACGTGCGGCTTATACTGTTGTACCGAACCTACGGTTATAATTCTTCCCCAGCCTTTTTCTTTCATATAAGGCGCATATACCTGCATAAGCTCATAACTGCTTTTAAAATTTATCCGCACCTGAGTGTCAAAGTCTTCAGATGTAACCTTTTCCCATTCTTTCCTTATCTGTACCGACGCATTAAGTATAAGTATATCTACAGGACCGGTTTTTTCAAAAATTTTTTCGGCACAGTCAGGTTCCGCGAGACTTTGATGAACCGGTACGGATCCCGGTATCCTTTCTGCGGCAAGCCTGCATTTTTCTTCGCTTGAGGCGCCGTTTACATATACTTTTGCTCCGTGTTCCGAAAGGCATTTTGCCGCCGCGAATCCTATTCCCTGCGTTGAACCGGTGACAAGTGCGGTTTTGCCGGATAAATCAAACATGTTTTGTTCCTTCTTTCATGATACTTTATTTCAATATTATATTATTGTTTTTATTTCCGCGCTTTTCTGAAAGTTTAAAATCAATATTATATTCTCTGCCGTTTGCAATAACCTTTATGTCATAATCTCCGTAAAATCCGCGGAGAGATGCGTTTCCGCCTTCATCAGTTATGGTTTCCGCTTCCGTATGCCACTGTTTTGTGAAAAGATCATGCAGTACGTTATAAGCCGGTTTTTTTGACATGTCAAAACGCATAAATCCGCCGAAAAAGTGATTTTCACCGGCTGCCATATCTCCCAGCGGAGCAAATGCCGCATAGCCGTCGACAAGATTCCAGTATATGACGGCTTCCATTGCAGGATGGCTGAAATATATCGAATACAAATTCTTAAGTATTTCTGCCTGTACCTCTTCATCTTCAGTCTCATTAGAATAAGCGGGAATCGTCATTTCGGTTATTTGTATCTTTTTGCCCAGCTTTGCATATGTATCAAGAACATTATATATAAATTCCGGATTGTATCTTTCAAATGCAAATTTTTCCTCTTCTTTTTTATCATAAAAGAAATGCTGCTGCATTCCGATAGAATCAAGATGTACGTTTCGGTTTTGCAGAAGTTTTTCAATTTGCATATAGTAAGCGCTTCGGCTGCCGTGATAAGCGTTTCCCCATACCTCGTAATCATTGATTATAAGATGATTGTTGTGAAAATATTTGTCGGCTGTAAGAAAGCTCCATTCGACAAAATCGTCTGATCGGTAAAATTTTGAATGGTATCTTCCGAATCCCGGCGCTTCCTCAAAATAGCACAAAGTTTCATTTGTAACTTCCCATGACGGTATGATATCGGCGTATCTTTCAGCAAGTTCGGAAAAACGTTTTTCCAGCATTTTCTTTTGATAGGGTATATCCGAGTTATAAAGCCATGAAGGCAGAAAAGTGTCATAATTTAGGCAGTGACATTTTGGTTCTATTCCGTTTTTGATACAATAATCTACGCATAAATCCGTAGCGGGGCGGCGGTATATGCGCGGACTGTCGGCAGAATATCTCGGCTGCCCCTGCACAGGCTCAAGATCGTTCCAGTAAAACGGAACCGTTGCCAGATTGAACACGTCTTTAAATGCCTCTTTATAAATTTCATTCTTTTCCTTATTTTCGAACTCTTCAAGCATGAAGATATTTGCGCCGTGACGAAATTCATGATTTTTCTGGACGGCAATAAGTTTAGCTCCGGGAACCGGATTACCGTTTAAATCTGAAATATTGATGTTTACGGTTCCTTTTCGGTAAAGTTCTATTCCGGTTTTTACACGATAGTCGGTAAATTCTTTTTGCTCATTAAAATATCTCAGTGCCGTATCTTTTCTTGACATAATTATTCGCTCCTTAAAGTTTTACTGTTATATCATTTTTTGTGTATTTTGAAAGAAAGATCTCTTTTTTATATTCTTTTCCGCCGTATATTATTTTGACATCGTATCCGCCGTAAAACCCGCGGAAATCTGTATTTCCGCCTATATCGCAGACGCAGTCAGCGGAGGTGTGCCATTCCTCACGTGTAAGTTTCAGCAGTTTTTTGTATGCGGCTTTAGGTGACATGTCAAAATTTAAAAGACCTCCGTAATACTTGTTTTCTCCCGCCGACATATCTCCCTGTTTCGCGCCGAAAGCATATCCGTCTACAAGATTCCAGTATATTATTGCCTGCATATTTTTGTGAGAAAACCAGATACGGTACAGTTTTTCGAGCAATTCTGCCTGATATTCTTCGTCTTCTTTTTCAGATCCTGCGGCAGGAAGAGTTATTTCTGTCACCTGAAGTTCGGGAACAAGCTTCCCGTATGTATCCATCTCACGATAAAGACATACAGG
>CALWBE010000046.1 GCA_944375955.1 uncultured Clostridia bacterium | reverse complement strand
TTACATGTCACCAAATGACTTTGAAAAACTATATGAGCAGACACAGACAAACGAACTGCTCTTAGTAAGTTAAGATGAGGATAAATTTCTCATTTTAACTTGCGCTAAATCTTGACATAGGACCATTCTCCACTCTAAAATGACACAGAACAATCCAAACAGGCAATTATTTAATTTCTAAAACAATGTATCCGGCACGTGTAATTTTATCTTTAATAATTTCATCTTTAACTGCTTTTTCATATGAAATCAAAACAGTGCCATGTTTTAAATTAACACTACCCGAAATACCATCAATATCGTTAATGATTTCTTGCACTCTGTTTTTACAATGCTCACAATGCATTCCATCAATCTTAAATGTTTTTTGCATGATAATCCTTGTCAGTTTCTTCTTTTTTGGCTTATAGCCACCTCCGCCTCCACAGCAAGCCCCCTCACCTTTAAAATGTTTAACCGTTTTGTAGCCTGCATATATCAAAAGAATGACTATAACACCAATTACAATACTATTTTCCATAGTAACCTCCGAATATTAGATGTATTTTTTATTAATTTGTCTGTATTCACTGGGAGCAACACCTTTGACGGAGCGAAATGCAGATGCAAATTTACTTCCGTTGTCATATCCATGTTCGCCGGCAATCTCTATTACTGATTTATCGCTATATTCAAGCATATATGCTGCCGATTCCATTTTCTGTGCTTTTGTAAAAGAATAAAATGAAATTCCATAAACTGCTTTAACCGCAACTTTTATATTTGTGGGAGAAGTATTAAAAATATCCGATACGCGCTCGATAGTAACTCTTTCATCCATATGATTTGTGAGATATTGACACACTTCTTTTGCCAATTTAACCTGATGCGGCGGAATACGTCTTATATCAGATTCATCAACATTATGGAAAACACTTAAAAATAGCATTAACTCCAATATCTTCACTTTAAAATATCCTTGTTGAATTTCTTTAGGAACTGTATATAATTCTGAATAAATATGTTCAAATGACGGATTCGCTCGTGCAATAAAGTATGGTTTTCTATTACAAAATCGATTTGCAATAAGAGCCGGTTGAACTGCTACATCTTTAAGAAAACAAGACAAACATTTAGGTGATTTTTCTATATCAATACGTACAGTTATACCATGATAATGTTTTAGCGGAAAATATACTTTATTATTACGACATGACCTTTTTACAACAAGCAGATCTCCAGGAGAAATATAGCAAAATTCATTCTCAATATCACATTCCATTCTTCCTTCGCGACAATGTATTATTTCAAAACAATTTTTATCATTCTGTACAAACTGCCCCAATGATGCGACTTCACTGTGAAAATCATGATACAATATTTGTATTCCAGGAAAAACCTGATGTGTAACAGTTCTGCACTTTAAATTTGTTTGCCCCTCCATAAATACTTCCTCTTAATCAACTGTCTGTAAATCTTTCAATTTGCTTATAGCTTAACTTTTTAAATTAGTTCATCTAAACACTGTTCGGGAATTTCTGCTAACATTGCACATATTGAATTATCAATACAAGTGTCATTGTACTCCCTGTCAAATAGTCTTTCTTTTATAATATAATAATACCTTTCATATGTTTGAGCAGTTTTATAGCCTAACTCTGTAAAGAAAATATGCCCTCTTAATTCCTTTTTTTACCAAATTTAACCTCATAAGAACATTCAGCATATCGTGAATACTTGACTTAGCAAAACCAAATTCGTTAGCCACATCAACGCTTCGTATTCCGTTTGCATCTTTATCAAGTTTTCTCAAAACGAGTAAGTATCTTATATGAGAAGCGGTAATTAAAGCACTGTTAGCCAAAACTAACCTCTTTGTTGAAAGAAGAGGTGCATGCACTTGTGCAGCACCTCATAATAGTATTCCTTCACTTTTTTAAACGCTTGACACTGCTGTTGCCGTTGCATTTATGGCTACTGCACTGTTTGGCATACGGACAACCAATACATTTTTGCCCTTTTTTCTTGCTGTTATATATGTATAGTCCGGCACCTCCAACAATAAGAATTAAAATTACAACAAGAATAACATTTTCTATCATATTTTAGCACTCTTAGACAATGAATATTGTGCTTTAATCTTTTTATCGGAATTAATCATTAAATATGTTACTATTCCGATTATTACAGCCACGGCAATCAATCCAGGCAAGAAACCAGAGCCAACAGCACCTGTTGTAATTAACGTACCAATTTGATATACAAAGTACGCAACTGTATACCCTGTTGCAAATTGAAGCGCAATACCACCCCAAAACCATTTTCGATCCTTGATCTCAGAGTTCATAGCACCAAGTGCTGCAAAGCAAGGTGGTGTATAGAGGTTAAACATCAGGCAAGCAAGCGCTGCAACTTTCGTTATACCAAAAATTGCTGCCACTTCGCTTGCTCCGCCTACAAGTGCAAGCTCTTCCGTGTCAATAAAATTCGTTACACCATAGCATACTGCGAGTGTTCCGACCACATTTTCTTTTGCAATAAACCCTGTAACAGCAGCAGCAGCCATTTGCCAAACACCAAATCCGAGTGGAATAAGCAAGAATGCAACAGGAGAAGCGATTGACGCAAGAATAGATGTACTTTCCATTCCTTCTTCAACAAGCTGGAACTGCCAGTTAAAGGCCTGCATAATTTGAACAACTGTATTACACACTAAAATAATTGTTCCGGCTTTTACTATGTATGCCCAACCACGAGAGCACATGGATAAAAATGCTCTCTTTAAAGAAGGTGCTTTATACTCCGGAAGTTCCATAATAAAGAAAGACTTACGATTTTTGTATCCAGCAATTTTATTTACAATCAACGCACCAACAAAGATCAAGAAAATACCCACAAAATACATGAGCGTTCCAATCCAAGATGCATCCGCAAAGAAAACACCTGCGAACAGTGCAATAACAGGAAGTTTTGCCCCACAAGGCATAAACGGTGTAAGCATTGCCGTTGCTCTTCTTTCTCTTTCGTTACGGATGGTACGACACGCCATAATGCCAGGTATTGCACATCCTGTACCGATTACAAACGGGATAACTGACTTACCTGAAAGACCAACTTTTTTAAATATTGGGTCAAGTACAACAGATACTCTTGACATATATCCGCAATCTTCAAGTATGGCAATCAAGAAATACATTACCATTACAAGCGGTAAAAATCCAACAACTGCACCAACACCGCCTATAATACCATCAACCAATATCGCCTGCAACAATGGATTTGCATTTTCTACAAGTCCTCCAACCCATTCCTGGAATGTTTCAATCCAGCCTACCAACGTATCTGCAAGAAGCGGACCGAAAGACGACTGGGAAATATCAAATACCAAAAACATAATTACTGCAAAAATCGGAATACCAAGCCATTTATTCGTGAGAACTGCATCTATTTTATCCCCAAAATTTTTATCTTTTGTTAATACTTTTCGCGTTTCAACGCTTTTTACAATTTTGTTTACAAAGTCAAAACGCTCTCTGTCTGCGGCTTCCACAGCCGCTTTGCTGGTAAGATCTATAGTACCTTGGCTATAAGGTGCTTTTTGCTCACAATCTGCTTGCATAACTGCAGCATTGATTACATCCGTTAAACCATCAGCAGAAGTAGAAACCGTTTTGATAACAGGGCATCCCAGTTTATTTGATAAAGCTTCAACATCAATAACTGTCTGCTTCTTTTCATTAATATCACTTTTATTAAGAGCGACAACAACGGGTATCCCAAGCTCCAAAAGCTGTGTGGTAAAGAACAAGCTGCGGCTTAAATTTGTAGCATCTACGATGTTAATGATAACATCAGGATTTTCATTTTTCACATACGAACTGGTAATACTCTCCTCAGAAGTAAACGGAGACATTGAATACGCACCCGGAAGGTCAACTGCTACAAGTTCTCTAGAAGTACTTGTATACATCTTCTTAATAGGATGTTCTTTTTTTTCAACGGTAACACCTGCCCAGTTGCCGACTTTTTCATTTCGGCCTGTAAGAGCATTATACATTGTGGTTTTACCGGAATTAGGGTTGCCTGTCAAAGCAATTCTCATAGTTAATTCCTCCTTATTTTATAATCCAGCCTGGATTAATTTTACTGAATAAAATTAGCAATTGCTAACTGCCTGTTAAAAAAAAACAGAAATACGCAAAAGCAACAATCAAACGATAATTGCTTCTGCCAACTGATTATCTATATTATATCTGCTATCTTTGATAGAAACAACGCATCCGCCTTTTAAATGTGATATAACAGTAATGGCTTCTCCACTGTAGCATCCAAGCGAAAACAAAAATGAATTAAGTTCTTCGTCATCTGTTTCTATACTTGAAATGATGTATTCCCTACCTTCTATTGCATCTTTTAAATTCATAACCATCACCTTCTATTCCTTTCTCTCAAATTACAATATATAAGCAAGATATTAGCAACAACTAACTTCAAATCACAATTTTTGGTTAGCTCTCGCTAACCAAAAAAATTATACCACTCAAGTAATAACTTGTCAATACTTTTTTTTAAATTATTGTATTTTTTTTAGTTTTATGATAAAATAAACAAAAGTAACATTTAAGGAGTTGATGTATCTGTGAAAGAATCTGGAGAAATGTATCTAGAAACAATTTATATTTTATTAAAAAATAAATCCTATGTGCGCTCTATTGATATTGCTGAGTATATGAATTATTCCAAGCCAAGCGTTTCCCGTGGTGTTGGTCTCTTGAAAAAAAACGGATATATCACCGTT
>CALWBE010000045.1 GCA_944375955.1 uncultured Clostridia bacterium | reverse complement strand
GAATAATTTTTTGATACCCGAAATCTTTAAATAAAGCAGAAATCAACATGCTCAGCAGAATTTTTCCCACACCTTTATTTTGCTTTGAAAAATCGCATATTTTAATTCCAATTTCAACAGTCTGGCTGCCCTTGTTACGATAGTTCATCTCACCGATAGGCATGTTATCCATTTCAATAATGAGTCGCCTATGCGTTGTATCAGTATCTTCTTGCAAACTATTTGCAATACTTTGCGCAGTTTGACCTGTTCCATTTGGGAACCCTGCATGTGCCATTATTTTGCCGTCGTTCCACCACATAGCAAGTTGCTCTGCATCTTTTTCAGTTGCATTTCGAATGATTAAATTATTATGTTTTAATAACATTTTGTTATCCTCCGTTTTGGAAGGGCTGCAGTACCATTACCCTCCTATTTTTGATTTGGGTTAATAATATTGTATTTTTCATATTATTCATTCCTTTCAATAAAATTATTTATTATATCGCATTTGCGGTATAACCAAACTAATATAAACAGTTCCGTTTATATTCTATCAGAAAATGCAAAAGAAGTCTATCTTTTTACAAAAATAGACTTCTTTCAACATTGGTGGGGGAAGGTGGATTCGGACCACCGAAGTCAGTGACAACAGATTTACAGTCTGCCCCCTTTGGCCGCTCGGGAATTCCCCCAAAGAAATCCCGGTTAAAAAATCGGGAATATGGAGCTGGTGAAGGGAGTCGAACCCCCAACCTGCTGATTACAAATCAGCTGCTCTGCCATTGAGCCACACCAGCATATTTTATAATACTTACCGTGAACAATTGATATTATATCAGAAGGGTAATGGTTTGTCAAGTATTTTTTTCTTTTTTTTATTTGATTTTGTTTATGTGTTTTTAAATTATAAAATTAAAATAAATTTTATATATTTGTTCAAAAAAATATGCTATACTTACTAATTATAAAAAATGGTGTAAGGCATCTGTATGAAAAACAAGGCTATAAAATGTGTTGAAATTTTTATTGAGTGTTTAAATTATATTATTATCAATTATGCTTTATCTAATATGGCGATGCTGCTTAAGAATAATCCTCTTTTCATATTGTTTTTTGCATCTGAAATATGGTATATGGAGAATTTTTGGAAAAAAATTTGCGGTTTAAGCGGTAATAAGGTTGTTTCGGCGGTTTTACTGATTGCTTGTTTTGCGATACATATCGGAATGGTTTATTTTATCGGGCGCGTTGTAGGAGATATTGTTGCGTTTAACAGTTAAAAGTAAAAAATAATGACATGTTGACAAAACGGTTTTGTTGTGATATACTACAAAACAATAAATAAAAATCACAAATGCAGTGACGGGAAAATGCGTGAACGATGCCGACAGAAAGCAGCCGGAAGATGAGAGGCGCGGGTTTTAATTCACAGTCTTACCTCCCCGAGCACCGTCCCGAAAGCGCGTAATATATGCGCGTCAAGTAGGCTGCGGCGTTTTGCATGCGTTACAATGCTTTAAGACTTTAATGGATTTTTCCGATAAAGTCTTTGCCGAGGCGGAATTTTCTCCGCGAAAAAAGGTGGTACCGCGATTTTATCGTCCTTTGCTTGTGCTTGCGCAGGCATGGGACTTTTTTATTTTTATTTATATAAATAATTATTGCGTAAAATAAATAATAATAT
The DNA here is from genome assembly GCA_944375955.1 of uncultured Clostridia bacterium. GTDB lineage: Bacteria > Bacillota > Clostridia > Oscillospirales > CAG-382 > UMGS1052. The sequence goes on along the minus strand of CALWBE010000045.1, from coordinate 7,977 downwards.
ACGTTTAAAAATAAATAAAAGGAGCGGAAACGAGATGACAGTTTTTGACGAGCTTAAAGCGCGTGGACTTATTGCGCAGCTAACTGATGAAGAGGAGATAAAATCTCTTGTAAATAATGGAAAAGCGACGTTTTATATTGGTTTTGATCCGACAGCAGACAGCCTTCATGTAGGGCATTTTATGGCGCTTTGTCTTATGAAGAGACTTCAGATGGCGGGTAATAAACCTGTCGTACTGATAGGCGGCGGCACCGGAATGATAGGAGATCCTTCTGGCAGAAGCGATATGCGGAAGGTGCTGACTAAAGAGGACATACAGCATAACTGCGACTGTTTCAAAAAGCAGATGTCGCGTTTTATCGATTTCAGCGAAGGGAAAGCCATAATGGTAAATAACGCCGACTGGCTTTTGAACCTGAATTATGTAGAGCTTCTTCGCGAAGTAGGGGCATGTTTTTCAGTAAATAATATGCTTCGTGCCGAATGTTATAAGCAAAGGATGGCAAACGGTCTTTCTTTTCTTGAATTCAACTATATGATAATGCAGTCATATGACTTTTATTATCTGTATCAGCATTACGGCTGCAATATGCAGTTTGGCGGGGACGATCAGTGGTCGAATATGCTTGGCGGAACAGAACTTATTCGCCGCAAGCTTGGAAAAGACGCATATGCGATGACCATAACGCTTCTGTTGAATTCCGAGGGTAAGAAGATGGGAAAAACCGCGTCGGGAGCTGTATGGCTTGATCCGGAAAAGACATCGCCGTATGATTTTTATCAGTATTGGAGAAACGTAGGCGACGCAGACGTTCTGAAATGTATACGGATGCTGACATTTCTGCCGATTGAGGAAATAGAGAAAATGTCTGACTGGGAAGGCTCAAAACTTAACGAGGCAAAGGATATACTTGCGTATGAGCTTACAAGTCTTGTTCACGGAAAAGAGGAAGCGGATAAGGCAAGGGAAGCCTCAAAGGCGCTTTTCTCAGGCGGAGGAAATCTTGACAATATGCCGACCGCAGAATTAAACGCAGGTGATTTTTCCGAAGGCAGTATAACTCTTATAAATATTTTATCAAAGGCAAAGCTTGTGTCATCAAATTCGGAAGGCAGACGTGCGATAGAACAAGGCGGAGTCACGGTAAACGGTGAAAAGATTACCGACGTGAAAAAAACTTATACTTCCGAGGAAATAAATAAAGAAGACTTTATAGTAAAAAGAGGAAAGAAAAATTTTGCTAAAATTATAGTGAAATAAGTCTCGGCATAATTAAGCGGCTGTATAATCATTTAAGATTATACAGCCGCTTCTTATTTATATTTGCAAAGTATATGGCTGGACAAGACTTATTAAATCTTAGGGCTTAAAGCGTATTTAATTTAAATCTGTTACCGCGCCGATAAATAAAGGCAATTTTGCCTCGCAGTCTATAATCATATATACAAAAGGACGGTCAAGAATAACTTCTTTAGGGTCGAGCGCGGATGCTGCTGCTGAATCCGCCGTTTCAACTGCAGTTGCGGCTCCGGCTTTTGTTCCTTTTTCATCAACTGATATATAGGTTTTGTGAATTACCCGGTTTATAAAAATATTTCCGTCAGAAGAAGTTCCGAGACCTGAAAAATCAGCGGAATTTGCGTCGAATGCGTCGGTCATTCCCATATCTTCTAAAATTTTGCTCATCTCTGAGGAATATTCGCTCTCGAATTTCGGAATAGCGGCATATATCAGCGTTTTCTGCGGATTAGACAGTATTTCGGAAAGCTTTTCGCCGGTCATCGACTGGATATAATCTTCAAGAGAAATCCCTTCGTCCGGAAGCAGCGCCGCAAAGGCGTATTTTGAGTCGGCATAGTATTTGATAAATCCTGCCGCGTTTTCATCCTCGAGATAGTCGGTTTCGTTTGAATACATCATTTCTGCGCTGCGCTGTTCACCGCTTTCGGCAGTAAACGTACCGTCTGATATCTGACTTTTATTATAAATGTTTTCCCACTCGGCGTCAAAACACAGTGCGTTTATTAGATACATAACCGCGTCTTGAGGTATTTCATCTAAAATATTTTTTATCATGCCGTCGGTGCGGTCTTCTACCCAGCTGTTTATATCTTCAAGGGTAGAACTTTCATCGAACGGCGCTTTATATATATCGGCTCCGTAATAATCTGCGTTAGTCTGCAAAAAGTCCTGGTTAACGGTGAAATCGTCATCATCTGTAAACCAAATCGAATTTGCGGTATTCAGCTTGTATTTTTCACCTTCGGGCAGAGCGTCGGCATAAGATTTAAGATAGCTGTTAAGCTCTGAAATCGTCATGCCTAAAACAGATTCCATTTGAGAAAGTGTTTCGCCTTTTGCCCCGTTGGCGGTTAAGGCAAGGGCATATAAGACAGAAACGGGAGATATCAGAGTGTTTTCATTTGAATCAAAGGAATCCTTAAAAAGACTTACTGCAAAATCCGTTGGATTTTCGGCTTTATCTCCGTTTGTTTCGGCCGGGTCTTCGCTTAGAATTTTTGGCTCGATGCCTCTCATCAAATCATCCGAATTATCAGGTTTGTAAGGCTCGGTTGATGCGCAGCCTGATAAAACGCTGCATAACAGCAAAGCTGAACTTACCAAGACAGTAAAAATTCGTTTCATCATAAACCTCCGAAAATTTTATATCTGTGTATAATTAGGCGACGTAATATGTAAAAAGTTCCCATATAATAAATTTTTGCAGTTTAAAACTCTATTTTTCGGTATTTCGGCATTATTTTTGATAATTATTTTCCTAAGCTTGCTTTTTTGTTCAAATTATGTTATAATAACATTTAAATATATAATGTGGAAATGTTTGTTTTTTTAAAATCTTGCATAAAATATATAAAAATAACGGTTATATTGCCGAACGATTGCGGATAGGATACGACAAAAACTATGAATAATATTTCAAACAATGAAAAAGCAGAAAAAATACTTAGGCTGAAAGAAGAAGCAGGCGCGCTTGTCCTTGCACATTATTATCAGAATCTTGATATACAGCATGTCGCAGATTACTGCGGAGACAGTTTTGAGCTTGCAAAAAGAGCGCGCAGTTCCGATAAAAATATTATAGTTTTCTGCGGAGTCAGCTTTATGGCGGAAAGTGCGAAGATAATGAATCCGGAAAAACGCGTTTTTCTTCCTCGTGCAGATGCAGGATGCCAAATGGCGGATATGGTTACGCCGGATATTGTGAGTAAAATGAAAAAGGAGCATCCTCAAGCGGTAGTAGTCTGCTATATAAACTCATCAGCGGCTACAAAGGCATTAAGCGACATATGTGTCACATCATCTAACGCCCTTAAGATAGTAGGTACATTAAAAGAAAATGAAATAATATTTATACCTGATAAAAATCTTGGCGCGTTTGTGGCAAAACATTTTCCGGACAAAAAATTTTATTTTATGGAAGGCTGGTGTCCGGTGCACCACGATGTAGATATAGAAGCGTTAAGAGAGGCGCGCAGACTGCATCCTGAAGCTCCGGTAGTAATTCATCCCGAATGCCGTGAAGAAATTTTAAAGGAAAGCGACTTTATCGGAAGCACATCGGGAATACTTGATTATTGCCGCGAGAGCGATAAGAAAGAATTTATAGTTGCTACAGAACGCGCGATAGTTGAAAGACTGAAAGAAGAATGTCCGGATAAGAAGTTTTATCTTATGTCATCATGCCTTGTGTGTCCCAATATGAAAAAAACAAGACTTGATGACCTATTGTATACACTTGAAACTTTAGATGACGAGATATATATGACAGAAGAGGAGATCCGTGCGGCGCGGCTTCCTCTTGAAAGAATGTTAAATGCCGTAAAGGATTGATTTTTTATAATGACAAGAAGATATATTTTCAATAAAACACTTTACAGAAAGAACCCCGATACTATAACTGAAAATTTTGATGTTGTTGTAGTCGGAGGCGGAATAGCCGGGCTTTATACGGCTCTTGAGATTGACCGAAAAATGTCGGTTGCGGTTGTTGTTAAAGGAGATTTGAAGTCGGGATCATCATGGCTTGCGCAGGGAGGAATATGCTGTGTGACGTCAGATGAGGATTCGTTTGAAAGTCACATAGAAGATACGCTTGCTGCCGGAGCCGGTCATTGTCGGAGGGAAGCAGTTGAGGTTTTAGTAAAAGAAGCTCCGGAAAATATACAAAGGCTTATAGAGTACGGGGTTCCGTTTGACAGAGATAAGAATGGAGAACTGCATGTGACGCGCGAGGGCGGACACAGTCATAACCGCATACTTCACTGCGGAGGAGACGCCACAGGGAGAGAAATCACAAAAGCACTGGGCGAGGCAGCGGAAAAGCGCGGAAATATTAAGATTTTATGGAATCATGATCTTGTTGATATACTTACAGATGAAAACCGAGTTCAGGGAGTCGTAGTAAATAACGGAAAAGAAGATTTTATAATAAAAAGCGGAAATGTGGTTATAGCGACCGGCGGAGCGGGTCAGCTTTATAAATATTCCACTACTCCGGAAGGAAATACCGGAGAAGGAATTGCGGCATGTTACCGTGCGGGCTGTAAACTGCGGGATATGGAATTTGTACAGTTTCATCCTACGGCATTTGCGATACACGGCGAAGGAGAGAGAGTATTTTTAATATCAGAAGCGTTAAGAGGCGAAGGCGCGGTGCTGAGAAATAAGAACGGCGAGGCCTTTATGTCGTTTGACTATCAGCATCCGCTTCATGATCTGGCGCCCCGCGACGTTGTCACTCGCGCTATAATGGACGAGCTTAAAAGAACCGGCGGCGACAGGGTATATCTTGATGCATCGTGCATGAGCAGGGAGTTTTTTGAAGAAAGATTTCCGACTATTACTGCGAAATGCCGCGAGTGCGGAATAAATCCGCCGAAAGATTTTATTCCGGTGCAGCCGACGCAGCATTATTTAATGGGAGGCGTAGAAACCGATCTCAATGCAAAAACTGAAGTAGAGGGCTTATACGTATGCGGCGAAGCTGCATGTACGGGAGTTCACGGAGCAAATAGACTTGCGTCAAATTCGACTCTTGAATGTATTGTTTTTGCAAAACGTGCGGCTATGTGCATAAATTCATCTCCTATAAAAGATCTCTCGGGAAAAAGGGTAAAATTAGGGGAAGAGCAGTCATACACTGTAGGACCGGACGAAAATGAAGCGGGGGCAGATATGGCGGCGATAAAAACCGTAATGACGGAAAAAGTCGGCGCGGTAAGAAAAATGCGTGAGCTTGAAGAAGCAAGAGAAGAACTTTCCGCATTCAAGAGAAAATACGCTTTATGTAATTTTACGGACAGAAAGCAATATGCGGTATACAGCGCGGCAGAAATTGCGCTTATCATAACAGATTCGGCATATGCAAGAAAAGAAAGTCTCGGATCGCACTATATATCGGAATAAATTTTACGGGTAAGACAGATTTTAATTTTATATTAAAGTAAGACCGAACACTTTTATAAATTACTGCTTTATAGAGAAAGTGAAAAATTATATGATTTACAATACTCAGATAGATAAGATAATTGAGCTTGCGCTTGAAGAGGATATAGGCTCAGGCGACATAACAACTCTGTCGACAATTCCGGAAGATACCGCCGCGTTTGGAAGGTTTATTGCAAAAGAGGATACCGTAATATGCGGAATTGAAATTGCTATGAAGGTATTCCTTACAGTAGAACCGACAGTAAAATTTAAAGCGAATTTCAAGGACGGCGATAGGGTTTCAAAAGGGGATATAATAGCGGAAGTAAGCGGCAATGCGCGCGGAATGCTTACTGCGGAAAGAACGGCTTTGAACATTATGCAGAGACTGTCTGGAGTAGCCACGCGTACGGCGGAATGTGTCGGAATGGTAAAAGGCACAAAGGCAAAAATTGCGGATACAAGAAAAACAACGCCGGGAATGAGAGCGCTTGAAAAATATGCGGTCCGTATAGGCGGAGGAACAAATCACAGATATAATCTTGCAGACGGAGTTTTGATAAAAGACAATCATATTGCCGCGGCAGGAAGCATCACGAATGCGGTAAAGAATGCAAGAAATATGATACCTCACACTTTGAAAATCGAGGTAGAGGTTGAAAATTTTGAGCAGCTTAACGAAGCAATAGCCGCGGGCGCCGATATTATAATGCTTGACAATATGACAAATGAGGATATGAAAAAATGCGTTGAAATTACTGCCGGCAGAGCGCTTCTTGAAGCTTCGGGCAACATGGACAGACGCAATCTTCGCGAAGTGGCGGATACGGGAGTAGATATTATTTCAATAGGAGCTCTTACTCATACTGTCAAAGCCGCTGATATAAGCTTAAAATTTAAGCTTAATTCATGACGTGACAATTGTTTTAAAGTTAATCTGTATAAAATCATTGAATAATAAAAAAGCCGTCTTGCAAAGGTATGTTTGAAAAACCTTTGCAAGACGGCTTTTTTATTTAATTTTTAAAATTCTTTTTATATTTTGACGGCAGAACTCCAAAATACTGCTTGAATATCTTAGTAAAAAAAGACATATTGTTAAAACCGCACATTCTTGCGGCTTCTGATACGGTTTTGCCGTATTCCATAAATTCCGCGGCTTTTTTGCACCGATAGCTGTTTATATATTCAACTACGGTCTGTTTTGTCGCTTTCTTAAATTCGCGTGCCAGACTGTATTTGCTTATGAGAACTTCTTTGGCTATTTCCTGCAAATACAACTTTCTGTTATAATTCTGCCTTATAAAATTTATGGTTTTCTTTACGGTTTCCAAGGACTTGTTTTCGGGACGGGCGTCAATACTTTCGGTATGATTTTCCCGAAGATTTATTAAAATCTCTAATATAATTTGTTTTAGTTTAGCGGTACGGCACGCATCGTCGGCATTTATGTATATTTTTTCAAGTGAAATTAAAAGATTTTTAATATATTCGCTTTTAAAATGAGTTTCAAACAATATAGATGTATGATCTATACCGGCTTGTATGCAAAACTGATTGTCAATAATAAGACAAGTGTATTTTAAGCTGTGTTCGGTGCCTGTATAGTGGATAACGTTTGAATTTACGATAACAATGTCCCCTTCTGAAAAAGTTATTTTTTCACCGTCAAGAAGAACCCATCCGTATCCTTTTGTGCATAATTGAATTTCAAGATTATCATGCCAGTTTGCTTCATGACTGCGTTTTACAGAAGTTCTTTCCAAATCTGATGAAAGTATAAAAGGAAGTTCAGCCGAAAAATTTATATATTCTTCATAACGTGTGCCTAACATTTTGTGCCTCTCTATGTTTTTGCAAGATAATGTTATTTTTACTCAATATATGATATTCATTTAAAAGAAATTGCCTATATAATATTATTATATAAAATTTTTGCAATATTTCAACCTGATTTTGCAATTGTATCAGAAAATATTAATATTATGGCAATTAAAATATTCATTCAGATTTTTGGCTTTGGCGCAATGATTTTTCTTTATTTAATATATCAGCAAAAAAGCCGGGAAAAATTGATAATTTACAAATTATGTGCAGATTTATGCTGGGTTTTTCATTATTTTTTACTCAGTGCATATGGAGGCATGATACCGAATTTAGTAGGAATTTTCAGAGAAATTGTATTTGTAAACCGAGACAGCAAGAAATGGGCGGGTAAAGTTTTGCACAAGTCCAGTAAAAACGGACAATAGAAAAAGACAGCCTCCTATGGTAGAATAAAAGAACTACCATAGGAGGTTTTGTTATGCCGCAAAAATACAGACATATTAAACGATTGGAAAAAGAGTTAATCGAATATTTGGAGAAAGGACATACACTGCGAGAAGCAGGAGAAAAATACGGTTTCACATACAAAGAAATGCGAGATTTCAAAACAAGATACAATAAAAATCAACGCAAAATTGCAGCAGGAATAGAAATTAAGCCCAAAGGAAGACCACGAAAAGATGGAACAAAATTGCCGCCAT
>CALWBE010000044.1 GCA_944375955.1 uncultured Clostridia bacterium | reverse complement strand
TTGGGGCGCACCTCCTCACGAATGATGTCCTGTATGTATAGCCCCTCTAACTTATCACTGTCCAATTTTTCTTGAAAAGCGGTTCTTACCTGATCATCACGGGCTTTCCTTCTTGCGTAGTATTCGGAGTGATCCACAGCCTCATAAGAAACAAAATAGATCGAACCGAATGCTTTTTCACTCTTTAAAACGAACTGTTCTCTGGACTTTCCCAGTCTCATGGCATATGTCAACTGCGGTAATGAGATATCATTACGCAAAAAAGCTCTTGCGAAGGAAAAGTATGAATCGTCGGCACAGTACCCGATGATTGCGTCATATCCGTTTACATCAATCTTAAAATTATCATGCAACCACACGATACCGCGCTGCATGACCGATGTAGATATACGCATCCTTCTATGTTCTGTTAAAAGCGCAAGCCAGTGCAGAATTGTATATTCAGCGGAAAACAGATTCAATACGTTCAGCCCGTCAGTTTCTATCTCGTATTGATTTACATAACCAATTGTATTTCCTGTACACGCCCACTCTTTGGCAAGTTCCACATGCTCGGTGCAATAAAAGCCGCGTCCGTAATCATTATATCTTTTGCCCTTCCCGTAAAATGGTGTTCTTATAATCTTAGAGGAACCATGATAAAGAACCTTCTTACCCATGACTTTACCCCTTCCATACAACCACATAAGCATTCTGTAATTATTATACTACTATAGAAGTATAAAGTCAACATAACAACTCAAAATCGTATATTACGCGGCAATAAAATGGCGGAAAAGCGGCATAGAAATGCCGATGACAAAGAAATAAAAGTCTGATATAATAATAACATCTGAAAATAGGCCTGAAATGAAGCCTGTTTGGCAAATCTTAAGGAAGGTGAATATAAAATGAAATATTGTCCCTACTGCGGCGCCGAAATAACAAACGGTGCCGTTTCTTTTTGTTCAGAGTGCGGCGGGAATCTTTCCGTTTTACCGAAGCAAACAAAAATAAAGCCTGTACATCGTGAAAATCGAAAGAAAGTGAAAAAAAGCAAGGCAAAACATACGCCGGTGAAAGAAACACAGCCGGAAGTTGACGATAGTGATTACGATGGATATTATGATGATATTATTCCGGCAGACACATCGAGCGCGGTCAAACAGAGCCTTGATAAAGCAGTCATTAAGAAAATCGTATTGCTCGTTGCGGGTGTAGTTGTGGTAATCGGGTTGTGTGTTGTTCTGATGTATTTCTTATAAGGCGAGTTGTAAAACACCGACTTTTACCGTGTAATTTAAGTGAAAGGAGTTTTTACGATGGTTTATTTATCAAAAGGAATGATATATAAAAACACTTCGGAATGGGAATTACACATATCCCGAGGCAAACAGAAATTTTGCTTGACAGGTATACAGGCGGAGGTCTGGAATAACGGACGGTTTTCTTTTGGGCATACAAAAACGGCTGACGAAGAACAAGCTCTTCAGGAGTTGACTGAAATGGGTTTGGCTGAATATGAAACGGCAGAAACATCGGTTGATGAATATCGTGTTTTAACAAGATGTATCTTTTGTGTTCCGGAGTTTCTTCCGCACAGATTTTCTCTGACCAGAACGGAGCGAAAACTTATGCGCTGGATCAAAAAAGCCGGAATTCATTTAAGTACAGCAGAGCTTATTTTTTTAGAAGAAAACAATGTTCAGCCAAAATTTTGTATGTTATATAAAAGAAACAGGCAAGCATTAACACAGCGTATCTATACCGCAAACACCATTACGGATACTGTGTTAGAAAATCAGATGGAATATGCCGCTTGTCGGGACAAAGTCGTCGGGTTACTGCTAAACCTGTTGAAAAAGAAATATTTGGTCGTAGTGTGAGGTGTACGAGTTTTGAAAGATAAATTTAACAAGATTCCGGCAGCGCTGCAAAAGCAGATAATACTTAGGTTCGGTATGGGAATATTGGTGTTTTTTCTGTTTATCGTTGTATCGATTTATTACCATAATCTGTATTTTAGCCTGCCTTGTTTCTTACTATCATTTGTGCTGTTTGCTTATGGGATATTTCTATTCTATAATTGTATTGAAAAGAAATACCTCATACTGGAAGGGACCTGTGTAGAGGTTCTCACAAAACGTGTCCGTAAAAAGATCAAATCAATCATATTGATGGTGGACGGAAAAAACCTGAAGCTGCCGATACAAAAAAGAGTACAAACAATCAAAGAGGGAGATACTGTTACTGTGTATTTATCGGAAAAAACACCTGTATAATTTTCAAACACCTTGTTTCTTAATAGGAGATATCGAAAATGCGGCAAACTTATTTGCAAAACCATATCACTGAACAATCAAAGTTTCTTATTTTTTTCTTATAAAATATATTCGCACGATATATTTATACGATTAAACGAATCATTTTCGATAGAAGGGAACCGCTACATAATGATCGATTAAATAAATGCTTTGCATGTAACAAAAAAAGTTTATTAATGTTATTGTTCGACTAGTTGGAAATTGTATCTTTACTACATATTTTAGAAGACGAATGTAGAGCAAAATATTTTTACAGATTATAGCAAAATACACAATAAAAATAAAATTTATCCAAAAATATTATTGACATACGAAAAAATGTATGGTATTTTGTACATATAGTAAATATGTTACACTCGATATTTTAATGCAAGATGAACAAAATAGACAGAGGCATGTGCCAAAAAATGGGACGTCATAAATCTTACTTTTTTCTATACAATGTCTTCAACACAGTAATAATTCATTAGAACACAAAAAAACGACACAAGGCGCAGTTACATACCGTGACCCGTGTCGCTTTCAATATAAAATAAAATAAAGGTGACAGACATGACCATATCATGCAATAAGTTATGGAGGTTGTTAATATATAAAAAATTAAACAAAGCTGACTTGCGTAAAAATGCAGATATTGCACCAAATACAATGACAAAATTAAGACGAGATGAACGGGTTTCGATGTTGATATTTTTAAAAGCAGCTGAATATCTTGATTGTGATATAAGTGACATGTGTGAATTTGTAAAGGAGGAAAAGCAGTATGAACCTTGAGAGAATACAGAAAAAAGCTTAAGTACGAACAAAACAAACACAAGATAAGTGCTTTAACGCTATCCTCTTATCAAAAAGGATTTTGAACTCACATTCACGCATAATTCAACCGCTATTGATGGCAATACATTAACACTAATGGAAACTAAGGTGGCTCTAAAGATGGAATAGCAATCGGAGGTAAGGAGCTTCGTGAGATATATGAGGTGATTAACCACAAAAAAGCATATGGATATGTAAAAAATGCATTGCTGAGAAAAAACTTCTAGACGAAAATATTGTGAAGAATTTACATGCAATACTTACAGAAAATATAATAGTCGGCGGAATTTACAGAAAAGAAGAGGTACGGATCAGTGGCGCAGGATTTACACCTCCTGCCGGAAATGAAATGTATACGCAGATAAAAAACTTTTATGGAGATTTAAAAATCAAGGAAAACGAATTAAATCCTATAGAACTTGCTGCATGGACTCACGCTAAATTTGTTAGAATCCACCCTTATATTGACGGCAACGGCAGAACAGAACTATCAACTTTTGTCATATGGATACTTGCCGGTTTCTGTGGCAAAGGAAAATCGGCTTGATTATTATAATGCACTTGAACAGTATGCTGTAAAAGGAGATTTATCACCTTTTGCCGACTTTGTTGCAGAATTGGAAAAACATCAATTGGATGAATATATGAAGCTATGCTGATATTTAACTTTAGACAGTTATAATCTTAAAAAAGCAGCAGGATTTTAAAATCGATAAAAAGCATCTTCGTGGAGAAAAATCTCGTGGGAAATCCGTGGAAAATCACAAAACAAGGGTGTAAAAAAGCCACGAAATACCAGTGTTTATGCGGAATTTGAAATCTCGGTTTCAAGACGAAGCGAGGCACGGATGGTAGATAAATACAATGTGCCTTGTCTTGGTTTGATATATGATATGTAAGTAACCCATTTTTCATTTGGCCTTTCTGCTTTAAAATCTCTGTTCAGCAGGTTTGGATATCGGTGCAGATATTTTCCGTAATCACGGTATTTTTTTCTTCTGACAACTGACAAAAGGCTGTATTTCTGCATAATGCTAAGAATTGTTTTGGGTTCCTGAGTATTTCTTGCATTTCCAGCTATATATACTCTACGGTATCGGTAAGTTTTGCCGCAGTTCCTTTGACATTCTTCGATTTCATAATATCCGCTTCGTGACACACTGAAAAATCCGCACATATCACTTATGGAATATTTATCTCGGTGCCGGCATATCACCATAAACTTAACGGTTGTCGTCACTTCCTTCCTGCGAGCAAGATAAAATCCCGCATCAGTTCGTTTCCCATTTCCAATTTGTTGATCTCTGCTTCCTTACGGGCAAGAATATATTTTAACTCGGCAATCTTGTCTTCTTCAGATACAGCATAGTTCTCTGGAGGTATGCCTCTTTTTCTCAGAGCTATTCATACTTCCGGTTTCCTTTGATTCCTATTATATCTAATAATAAAATTGTGTACCTGCTCATAAGTAAATCAAAATTTTTCCAATATTTATCGATTTCTTGCTTTGTTGCCCCTCTCGATTTCATTTCAAGTATTTCTTTTTCATAAAGTTTGATGTGTCAGTATTCTCTGGCCATAAAAATTCCTCCAATGGTTTTTATTTCATTATACCATAGGAGGCTTTTTTCTATTTTATGTTTTTATTTGACATGTTCAAAAGTGGTATTTTCAAAAGAGTTTATAATGATCATAATAATTTTCTATTTTGAAATAATGTGTACAAAACAAACTTAATTTTATATATGTGTCGAATGAATCATGATGGTTATCCGTGTGTTATATAAGTATGCTTGCATACATAACTATTGACAGAAACCGCTTTTATCTGTTATATTTTGTTGTGACTAATAAAAGTATTATATGTACTGGCATAAAAAAGCTAAAAAATAGGTGGATATATTTATCATTTTGGAGGATTTAAGATTGAAAGTTTTCATATGTGATGATGAAAGTAATGAACTAAAAAACATAGAGAAAGCTGTTGCAGAATATGCTACGGTTCATTTGGAACTATTGATTGAAATAAAAAGTTTTTCAAACCCTTATGATCTTATAGAGCACATTCATAAAAATGGTGTGCCTGACATTGCATTGCTTGATATCTGTATGCCAGGTGTTTTGGGAACTGAAATTGCAAGGGAAATTATGAGCAAAAGTGAAGAGAGTACGGATATTATTTTCCTTACAACAAGTTCTGATTTTGCAGTAGAAGCTTTTTCTTTGCATGTGAGCGATTATTTAAGTAAACCTTATACAAAAGAAAGGCTTACGGAGTCGCTTGATAGAGTGATGGAAAAAAGGGAAAAACGTATATATGTTCCAATTCAATGTGGAAAAGAAATCTATCGAATAGAGTTACAAAACGTATTGTATGCTGAAGCAAAAAACCATATTGTAGAAATACATTTAAAATCTGGGAAATGTCTAAGAACCCGCATGCCTCTTATAAAACTAATGGAATTGTTTAAACAGCTTAAAGGTTTTGCTTTAGTAGGTGCTTCGTATATTGTCAATTTTATATATGTGCAAAGCTTGCATCACACTACGCTTGAAATGACAAACGGTGAAAAAATACCTGTTCCAAGACGCCTGAGAAGCGAGTTGGAAATACAATATTTTGACTTTTATACAGAGGAGGCAACCGAAAAATGATAGAACAGCTTGTGAGTTTAACACTTATGGCCATAATGCATATTGTTTGTTTTTATATTATGACTGTAAGAAAATATTCTGCGAAAAAAACAGTTTTTATCTATTCGTTGTATATAGCTGTCTTTATTTGCCTTGCAATTATTGCTTCTAAAATATTATTTTACATCCACTCACTTCACGCCATTTCCTTTGCGTTTGTAAGTACCTTTTTGACGGCATTTTTTATTTTTATGGCTACCTCGGCAGATCCTGTTTGTAAAAAGGTGTTTCTGTTTCTCTGCTATTCAACAATGTTCTGCATTTTTTATTGTAGCTCTGTGATAGTATCCAGCATTTGGTTTAGTGATGAACTTAGTGCTGCTGCTGTGTATACAAAAGCGATTACAAGAACACTGTTATATCTTCCGGCTATATGGGCATATATTCGTTTTTTACGTCCGGCGATGCGAGATGTGCCGAGTTCAAACAAAAAAGTTTGGTACTCCATTTCGCTGGTTTCAATGCTGTTCTTAATTGTATTTTCTGTTTTTTTGGTTGTTCATTATATGGAAAATGATTTTAGGGCGTGGCACAGCATTTTGTTTGTCATAACTGTTGTGATTTATTGTTCGGTATTGTGGGTTATCTTCGATATGATACGATATATGAAAAAGGAAAGCAGAACGGAACTGATTGAAAAAAATATGGATTATTTGCAGGAACAACTTAAAATTGCAAGAGATAATGAATTGTTTGCAAAAACCATCCGGCATGATTTTCGGCATCATAACCAAAACATCGCAGTTATGCTGAAAAAGGGTGAAATTGGTGAGACGCTGAGATATATAGAACAATACAACAAGAGTCTTGATGCAGTAAAGCCAAGAGAATTTTGCCCAAATGTTACCGTAAATGCGATTTTAACGAATTTTTATCATATAGCACACAATAAAGGCATTTTATTTTATGCTTATGCCGATACACCGGATCAATCACCAATTGCTGATATGGATTTTGTTGCAATTCTTTCTAATCTTTTAGAAAATGCTGTTAACGGCTGTAAAGAATGTAAAGTTTCAAGGGAAATAAAAATAAATATAAGAACAATTGAAAATAAGACAGTTATTGTATGTAGCAATCCGTGCAGAGAAAATATTGAAATTGTAAATCACATGATTAAAAATAAGGGAGTCGGAATAGATAGTATTGTTGCATCTTCAAGAAAATATAACGGAGATATCAGTTATAAGCAGGATAACGGTATTTTAACCGTTTGTGTTATATTAAAATCTTAAATTTAAGTATGACCAATTACGTCAAAAAAAAGACCAATCACGAAAAAAACCGTCCGGAAGGACGGTTTTTTTATATAATACTCTTGTGATCAATTTTTATAGATTGTTTTTACAGGAGGTGAGCATATGTGGTTTTCAAGAAAAAAATTAACTTTTGAAAAAGTCGTAAAATTTAATTATGAACTTGATTCAAATGAGAAACTAAAAACAGAACTTAAAAATCTGGCATTGAGAGGAAATAAGATGAGTAAAAATAAGTATTTAGCTGAAATGCTGAAATTATTTAACGATGCAGGATTTGATATTTCTATGAAGGAATTAGATATGCTCATTCTATTTCGTCAGAAAACAGACCAATTACTTTTAATAGAAACGGTGAATGAAAAAACAGATGACGATTTGCTTTAAGGCTTTATAGAAAAGTATACTATATTAGGTAATATAAATATTGACAAACTCTTTTGGATATATTAATAAATACAAGTAATGGCAAACAATATATATTAAAGGAGTTGTTTTAATTTGAGAAAAATAACCGGTGAATTAATTTCAGCTTTTAAAACGTATTTAATAAATGAAGAAAAGAGTATAGCAACTGTAAAAAAATATTTAAGAGATATTACAGCATTTATGTTATGGCTTGGTGTTCGTTCAGTAGAAAAGAATGTTGTATTGGAATATAAAACGGTATTAATAGAAAAGTATGCTCCTGCAAGCGTGAACTCAGTTCTATCTTCTTTAAATAGCTTTTTTGGCTATAATGAATGGCATGAGTGTCAGGTTAAAACAATGAAACTGCAAAAACAAATTTTTTCTTCTGAAAAGAAAGAATTAACTAAAGCAGAATATGAAAAATTGCTTAAAGCTGCACAGCAAAAACAAAATATAAAGTTGTTTTATCTTATGCAAACAATTTGCGCAACAGGGATTAGAGTTTCAGAACTTAAATATATAACAGTAGATGCTGTATACAGAGGAGAAGCTGCTATTAACTGTAAAGGCAAAATGAGAATCGTGCTATTGCCAAAACAGCTATGTAAAATGTTAAAACGATATATTAAGGAACAGGATATAAAGCAGGGCTCTGTTTTTGTCAGTAAATATGGGCGTTCGTTAGACAGAAGCAATATTTGGAAACTGATGAAAGCACTTTGTGAATGTGCCGGAGTATCAAAAGAAAAGGTCTTTCCTCATAATCTTAGACATTTATTTGCCAGAACATACTATTCGATGGAAAAAGACGTTGTTCGTTTAGCAGATATACTGGGTCATTCAAGTGTAAACACAACGCGGATATATACTATAGAAACCAGTGATGTTCACCGAAGACAGATACAAAAACTTGGTCTTTTGAGATGTTAAAAAACAAAAACCACATAATTCATATTATGTGGTAAAACTTTGACAACTTTTGTTAGCTCACTTAAGAAAAGCATTACACAAGAAAATAATTTTTAAATAATTGCACTATTTTTAGGCCAATGGTAATTATCTTAATCCATCGGTCTCACTCTGCATGCTTATTTTTTTATGCATTGTATTAAAGTTTTTTTAATTTATTGACAAACCGATTGATACATGATATATTAAATAATGTGTATCTATGTATTTTAATATTTCTTTACCACATAATATGAATTATGTTGTATGACGGGGAGTTTCAATGGAAATAGCCAATAAAATCTCCCTTAGCAATTAGGAAGGAGGAGATTTTTATGAGGAGTATTCGTTCTATATTATATTTTCCTGAAGAACTGAAAAATCAATTTTTTGATATAAGCCTAAATAAGAATCGTATTGTGTTGTTTGTTTTGGCAATAGCAGGGATCTTCATACAAGGATTTAATATCATAAGAGTGTTAGTATTGTCAAATGCAAAACTTTCAACTCTTAATAACAGGATATATTTTTCATTTTATTTATTTTTATTTATAATCAGTATCTTATATTTGCTGAATCAAATTTGTATTAAAAATAAAATTTTGTGTTATTATATTGATTCTGTTTGTATATCGATTTTCATGTTTTGGAATGTTGGACTTACAATTTATGACACATACAGTGCAGGAATTATAAAAACATCTGTCAGTATTATTTGCTTAATGGTATTTGGCGCATTATTTTTGCATCGTCCATATTTTATGTTACTGAATTTATTGACAAGTTATTTGCTGTTAGTGATAAGTACATTACGTTTTCAAACGGCGGGCAGTCTTGTAAATATTACAATTGCTGTTATTTTAAGTGGAGTTATGGCGATAAATCGATATTTAAATACTATTTCTGATTTAAAGCAAAAACAAAATATTGCAGACATAAATAAAGTTTTAAAAGCAGAAGAAGATAAATTCCGTCTCACCTGCGAGCAGTATGATATGTTATTAAAATATACGCAAGATATTTTATTTGTATGGGATCTTGAAAAAGATTTGATTAAGTTTTCTGATAACTGGCATGACATTTTCGGGTTTCCTGTAGTAATTCAAAAGTTTACAAAGTGGCTTTCGGAAAAAAGTATTATCAGTGAAAAAAAGAGCAAGGATATAGAAAAATTGAGGGAACATTTACAAGCAGGTCAGATACATAAAGAGGAAGAAATTTTAATAAAAAGTGTTTCAGGTAAAGAATCATGGTATAAAATGCATGTTCTCAATCAATTTGACTATAGTGGATTTCCAAGGTTTGGGGTAGGCATATTAAATGATATTACAGCACAAAAGGAAATAATAATTGAATTAGAACATGAAGTTCAAAAAGATCCACTGACGAAAACATTGAATAAGACAGCAGTTGAGATGAGAATAAATAAACGTTTGAAAAAGTTTAACGGTAATAATAAAGCAGCACTTTTGTTGATTGATTTAGATAATTTTAAAAATATTAATGATGAATTTGGACATCCCTGTGGAGATTATGTTTTAATTGAATGTGCATTTATCCTAAAAAACACTTTTAATAAAGATGCAGAAATAGGCAGAATAGGCGGAGATGAGTTTATTGTTTTTATTGAAGATATAACAGATAAAATGTTACATGAAACGTGTGATTTGATTATAAAAAAAATGCAGGAAATCTGTTGGAAAGGTACAAGAGTCAATGTAAATTGCAGTATTGGTGCAACTATTCTGACAGAGGATGTAAATGAATACGCGCAACTTTATTATGAGGCGGATGACGCTATGTATATGGCTAAAAAAGCAGGGAAGGGCAAATTTTATATTCATCACAAAACAAAAAAAATTAATGATAAAGCGATTATAAACTAATAAAATATTTGGCAAATTCATTGAAAAATGAAGACGCAAAGCTATGAGTCTAAGGCAAAATATTGCTATGATTGTCAGGCTGCATAAGATTTTAATAAATCTGGTGCAGCCTTTATTTTTGTCCAAATTTTATCTGAGGAGATTGATATGAACGAAGTTTTAAGACAAGAAAAAAAATATTTTATATCAGCGGAAGATGCTTTAAAATTCGTTTCTGTCTTTGAAAAGGTTATGCTGCAGGACGAACATAACGGAAGTCAAGGATATATGATACGGTCGTTATATTTTGATACGATAGACGATAGAGATTATAATGATAAAATTGACGGTCTTGAGCTCAGAAGAAAAATACGTCTTAGAATTTACGATCCAAAAAGTAACTTTGCTATGCTTGAAATGAAACAAAAGCAAGGTGAATCACAGAAAAAACGTTCCTTAAGGCTTGTCCGTGAAGATGCCCAAAAGCTTATTTTATGTCAATATGATGTTTTAAAAAAATATAATTCACCTTTTGCGACTGAATGTTATGGATTTATGCATATGCATTGTTACAGGCCGAAAACGGTGGTTGAATATAACAGAAAAGCTTTTATCGCAAAAGAAAACAAAATTAGGGTTACCATAGATACAAATATTAGAGCGAACGAAAGCTGTTTTGATATTTTTTCTGAACATTTGCCATTGTACTATGTGTTAGATCCTTTCAATGCTGTGTTGGAGGTTAAATTTAACGGATTCTTATTAAGTTACATAAAAACGCTCGTTAACATTGCAGACAAATCAAATCTTTCCGTCAGTAAATATTGTTTGGCCAGAAGTGCCGGATTGAAATTCAGTTTATAGGAGAAAAATCTGTGAAAAAGTATATTTTAGATATTTTTGATAAAACCAATGCATTATCACCTCAGAATATTATATTACATTTAGTTGTTGCCTCTATTATAGGATGTTTTATATTTTTATCTTACCGTCTTTCACACAACGGCAGCATATACAGTAAAAAGTTTAATGTTTCATTGATTATGCTGACGGTTTTGACTGCAACTGTTATGACCGTAATAGGAAATAATATTGCATTGTCTTTGGGTATGGTGGGTGCTTTATCTATTGTGCGTTTTCGTACCGCAATTAAAGACTCAAGAGATACAGTATATATTTTCTGGACCATCATTGTGGGCATATGCTGCGGTGTCGGGGATTATCTTGTAGCATCTTTGGGAAGTGCAATTGTATTTATTCTTCTGTTGGCGTTTGGAAGAATAAAAAACGATAATAGGATGCTATTAATTATAAGAACTGATAGAATCAATGAACAAAAAATAGAAGCTTTAATTTTTCAGTATTTTAACCGCAAAGCAGTTATGAGAGTAAAAAATACAACAGATTCGTCTATTGAATTTATTTATGAACTTACAAAGAAAACTTTGGATAGGGCGTCTTTAGGACAAAAAAGCATCACTGACGCAATTTATGACTTGGGGAACATAGAATATTTTAATGTTGTTATGCAAAATGATGAAATTTCAAGTTAAATAAAATTATTGATTCTTTGAAAGGAGTAAAAAGGCGATGAAGTACAAAATAATAGGTTTGGCAGCGGCTGCGGCTATTGTAATTGTTGCCTTTTTATGTTCAGCTGTCTCTATTGAAAATCCAAATAGACGAATTCATCAGCACTTAGAATCAAGAGGTCCGAAAAATACATGTACCTGCAGCGGAAACGAGCTTTGTACGCACTTGCCTTTAATTATAATTGATACGGATGGGAAAACGATTCCGGGAGAGCCTATCAAAGATGAAAATAATCAGGAAATTGGGTTTACGGTAGATGAAAATGGTGAGGAGATGACCACTTCTTTTATTACTGTTATTGATAATAAAAACAAAAACAATCACCC
Source organism: uncultured Clostridia bacterium (assembly GCA_944375955.1). Classification (GTDB taxonomy): domain Bacteria; phylum Bacillota; class Clostridia; order Oscillospirales; family CAG-382; genus UMGS1052. The sequence continues at coordinate 11,271 of CALWBE010000044.1, read as the reverse complement.
AAGCGATACACCAGATCTCACAACATCCGGTCTGATACGAATTAGAGGTAATTCATCTAGGTATTTTGATAAAAAAGGATATTTAGTTCGCTTTACAAAGAATGATGGGTCCTATCAGGATTATCCGGTAATGGGTATGGATGCGCATTATGAATGGGCGCTGCATGGACCATTTTTGGATAAGTCGCTGATCCGAAATTACATGTGGTATAACATTGCCGGCGAAATAATGGAGTATGCTCCTAATGTGAGATTCTGCGAGGTCATTTTAAACGATACATATCAAGGACTTTATGTGCTTACTGAAACAATTACCAGCGGAAAGAATTCAAGATTGAATTTAACAGAGCCTATGGAAGGGACAAATAAAACAGGATATGTAATAAGATTAGATAGAGGAAGCAGTACACCTATTAAGAATATTGAAACGTTTACTCAGTATGCTTACAGGAATTTTCAGAAGGTAGATATAAAATATCCGCGCTCCGGTGATTTAACGCCGCAGCTGGTAGAATCAATTACCAGGGAAGTGTCCGACTTTGAGAAAGCCTTGTATTCCTATGATTATGATACGGATGATTATGGGTATTGGCACAACATCGACACAGACTCATTTGTTGATTATTTTATTATTAACGAATTTACTTCAAATTATGATGCCGGGTGGCTTTCTACATATATGTATAAAGATGTAGGCGGACGTTATAAGATGGTAATTTGGGATTTTAATTCCGCTTGCGAAAACTATAACTATGTGATTCAAGAAAAACAGCATTTAGAACTTCAACATAACATTTGGTACTATATGCTTACCAAAGATGAATATTTCAATCAGAAAGTTTTACGACGGTATGAGGAACTCAGAAAAACATATTTAAGCGAAGAATATTTAAACCAATATATAGATGATGTGATTGCTTATTTGGGACCTGCAATTGACAGAAATTTTTCTGTTTGGGGATATAGTTTTGCAGATGATATGATAGATCCGCCCGAAAGGAACCCCAAAAGTCATGAAGAAGCAGTAAATCAAATAAGGTCTTACATTCATGAACGTGGAAAATGGATGGATGAAAATTTGGAAATTTTATTGCAGTACAGTCATGAGTCAAAAAATAAAAAATTTAATCACTAATAAACTGAAAAAGAATTTAGGAATTATGGACTTATGAAAAAATTTATTTTATTGGCGGCGTCAATTGTACTACTATATGTAATTTGGGACAGTGCTTATTACCGCTTTGGAATTTATATAGATTTTAATCCCAATGAACCTATAACTACTTTTATGAAGACGGATGATACCGAAATTTATATGAATGTAAATGGAGAATATATTCCGTTTGAAATAAGAGGAGTTAATATGGGAGTAGGACTTCCGGGAAAATGGGCAACTGACTATGCCATTGATAAAGAGACATATCTTAGATGGTTTGGTTATATTAAAGAAATGGGTGCGAATACCATTCGTGTATATACAATTTTGCAGGATGATTTTTATAACGCATTTTATGAATACAATGAAAGTAATCCTGAAGATCCGCTTTATTTAATTCATGGGGTGTGGGTAAATGATTATATTCAAAATTCACATCGAGACGCATATGATCCTGATTTTCGCGATCAGTTTATAGACGATTGCAAGACGGTCGTAGATATATTGCACGGGCAAAAGAAGTTAAGCTTAGGATATGGTTTGGGATCAGGCAGCTATCATAAAGATATTTCAAAATGGGTAATCGGATATATTTTGGGAGTTGAATGGGAAGATGTAACAGTAGCATATACCAATCACAAATATCCTGAAAAAAATTTTTATGAAGGAAGGTATATGTATACTACAGAAGATGCATCTCCATTTGAAGCAATGCTGTGCGAGGTGGGAGATAAGATTATTGAATATGAAAGCAAACGATATAAAAATCAAAGGCTTGTTGCATTTTCTAATTGGCCTACTACAGATCCTTTTGACTATCCGGAAGATATAACTCGATTTTTTATGAAGTGTGCAAAGGTAGATGTTGAACATATCAAAACAACAGATGAATTTATATCCGGACACTTTGCATCCTATCATGTATATCCGTATTTTCCGGATTATTTAGAATATATAGATGATAAAACGGGATATTCCTATACGGATGACGGAAGAGTCAATACCTATTTAACCTACTTAAAAACGCTGACAAATCATCATAGCATTCCTGTTGTGATCTCCGAATATGGAGTTTCTACTGGGAGAGGGATGGCACAAATAGATAGGAACACTGGAAGAAATCAAGGAAATATGTCTGAGCAGGAGCAAGGGCAGGCAATTATTGATTGCTATAAAGACATTATTGAAGCAGGCTGTGCAGGAAGCTGTGTTTTTACCTGGCAGGACGAATGGTTTAAAAGAACGTGGAATACAATGCATGCCGTTGATTTAACAAAAACACCTTTTTGGAGTGATTATCAAACAAATGAACAGTATTTTGGATTGTTGTCATTTGATCCGGGAGAAGAGAAAAGCATTTGCTATGTTGACGGCGATGTATCGGAATGGAAAGAAGAAGACATCGTTATAAACAATAACACGCTATCTCTTTCTATGAAATATGATGAAAAGTTTATCTATTTTCTGGTACACAAAGATAACTTTAATCCTGATGTTGATAAAATATATATTCCTATTGATGTGACACCAAAAACAGGAAGTAACTACTGCATTAATTACGATTTAAAATTTGACAAAGAAGTTGATTTTGTTATTGCCATAGACGGTCAAAATAACAGCCGTATTGTAGTTCAGGAAAGATATGAGGTACTAAGAGCAATGTTTTATCATGAAACATATGATGAGGACGCATTCCTTAATCCACCGGAATCTGATACTCCTATTTTCAAGACTATAAATTTAATGCTGCAAACGGCAACTCCGCTTATTACAGGAGATTGGACTGCAACTGCCGAGATATATGAAACCGGACTGTTGACTTATGGAAATGCAAATCCGGATAGCAGTGATTTTAATTCTCTTGCAGATTATATTTTTTGTGGTGATTACATAGAAATAAAACTTCCGTGGCAGTTACTAAATTTTGCAAATCCATCGGAAATGATGATTCATGATGATTATTACGAGAATTACGGTGTTGAATATATTAAAATTGAACACATCAATGTAGGGATTGCTGGAGAAGGAAATGATATGAGAATTCATTTAGAAGCATTTCCGTTAAAAGGGTGGGGAAGAAATGTGACTTATCACGAACGGCTGAAACAGTCTTATTATGAAGTAAAAGAGTTTTGGACCTCTTTGTCAAAACAATAAAGAAGTGGTGTTTTATGCGAATAGAAATATTGATTTATTGTTATGGAGCGATATGTTTAAGTATGATTGCATTTAACCTTGCATATCTGTTTCTTCTAAAAAGAAATGTTAGAACATCAAATAAAAAAGAACGCATTTTTACAGGCAAAATCATAGAGCAAATGAACAATGTTTCATTTGGGGGAAAAATTGATGCAGAGCATTTGTTATACCTAAACAAAAAGCTATCAAAAGTGGAAAATTTGATGAGCTTTGATACTTCTTTAGAGGAGATCATAAAGCAAGACAGAGAAAAAATAGATATATATCTAAAAAACACACAATCAGTTTTTTTGTATTTGGCAGTAGTTTATTTAAAAAAGGAAAGGATGCAGTCGGCTTATTTTGCCTATTTTATGTTCAAGTATAAGATTTGCAAGCAAATGCCGTTTACGTCAATGATTGATGCTTTAAAAGAATACTTAAAAAAAGACAGCCTTTATTGCAGACACAATGCAATAAAAGCCTTGTGTGCATTAGGTAGTGCAGAAAATGTATTAGACGGACTAAAGGTTTTAGAAAAAGAGAATATATTTATTCACAGCAAAATTGTATCTGAAGCTCTGTTAGGGTTTGAAGGAGAACATAATTCGCTGATTTCCTTACTTTGGGAACATTTATTTGAGTTTAAAGAACAAATGCAAGTATCGATCCTAAATTATATCCGCTTTAAAAGCGGAGATTATCAAAACCAAATGCTAAGTATTCTAAAAAATAAAAAAATTAATTCAGAACTTCACTTTTGCGCAATAAGATATTTTGGGAAATATCCTTATACATCTGCATACCCTCTGTTAATTGCTTTTGCTGAGGATTTCGATGAACTGAATTGGAATTATGCGGCGTTCAGCGCTTTATCACTTGCTTCATATCCCTGTGACCAAACTGTAAAAGTACTTAAAGACGCGCTTTTTAGCTCTAATTGGTATGTTCGATACAATGCCGCTCAAAGCCTCGAAATATTGAATGTCAGTTATGATCAAATGGCGGACGTTATATATGGGAATGATCGATTTGCACGTGAAATGATGATGTACCGATTTGACCATAGGGCATTACAAGAGAGTATGTAGGAGGTGACTTTGATATGATGGATATATTAAAATTGTTTTTTGACTATGTAGGTATATTTTTTGTTTTATACTTAATTGGATATTCTACATTTTTATTTTTAGCTGTTACGGTTGGATCGGTTACTTTATACAGCTTTAAAAGACAAAATATGTTGAAAAATGAATTGCTTGATGATTATTATGTGCCCGTATCTATTGTGGTACCTGCATATAATGAAGAAGTGACCATAAAAGCTACAATTTTATCATTATTGTCTCTTCATTATAAGATTTATGAAATCATTGTTGTGGATGACGGCTCTTCTGATAATACATCAACGGCAGTTATCAAAGCTTTTGACATGAAACAAATTACTCGTCCCATCAGAAAGCAAATATTTTGCCAAAATGAAGAGTTTGTTTATGAAACATTAAAGTATAAAGTACCTCTTACACTCATACGGAAGAAAAACGGCGGCAAGGCAGATGCATTGAATATGGGGATAAATGCGGCAAAATATCCTTATTTTATCTGCATGGATGCAGATTCAGTACTGCAAAACGATTCGCTGGAAAAAATTGTAAGGCCTGTACTCGAATATGACAACATTGTAGCAGTAGGAGGAGTTGTACGTCCGTGTAATGGTGCAGAAATTAAAAACGGAGAAGTTATCAATTATAAATTGCCGGCAAATATTTTGGCATGTATGCAAGTGTTAGAATATGATCGTTCCTTTTTAGCTGCTCGAATTTTATTTGATAAGTTTAATGGCAGTATAATTATTTCCGGCGCATTTGGATTGTTTAAAAAGGATGTAGTCATAGCGGCAGGAGGATATGACAGTACCACAATGGGAGAAGATATGGAGTTGGTCGTAAAACTTCATGTGTATTGCAGAGAGAATAAAATTGACTATCGAATCAAATATGCTACAGATGCTATCTGTTGGAGCCAAGTGCCCGAAACATTGAATGACTTGAGAAAACAGAGAAGGAGGTGGCACATAGGTCTTTTTCAAAGTATGGCGAGACATCATAAAATGTTTTTAAATCCCAAATATGGATTAGTGGGATCTATATCATATATTTATTTTTTACTTTATGAATTGTTATCCCCATATATTGAGATTTTTGGCGTTGTTACAATTGTACTTGCATTTTTCTTAAATCTTATAAATGTGCCATTTATGATACTGTTCTTTGTCATTTATGCAGTATATTCGTCTGTTTTATCACTGACCGCATTTTTTGCAAGAGTACATACTATCGATTTAAAGCTGTCATTTACAGATGTAATAAAGGCGACTGCATTATGTTTTATCGAAATATCATTTTTGCGTTTTGTCCTTGCTTGGGTTCGTGCAACAGCCCTTGCCGGTTATAAAAAGAATAAATCACATTGGGGAAGAATTGAGCGAAAGCAAATCGATATTAAATAAAAGAGGGGTTATTATGAATATTACAGAACTGAGAAAAAGTCTATTTGGGTACAGTAAAGAGAGTGTATATCAATATATTTCATACTTAAATCAAGAATTCTCTCAAAAATTAGTGGAAAAAGACAGGGAGTCGAATTATTTAATCAAAGAATTACAGGAAAGAAATGCAGCACTTGAAAAAGAAATGGAAAGCATAAGAGCAGAGAATGATATCTATAAAAAAATGCAATCTTCTATTTCAGAATCTATCATTAGTGCTAAAAACTATGAAAAAGAAATTAAAGATGCTGCCGTTTTAGAAAATAAAAAAATCAGGGAAACGATAAATGAGGAAAAACAAAAACAGGAAATGCAGCTTAAGAATTATATTGAAACAATAGACGCTTATCGGGTTTCATTAGTTCATATTTTAAAAGAATTTGAAACCAGTCTTAAAAACATCTCTGAGGAAGGACACAGCATATTGAAAGAAAGCCCTATTTATTCAGAAAACAAAGAAACTGAGACAGCTTTTGAGCAACAGAACTATAATACAGATTTGCAAAACATGAACATGTTTAAAAGAAATGATATAAATATAAAAACGGGGGACGCTGCAGTTGAAAAAAGAGCAAAGTAATATAAGTTCAAAAGCACGTGTGGCTTTTGTGATATGTCTTTTCATAAGCAGTTTGTTTTTTAGCGTGTTACTTGCCTATGCTGAGGGAAAAAATTATACGATTTATGTTGCAGGGAATCCTGATTTGTACCCTATTGAATACTATGACAACGACAGTAAAACTTTCAAGGGGGTTATACCAAATCTTTTAGCGGATTTTTCTCAAAGCGGAGCATATAAAATTGAATATCTTGATACACAAAATAACGATATGCGCAAACAGAAGGCAGAGAATCTCCAAGCTGAGTTGATTTCCGGATGTGTACAGTCAGAATTTTCAGAGGAGATGTGGCATGATGGTGTTTTGGCTATAGACTTAATGCAGGACGGAAATATCATTGAATATAAAATTCTATTTACCAAAATTGCGGGTGAAAACTTAAAAAATAGCTTGAAAGAATATTTTTCTAACATTACTGCGTCTGAAAAAAATAGTTTGCTTATTAGCGAAGCAATCGATAAAAAAATATCTATATCCTTTGGAAGATGGATATTAATTATAGGTTTTGCTTTTGTAATTTTAACAATCTTTGTTATTTTTGCCTTATATTTAAAGAAAAAAATACTGAATAATAAGAAATATAAAATTGACGCAGTCACAGGGATTGGGAATGATAAATATTTATTAGAGCGTTACCATCAATTAACTCATGATAAAAATAGAGTTTTATACTGCGCAATTTGTTTTAATGTAAATACAGAAAAATTAAGAAGACTCAAAGGCGGTAGCGAAACAGATCGTTTCCTCAGATATTTGACAGCAGTTATAAAAGAATATATAGCAGATACTGATATTTTTGCCAGAGCCTCAGACAGAACGTTTGCCGTTTTTAAACTGTCAGAGATGACTGAAAAAAGTGTACAGTTTGTTGAAGTTATTTTAAAACGCCTGCAAGAATACGATGACAAAAATAAAAAAGAGCATTTAGAATATGTTACTGCAGGATTATATCAACTGAGAAATGATGATAAAGATATTAGCATGATTCTTTTAAAATGTGAGCAGGCATATACGTATGCCAATACCCACGGAATTTCATATACATGGTGTACGAAGGAGATTACGTTTGCTTATGAAGAAGAAAAAGAGTTGTATGATCATGTAGATGCGGCAATAAAAAACAATGAATTTGCTTTATATTTACACTTTTTTGTTGATACAGCTGCAAGAAGAATAGTAGGTGCGGAAGCATTGTCACGATGGAATCATCCACAAAAAGGGATAATCTTGCCTTCTAAATATATTCCGTTGCTGGAAAAAGAAAATGCTGTTGAAAAACTAGACTATTTTATGTTAGAAAAAGTTTGTGAATTTCTACAACAAACATACAGAGAAGGCAAAGGTGACTTTTTTGTTTCCTGTAATTTTTCAAGAAATACATTTGTAGCAAAAAATTTTGCAGATAAATGTATTGAAATTATTGATCGGTATGAATTCCCAAGAGAAGAGCTTATTTTAGAAATTACAGAAAGCGTTGCAATTATTGACTATGACACAATGTATTATAACGCAAAAAGAATGAAGGAATATGGAACGAGCATAGCATTAGATGATTTTGGCAGTGGAAGTGCAAGTTTTTTTGATTTGAAAAAATATAAGTTTGACGGCTTAAAGATAGATAAAGACTTAGTAAAACATCTGTCTACAAAAGAAGGCGAAATTATTTTAAACGGTCTTATTGATATAGGACATAAGCTAAATATGACTGTTCTTGCAGAAGGTGCTGAAACAAAGGAGCAGGTTGATAAATTGGTGAAAATAAACTGTGATGTTATTCAAGGATTTTATTTTTATAAACCTATGCCGGTTTATGAAGCAAAAAAATATTTATACATAAGAAATGATTAAGGCTTTTTGGATGCGGGGGCAAAGCAGTGCGAAATGAGAACATAAACATAAACATAAATGAGAAAAAGATAAAGAAACAGCTCATTGTGATTACAGTTATTATCATTGTTAGCAGTATTGTTTTGTGTGCGGCAAGTGGAGGAATATTGCTATATGTATTTAAAAATTCTCACGAAGCTGAACATATTCAAATGAAAACAGAGGTTATGGAATACAAAAACCGTATTTTCAAACAAATGAATAAAAGCATGCAAATACTTACCACTTTCGCAAATACGTGTCAAGTAAGCGGTATTATAAATTCAAAAGAAAAAATGGAAAACAGTATTGTTAGTGTAAATGAAGCAAACGGGTTTGTAAGTTTTGCATATCTATCTTCGGAGGGCTGGGGTATATTAAATACACCGGGTTATGGTATATGGCGTGACTTCACTTTAGAAGATTGCAGCAATGAAGCAGGAGAAGCAATAAAAAAAGCTTTTAATGGGGAAAATTCTGTTTCTAAATTGTTTGATAGCAGTGTATATCATGAAAAATTATTTATTTATGCTGTGCCGGTATATGAGGGTGACAAAGTTATTGGAGTCGTTGCTGCCAGTGACACGATAGAAATTTTTAAAGACATTGCAAACGGAAATACCGTAATGGGAGGTCAGGGATATGTACATATTATAGATGATCAAGGAAACTTTCTTGTGCGTTCGGAAAACACACTGGTCAAGAAAAATATGAAGTCAATTTTTGATGGACCATATTTATCAGAGAACACAAAAAACATTACAAAAAAGATGCTTTTAAATCATGAAAGCATGTTTGGTGAATTTACATATAATCATGAAAAATGTCATTTTTATCTGGAATCAATGGGATTAAATGGTTGGAATTTATTTTGTGCAAATAAGCTTTGGGGCACTATATTACCATTAGAACGTATTATCCTAATGATTGGCAGTGTGTTGTTTATTATTTTATTGTTCATGCTTTTGTTGCTTTATTATGGATATTATAAATTCCGCAAAAATACATCTATTATATTAAAGCAGGCTTATATTGATGGGGTAACAGGGGCAAAAAATTTATTGCGATTTTCGCTGGAATTTGAAGATTTTCAAAAAAAGCATGAAGACTACAGCATCGTTGCTATAAATATTCATAATTTTAAGTTTATTAATGACCTGTTCGGCAATAACGGAGGAGATAAAGTGTTACGTTATATTAAACAAGTCATAGAAAAAAATTTAAAAGAAGGGGAATTTTTTTGCAGAGATGCCGCAGATTTATTTTATATTTTAATGTTAGATATAGAAGAAGATAAGCTGAAGTTACGGGTTGAAAATATTGTGCGCCATGTGAGCGAAACTACACGAAACGCAGAGTACAGTTATGAAATATCGTTATATTCAGGTATTGCAATCAGAGGAGATACTGCAAAGGCGCTGCTTGCGATGCAAAGTATTCAAAGAAAACTTTATACAAGTGTAGCGGTATATAATGAGGAACTTCATGAAAACTTAAGAAATAAAAACAGTATTGAAAGATATATGCACACGGCGTTGGAAAATAAAGAATTTAAGTTGTTTTTACAGCCCAAATATAATCTGCAAAACAATCAATTAGTTGGGGCTGAAGCCTTGGTTCGTTGGCAAAAGCCTGATGGAACCTATCGTTATCCTGGCGAATTTATATCACTTTTTGAAGCAAATGGATTTTGTCTTAAGCTTGATATGTATATGGTAGATATGGTGTGCCGCCAGATTAGGCAGTGGATAGACTTAGATATAAAACCTGTTCCTATTTCAATCAATCAGTCAAAATTACTTTTTTTTAATAGAAATTATGTAAATGATTTACTACAAGTAGTAAATAGCTATCAAATATCACCGTCTCTTATTACATTGGAAATTTTAGAGGGCGTTGCCATGGATAGCTTAGAAGAAATTGATTGTAGAATTAAAGAACTTCATTCTAAAGGATTTAAGGTATCCATGGACGATTTTGGGAGTGGATATTCTTCTCTTAATATGCTGTATCAATTAAAAATCGACGAATTAAAACTTGACAGAGCTTTTCTTCAAAAAGTATCTAGTGCAGATGCCGAGCGACGTAAAATTATTTTGGAACATACTATTTCTATTGCAAAAGAACTTGGAATACATACAGTTGCAGAAGGAATTGAAACAGAATACGATAAGGAAACAATGAGAATGTTAAATTGCGATTACGGACAAGGCTATTTTTATAATAAACCTATTTGTGCAGAAAAATTTAGAGAATTATATATGTAACAATAGTATACGGAAATTAACTTTAATAAATATTATTATGACAATATTTAAGCTTTAGTTACAAATACACAGGCCTTTTAGAATAAGAGAAATGGAGGTGAGCTGAAGGACTTGCCCCATGTCTATTACAGTAGTTGTTAATGTTGTGCATATCACTCAATGCTGATAGGTGGCTTTTTTCAATATGATATGCCATTACAGTTTCACCTGTCACTTTAGAAAAGACGGATATGAGTTAAATGTATCGTACAATATGACAGTTTTGCTTTATTTTGATGTCATCTTTTGTGAACATATAAATATGAGAACGGTTAATATGAACAAACATACTATTCATATTAACCGTTTTTGTAATGATTAATTTATGGGGAATGTCATTATAACACAAAAACCATTATCGTTATGTGCATCAAAAGTTCCGCCGTGAACCGATATAATGCGATATGCCATCGGAAGTCCTATGCCATGTGCTGTTTTTGGTATGGCCTTGATATTTCCAATGACACTGTCTGGAACGCCGGCGCCATTGTCGCGAATTTCAATAATGACGCTGCCGTTTCGCTCCTGTTCTGTAATAGTTATTGTGCAACCCTCCTTATTGTGTGTGACAGCGTTATTTATAATATTAAACAACGC
>CALWBE010000043.1 GCA_944375955.1 uncultured Clostridia bacterium | reverse complement strand
TTTACAAGTTCAATATACCAGTCGCAGAACAAATCCCAAATAAATTCGTACAGTTTTGCACTTGCAACGCCAAGTTCGAACTTGTCAAGATTTGCAGTAATTTCCTTTACCGTCCTATTAAGATGATATACTATCCACTTGTCCTCAAGCTCAAGTTTATCCGGAAGTACTGCCTGCGTGTCGTCATCCAAATTCATCATTACAAAACGCGCAGCATTCCATATTTTATTAGTAAAGTTGCGTGAGGATTCCATTTTTTTGTCGGAATAACGCATGTCGTTTCCTGGTGAATTTCCGGTAACAAGCGTAAATCTAAGAGCATCTGCTCCGTAATTATCAATTACCTCAATGGGATCTATTCCGTTTCCGAGTGATTTGGACATTTTCCTTCCCTGCTCGTCACGTACTAACCCATGCATAAAAACGTAAGAGAACGGCTCTTTTTTCATATTCTCAAGTCCTGAAAATATCATGCGCGCAACCCAGAAAAATATTATATCATATCCTGTAACAAGCGTATTTGTCGGATAATAGTACTCAAGATCCGCTGTTTTTTCCGGCCATCCGAGAGTTGAAAATGGCCAAAGTGCTGAAGAAAACCATGTATCAAGCACATCTTCCTCCTGGCGCATCGGCTTTCCGCATTCCGGACAAACCTTTATATCGGTTTTAGACACTTTCATGCATCCGCAGGAGTCGCAGTAATACGCCGGTATACGATGCCCCCACCAAAGCTGACGGGAAATACACCAGTCATGAACATTCTCCATCCAGTTTATATATATCTTCGTAAAACGCTCAGGAACAAATTTTACTTTGCCGTCATATACAACATCAAGCGCCGGCTTCGCAAGCGGTCCCATCTTAACAAACCACTGATTGCTCGTCATAGGCTCGACTGTTGTATGGCATCGGTAACAGGTTCCAACATTGTGCGCATGGTCTTCAACCTTTACCAATAAGCCTTCCTTCTCAAGGTCATCGACGATTGCTTTTCTTGCATCATATCTGTCCATGCCTTCATATTTTCCGCCAAAAGAGTTTACCGTAGCGTCGTCGTTGAATATACGTATCTGCTCAAGATTGTGGCGCTGACCTACAAGAAAGTCATTCGGGTCATGTGCCGGAGTAATTTTTACACAACCGGTACCGAAATCTTTTTCTACATATTCATCCGCAATTACGGGTATCTCTCGTCCGACGAGCGGCAGTATAAGCATTTTTCCTACAAGGTCTTTATATCTTTCGTCATCCGGATGAACCGCAACTGCAGTATCGCCCAGAAGGGTTTCCGGACGAGTTGTCGCAATTATAACATACTCTCCGGGCTTATCCTTAACAGGATAGCGGATATGCCAAAAATGTCCTGCCTGCTCGCTGTATTCGACTTCGGCGTCAGACAATGCTGTTGTACATTTTGGACACCAGTTTATTATTCGATTTCCACGATAAATAAGTCCCTTTTCATAAAGCGATACAAATACCTCTTTTACTGCCTTTGAACAGCCTTCATCCATAGTAAAACGCTCGCGCGACCAATCACATGAGCAGCCGAGCTTTTTAATTTGACTTATTATACGTGAACCGTATTTTTCTTTCCACTGCCAAACACGCTCTAAAAACTTTTCGCGTCCGAGATCATACCGTGTAATACCTTCTTCTTTTCTAAGGTATTCCTCAACTTTTATTTGTGTTGCAATTCCTGCATGATCGGTACCCGGAATCCATAATGTGTTAAAACCACGCATTCTTTTATAACGTACTAATATATCTTGCAGAGTTTCGTCAAGCGCATGACCCATATGCAGCTGACCGGTTACATTTGGAGGCGGAATCACAACAGAAAACGGAGTTTTTGATTTGTCCTCGCTGGGCTTAAAATATCCGCCATCTTCCCACATTTTATATATTTTCTCTTCTGTTCCGTGAGGGTTGTATTGTTTTTCAAGTTCTTTTGCCATTTTTAGCTCCTATAAAATACACTTAATTTTCTATCATAGAAATAAGCTGTCTTCCGACGATATTCATAAATGAAAGCCCATCGGATACAATATTGTTTGGAAGCGGATACAAAAAGCAATCTGCCTCAAATGTAAACTCACCCGCATATTTTATGTCTTTTAAAGCTGCAGTAACATTTTCCCAATTTATCGAACATGTGAACGGCAATGTATGCATATCACTTTTATAGTTATTATCGTGAACATGCAGCGCCCCGAGTCTTTCTGTACCCAATGACCTTATAAAATTCTCGGTCTTTTCTCCAACAAGTCCGCAGTGACCTATATCTAAAAGGCACGTAAAATATTTGCTATCCAGAGAATCAAAAAGGCGTATCATTCTCTGCGATGTTCCGCATGCTCCGGGGCGGATGGCTTTTGCATCCTTATCATACAAAAACATGTTCTCCACACCTATTTTTATGCCCGTATCTTTGATTGTCGGTATAAGCGAATTGTAAAATTCAAGATTGAACTCATACTCGCGGTTCTCGTCATTCGGAAAAATCGCCGGGTGAACACATATTTGCTTCACTCCAAGGATTGCGGAAAACTCTATAGAACGCTTTATTCTGTCAGATATTATACTGTTATAATGATTATCATCATTTATATACGACGGAAACGGTGCATGTGACTGATTAAAAAAAACGCCGTTTTCTTCCGCTGTTTTTCTCAATTCATGCGCATATTTTTCATAATTATCGGAAAGAACTGGATGATCATCGTCATTTTTAACTTCAAACATTGAATAGTCAACCGCATCAAATCCAGCCGCCGCAATCATTTCAACAGCTTTATGATCGCCAAAAATTTTTGCTGCACAATCAGTTTGTGTCGACAAAATCACTGATAAAACACCTCACATCAATAATCAATTTTACTATGTCCAATAAAAACTTAGGTTGGAAAAAAAGGATTTTTGAATATAAATTATTTATCTATTATATCATCATGTTTTATCAAAGTCAATATATTAAAGCATCAATATTTATGTGAAAAATTAAACTGCACGGCAGATATTTATACATAATACATTTACAGTAAAAGCTCTGCCGTATACACGGCAGAGCTTTTAAAATTAGGCTTTGTTTTGCTTTAACTTAAAAATTATATTCCACATTTTAAGATTTTTTGACTTTTTCAATTTCTGACATCACATATTCCGAAGTTATATTCTGATATTTTCCTTTCACCGTCGGGAAAGACACTGATTTTAACAGTTTTGCAAAATATGTTTTTAAAACTCCGTCTTCGGAATCGTCAGTATATATTTGCACAACCGCATATCCTACAATATTTTCGTTTTCTCTTATAATTATCCCGATATAAGATATACTTTTCGAATATGCCTCAAATCGATTTTCCTCGTAGTTAAAAGCAGTGCTCCAATATATAGTTGTTCCGTTTTCTGCATAAAATGTGCCGTCAATTTTTTCTATTGCATTTGATTCCCAAAGAAGCAATGTTCCGCCGTCCGTCCATACTTCAAATTTTACATCCTCATATTCATCTGCATACAGATTTAACGGCAAACCGGGACTGCTGCTCATTGCAAGACTCCAGCTAAAATTCGTCGGCATTTCTATTCCTTCCTGCATAACCAATTCTTCATTCGATTCGGCATATGCAGTTACCGTCAGAAGTCCAGATGCGGTTATCACGGTATCAGAAGAAGGAATTCCTATATGAAAAACCCAAAGTGCTACTACACAAACACACGCTGCTGCTGCAGCACACTTTAATATAAAGCTTTTTTTTACTTTTTTTGTTCTTTTTGCTTTTTGCACATGATCATCACTAATCTCATTTAACAGCTCATACAGCTTTTCTTCTGTCATATTTTGAATCCCCTTTCATAAAGATATCTCTGCAGTTTCTTGCGGATGCGGTTAAGCGTCATTGATACGTTTCCTTCCCTTTTGCCGTATCGATGCGCTATATCCGATATGCTTTCCGTATAAAAGTAGCGAAATATAAAAATGTCATGTCTTTCCGTGTCAAGAGTATTTAAAAACTCATTTATTGCAAATACAAGTTCCTTATAATTTAATTCGCTGTCCACATCATCGTTTCCAGATATAATTTCTGCCAATTCATCAAGCACCACCGTTATTTCACCACAATTGCGCTTCTTTGTTTTATTATATTTATACCTGTTAAAAGAAAGGTTACGTGTTATCTTACCCAAAAATACTGAAAGAACCTCCGGCCTGTGCGCGGTATAGAATTCCATGCACTTAAATAAGTATCATTTACGCATTCCTCTGCATCTTCCCCACTTCCCAGAATATTTTTTGCTATATATTCACAATATTTTCCGTATTTTTCAGCCGTAACTGATATTGCTCTTTCATCACGCTCTAAATACATTTGAACAATTTTGCTGTCCTCCAAAAGCAATCACTCCTTTCAGTTTTCTGTTTTCTCTTTTGCTTTTCACTTATATACACAACTTTCTAGTTTAAATCTCACTCGCTTTAAAAAATTTTACATAAAATTTTCGCTTAAAAATAAAAATTTTCGATAAAATAAATAAAGAACTCATTTCGCTAATTTTAAAAACTAATGTGTTCTTTATTAGCTAATATAGCAAATTTTTATATATTTTACGTATCTATTATAAATAAAATGATTATTTTATTGACATTTTTTGTATTCATGTTATAATATTTATGTAGTTTTTACAGTAAAATATTGTTATTTTTTTAATATTCGTGCAATTTAACATGTTTAAAATATTATGATATTTTGGAACAAATTATTTTTTTGTCCGTCTATATATGCAGATTGGCAAAAAATTAACAAAATTTTATTTAACAAAAAGGAGAAAAAGCCATGAAAAAAACATTATTAACTCTACTCGCAGCCGCTTTAGTAATTTCTATGGCTGCATGTACTAACACAGACCAAAACAAAGAAAATCCAAATGAAAACGGCGAAAATAACAGTGAGATCGAAAACAACGATCAAGAAAACAATGATGAAAACTCTGATGCCGAAAACAACAACGATGAAAATGCAAATACCAACGAAACTGATGGTAATAATGACAGCGCCGACAATTCAAGTGCTACTATTGGTACGACATTGCTGGATATATTTAAAGAAAATGTTGCAGACGCTGAATCAGCAGAGGCTCTTGCTACAACGATTACCGACGAAGCCGATCTTCCTCTTACAAACATGATGGTAACTGCAGTTGAGGCAGGCTATCTTTCCGGTTTCGGAAATGCTGAAATATCCGGTTTTGATGAAGGGGCAATGTTCTCTCCGATGATAGGCGCTATCCCCTTTGTAGGATATATTTTTGTACTTCCCGATGATGCTGATGTCGATGCATTCAAGACCACTTTAAGCGACAATGCCGATTTACGTTGGAATATCTGTGTTGAAGCTGATGAGATGGTAGTTGATAACGTAGGAAATACTGTTTTCTTTGTAATGTGCAGAAATTCTGAGGAATAATAAACTTTATCTGTCGTTTTTTTGGCAGACTGACAATTTTATAGGTGAATAAATGTTATTTTCAGGAATCCCATTCTTGTATTTCTTTATTCCTTGCGTATTGATACTTTATTATATAGCACCGAAAAAATTAAAAAATTCTGTGCTTTTACTTTCCAGTCTTATATTTTACGCATGGGGTGAGCAAAAATACACGATTTTACTTTTGATTTCGATATTATTCGGTTATATTTTCGGACTCCTGATAGGAAAAACCCGAGGAAAAACCGTTTCACGGTTTTTCCTCGCGCTTTCAATAGTCCAAAATTTAGCATTCTTATGTTATTTTAAATATGCCGATTTCTTTATTTCGAATTTCAATGCTGTAACCGGCCTATCTGTACCTTTGCTTAAAACAGTACTCCCTATAGGTATAAGTTTCTATACTTTCCAAATACTGAGTTATACTGTTGACGTTTATCGCGGTGACGTAAAACCTCAGAAAAGTTTTATAAATCTTGCAGCTTATATAACTATGTTTCCGCAGCTTATAGCAGGACCTATAGTCAGATATTCAGATGTTGAATCCGACCTGGATCAGCGTTCTCATAGTTTTGAAAAAGCCGCTTACGGAACGCGCAGATTTGTGCTCGGTCTTGCAAAAAAGGTTCTACTTGCAAATCGTTTGGGTGAAATTTGTGATATTTTCCGCGCTTCAGGCGAACAATCTGTAATATTTTACTGGCTATACGCAATATCGTATACGCTGCACATATATTTTGATTTTTCCGGCTACAGTGATATGGCAATCGGTCTCGGAAATTTCTTCGGATTTAATTTTCTCGAAAACTTTAATTACCCATACATCTCAAAGAGCATTACGGAGTTTTGGAGAAGATGGCATATGTCATTGGGTACCTGGTTCAGAGACTATGTATATATACCGTTAGGAGGCAACCGAGTACCTTTCCTGCGCAACATTTTTAATATTCTTGTTGTTTGGATGCTTACCGGCATGTGGCACGGCGCTGAATGGACGTTTATAATCTGGGGACTGTATTTTGCCGTACTTCTTATACTTGAAAAATTGTTTCTGTTAAAATATCTTAAAAAATCAAAAATATTAAGCAGAATTTATGCTTTGTTTTTTGTTATAATAGGATTTGTAATTTTCAATGCCTCTGATCTCCAGCAGGCTATGCATGACATATATTCAATGTTTGGCTTTGGAGACCTTCCGGCTATATCAAAAGAAACTATATATTATATGCGATCATATGCTTTCACTTTAATTATTGGTATTTTCGCTGCCACCCCTGCTGCTAAGATTATAGCTGAAAAAGTAAGAAGTAAAAAATCTTCTTTCGGTGAAAAAACCATGAATGTTCTTGAAACTATAGTTGTTCCGGCATTGCTTGTAATATGTACAGCATATCTCGTAGACGGTTCTTTTAATCCATTTTTGTATTTTAGATTTTAACAGCAGGAGGCGATAAATAATGAAAACAAATATTAAAAACCTATTGCTTCCTATTATTTCAGCTCTAATCATTTTTATATTCTCCGCCGCTTATGTCTTCGGAGGTCAAAAAGACTACTCTGAAGCTGAACGGCGTCTGCTCAATAAGTTTCCTGAAGTATCTTTGTCTTCTGTTTCAGACGGCAAATTTATGGATGACTTTGAAAGCTATTCACTAGATCAGTTCCCGGCACGAGATACAATGCGAAGCATTAAGGCATTAACTGAGTTTTTTATTTTCGGCAATACCGAGTGCAACGGTTTTTATGTTGAGGACGGACATTTAGTAAAAATCGAATATCCTCAGGATGACTCAATGCTCGATTATGCTGCAGCTAAATTTAAACGTTTATGTGAAATGTATTTTAAAGATAAAAACTGCAACATATATTTTTCACTTGTTCCTGACAAAGGTGCATTTCTTGCTGAAAAAGCAGGTGTTCTGTCATTTGACTACGATAATTTTGCAGACAATATGATACAAAGGCTTCCTGACATGAATTACATCGATATTTTCCCTTATCTTTCAGCTGACGATTATTATACCACAGATCCCCACTGGAGACAGGAAAAAATTACCGATGTAGCTAACGCTCTGTCGGAAGCGATGGGAAATCCTTTGTCTGACAGCTATGAAACTGTAAAACTTGACGTTCCTTTTTATGGAGCATATTACGGTCAGGCAGCTCTGCCAAAACAGCCGGATGATATATGTTATTTGACTAACGACACGATTAAGGGCTGTACGGTAAAAAAACTGGATGACAAAACAGGCGAATTTGTATATTCAGAAATGTACAACATGGAAAACGCAAATGGACGTGATCCTTATGAAATGTTCCTTTCCGGATCACAACCGATTATGGTTATTGAAAACAGCAATGCAGATACTGAAAAGGAACTTGTATTATTTAGAGATTCATACGGCAGCAGTTTAGCTCCTCTTCTTGCTGAAAGCTACAAAAAAATAACTCTTATAGATATAAGATATATCGACAGTAATTTTTTAGGAGCTTTCGTTGATTTTAATGAAACAGACGATGTACTTTTTATGTACAGCACGCTGATCTTAAACAGCAGTACTTCCATGAGATAAACGAAAAATGAAAAAAGGAAACTTATAAAAGTTTCCTTTTTTAATATATATAACCATATTTCAAATTGTGAAAATTTAGTGAAATAAGCAAAATATATATTGTATTTAAAAGTAAAATATGGTAAAATATATTTTTGTAAAAGACAAAAAAATAAATATTCGCAAAGAAAAGAGGATAAGAATGAGAGTTAAACAATTCAAAGCTGAAAGTAAAAAACTTCTTGACCTTATGATAAATTCCATTTACACAAATAAGGAAATTTTTCTGCGCGAGCTGATAAGCAATGCCAGCGACGCTATTGATAAGCTGCATTTTAAAGGTCTGACAGATGAATCTGTCGGGATAAAAGACTCCGATTTTCGTATTTTAATAACTATTGATAAGGAAAACCGCACCCTTACCGTTTCTGACAATGGAATAGGTATGACCAAAGATGAACTTGAAAATAATCTTGGCACGATCGCAAAAAGTGGAAGTCTTGATTTCAAAAATGAAAATAAGGATGATTCTATTGACATTATAGGTCAGTTCGGAGTCGGATTCTATTCCGCATTTATGGTGGCGTCTGATGTAACAGTAATAAGCCGCGCTTTTGGATCTGATGAAAGTTATAAATGGGAAAGCAAAGGTGCTGAGGGATACACTATCGAGCCGGCTGATAAGGCTGAAGTAGGAACGGATATTATTTTAAAAATAAAAGAAGACACTGAAAATGACAAATATGACGCTTACATTGACGAATATGGTGTGTCCGATATTATTAAGAAATACAGTGACTATGTCAGATATCCTATCAAAATGGAACGCACTAAAAGCCGTGTGAAACCAAGACCCGAAAATGCAGGCGATGATTACAAAGACGAGTATGAGAGCTATAAGGAACTGGAAACCATAAACAGTATGGTTCCTCTATGGAAACGCAAAAAGAGTGAAGTTAAAGAAGAAGAGTATAACGACTTTTATAAAAGTACTTTCTACGACTATGAAGCGCCTTTAAAAGTAATTTCTACAAGTTCTGAAGGCATGATAAATTACAATGCCTTGATGTTCATTCCGTCGCATGCTCCGTTCGATTTTTACAGCAAGGAATATAAAAAAGGTCTTGCGCTTTACACCTCCGGCGTAATGATAATGGAAAAGTGTGCAGATCTTATCCCTGATTATTTCGGATTTGTTCGGGGTATCGTAGACAGCTCAGACTTAAGTTTAAATATAAGCCGTGAAATTCTTCAGCAAGATCATCAGCTGAAAGCAATAAGCAAAAATCTTGAAAAGAAAATTAAAAATGAGCTTTTAGCTTTAAAAGACAACGACCGTGAAAAATATGAAAAATTCTTTAAGGCTTTTGGAAGAATCATAAAGTTCGGAGTTTATTCAGATTACGGAATGAATAAGGAAAAGCTGCAGGATCTGCTTATTTTCTATTCTGCGTCACAGAAAAAAATGATATCTCTCGATGAATATGTTACATCTATGCCCGAGGGGCAGAAATACATCTATTTTGCTGCCGGAGACAATATTGACAGGCTTTCAAAGCTGCCGGCTTCTGACAGCGTGCTTGGACATGGATATGATTTGCTTCTTTGCACTGAGGATATCGATGAATTTTGTCTGCAAATGCTTAGAGTATATAAAGAAAAAGAGTTTAAAAATATAAATACCGGAGATCTTGGGCTTGAAACTGAAAAAGAAAAGGAAGAACTCAAAGAAGAAACTGACAAATCTAAGGATCTTTTTGATGAAATGAAAAAAGCATTGAACGGAAAGGTCGCAGATATTCGTCTATCTTCACGCCTCAAAGAACATCCTGTTTGTCTTTCAAGCGAAGGCCCTGTTTCCATTGAAATGGAAAAGGTTCTGAAAAATATGCCCGGCAGTGAAAACGTCAAAAGCAACAAAGTTCTTGAAATCAATGCTTCACACGACATATACAAGACCTTAAAAGACGCTTTTTCCGAAGGAAACAACGAAAAAGTTGCAAAATATTCTTTGCTTCTTTATAATCAGGCTTTGCTTATTGAAGGGCTTCCTATCGAGGATCCGGTAGAATATGCAAAGGCTGTATGTGAGCTTATGAAATAATGATTAATTTCCCAAAAAAGCGAAGTCCTCATTAAAAGGGCTTCGCTTTTTATTATTCGTTTTCAGATATAAGCTCCGCTATTTTTTTAAATATAACCGCCGGATTTTCATTTTCCTCACCGTTTCCGTCACAAAGCACGCACATTGTATACTTGGGATTCTCTGACGGAAAATAACCTGCAAACCAAGAATGTATTACCTCTTTATCATCTTTTATCTGACCGCTTTGTGCTGTAGCAGTTTTTCCCGAAATATTTACTATGTCGGATTTAGCTCTATATCCGGTTCCGTCTTCAACACAGCTTAGCAACATTTCGCTGAGTGCAGAAACAGTTTTCTCACTTATAACCCTTGTTCCTTCTGTGCCTCCATATTCTGTTTCCTCACCGTATGAAACCAGCTTAGAAACTATTGACGGCTTATGATAAATGCCTGTGGCAGCTGTTGACATTATTGAACAAACCTGAACTGGAGTAAGCAGCACATCCCCCTGACCTACAGAAGTGTTTGCAACCTGAGCCGGAAAATTTAATCCTTCAGTAGGAAGATTCCCTTCTGAAACCGGTAGAAGATTTATGCTGTCATATGCACCAACGCCTAATTTTTTTACTTCTGAAAGAATATTGTCAATTCCAACTGTAAGTCCCAAATCTATAAAATACGGATTACATGACTGCGCAAACGCCTCTTTCATATCAAGTTCTCCATGTCCTAAAATATTATGGCATTTTATTTTTTCGCCTGAAACATCTATTACCCCGGTACATTCGTATTTCTTGTCAGCATATCCACTGTCTTCCTCAAGCGCGCATACTGCAACTACTGTTTTAAAAACAGAACCCGGGGTATACCCCATAAAACAACGGTTCAGCAGTTCTCCGCGTTCTGACAATAGATATTCCGCTACATTTCCTCTGTCATATGCAGGCCTTGATGCAAGCGCAAGGATCTCTCCGCTGACTGTATCCTGAATTACAACAGCTCCCATATCAAGAACCTCATTGCTGATTTCTTCTGCTATTTTCTGTATATCGGCATCTATAGTCAAATAAATTCCATTTTCTTCAGTATATCCGGAATCATGAATTTCTGCTGATGTATCGTTCATAACAGCACCAGTTGCATCTGCCTCGTATCTCGCAAAAACTTCTCCCGATGTATATTCCGATAAAAATTCAGAATATGCTTTGCATATTCCTGACATACCGTTTCCTTCAGAGTCATTATAACCTAAAACGTGACACAAAAACTCCCCGTCAGTACTGTCATATTTTTCATAGCATAACACTGTATTATCTTCTGTTTCACTTTTTGCAGCAACTGTAAACGGTGCACCGGAAAATAATTTTTCTATAAAATATGACTCCTGCATATCTGTAGCATCTGACAGCTTTTCCGCAGTTTCATAATACTCTGATGCATCTTCGCGTGAAGGATCAACAAACAAGATATATCCATTTTGAATATGATCAAGTATCACTCCGTTTCTGTCAAATATAAATCCATGTCTTTCTGCTATGTCCATTCTCCGCGTATATTGACCGGACAAGACATAATTCGCTTCGGAGCCGCTATCTGAAATAACGAACAACCTCGCACATACCATTATTACTGCAAAGAGAAATATAAAATATACTATACACACTCGCTTTTTATCCGTAATATCCCCTCCCTATCCACATAGCAGATTATTTGCTGTTTTTTTTAATTTTAACATAAAATTTCATAATGCCAGGATTTTCCTCAAATCACTTGACAAATAAAACCACATTTAGTATAATATTTTTAATATTGAGACACTGCACAGTTCTCTTTTTGCAGTGCCTTTATTTATTTTGGGGGTATTCTATGAGTTCCATAAATGATATTTTTGGGAGTCTTGTTTTTAATGACAGAGTAATGCGTGAGCGTTTGCCAAAGGATACCTACAAGGCTTTGAAAAAAACTCGAGAAAACGGAAAAAGTCTTGATAAAAGTATCGCGAATGTAGTGGCAAGTGCTATGAAAGATTGGGCGGTTGAGAAAGGCGCAACTCACTTTACTCATTGGTTTCAGCCAATGACAGGGTATACAGCCGAAAAGCATGACAGCTTTATATCACCTCTCGGAGACGGCAGCGTCATTCTCGAATTTTCTGGTAAGGAACTTGTAAAGGGAGAATCTGATGCTTCCAGCTTTCCGTCCGGTGGTCTTCGCGCCACTTTTGAAGCAAGAGGCTATACCGCTTGGGATCCTACTGCTTATGCTTTTATCAAAGACAGAACGCTTTGTATTCCTACTGTGTTCTGCTCATATTCAGGAGACGCTCTCGATAAGAAAACTCCTTTGCTTCGTTCAAATGAAGTCTTAAACCGTCAGGCACTCAGAATTCTCCGGCTTTTCGGAGATACCACCACAACTCGTGTGACTGCTACTGTCGGAGCTGAACAGGAATATTTTATCGTAGATAAAGAATTATACGACAAGCGCCGTGATCTGATTTTTTGCGGAAGAACACTTTTCGGAGCAAAGCCACCAAAAAGTCAGGATATGGAAGCTCATTATTATGGAGCTATAAAACCAAGAATCTCAGCTTTTATGAAAGAGCTTGATGAGGAACTTTGGAAACTTGGCATCCTTGCTAAAACTGAGCATAATGAAGTAGCTCCATCTCAGCACGAACTTGCTCCTATATATACTTCTACAAATCTTGCCACAGATCATAACCAACTTATGATGGAAATGATGCGAACTGTTGCAAGGAGGCACGGTCTTGAGTGTCTGCTTCATGAAAAGCCTTTTGCCGGAGTAAACGGAAGCGGAAAGCACAACAACTGGGCGCTTTCCACAAACGAAGGAGTAAATCTGCTTGAACCCGGAGATTCTCCTATTGAGAACGCACAGTTTATGCTGTTTCTTGTCGCTGTTATAAAAGCAGTTGACGAATATCAGGATATACTCCGAGTGTCTGTTTCAAGTCCTGGAAATGATCACAGATTAGGCGCTAATGAGGCGCCTCCTGCAATTATTTCGATGTCTCTCGGAGATGAACTTGCAGAAATACTCGAAAGTATAGAAAGCGGCAAAGCATACGCTCAGAAAGAAAAAGAAGATATGCGTATAGGCGTACACGTCTTACCGAGATTTGCTCGTGATACCACGGACAGAAACCGCACAAGTCCTTTCGCTTTTACCGGAAATAAATTTGAATTTCGTTCTGTAGGCTCATCCGCTTCCATTTCTACCCCAAATGTGGTCTTAAATACTATCGTTGCGAAAGAACTGTCTGAATTTGCTGACATTCTTGAAGCAGCTGACGACTTTACTCACGCTTTAAATGAACTTATAATAAAAACTATTAAAGAACATAAAAGAATAATATTTAACGGAAACAATTACAGCCAAGAATGGGTGAAAGAAGCTGAATCACGAGGGCTTTTAAATCTTAAAACATCAGTGGATGCTTTTCCTTATTTTATTAAGAAGAAAAACATAGACTTATTTACTTCTTTCGGCGTATATACTGAAGCTGAAATGCACTCCCGTTATGAAATATATATTGAAAATTATGTCAAAACTATAAATATTGAAGCTCTGGCAATGCTTGACATGATAAATAAACAGATAGTCCCTGCAGTAAGCTCATATATAAATGAATTATGTTCTACCGCTTCTGCAAAATGTGAAATTCTCTCATACGAATCATGCCTGCTTGAAAAAGAGCTGGCTGGAGAGCTTTCAGAAAAAAATGTTGCGCTTCACAAAAAATCATGCGATATTTCATCTCAGCTTACCACTTTAAATAAACTTGATGACATGATGTCTAAAGCAAAATATATTCGTGACACTCTTGTCCCAACTATGGAAGAGGCAAGAAAAATTGCTGACAGTATGGAAAGCCGTGTTTCCGAAAAATATTGGCCATTCCCAACCTACAGCGATCTTCTGTTCTCTGTATAATCGAAATAAACCCTTAATGTTAATGATTTTATTTCGGCGTCTGTTTCTTTAAAGATTCAGGCGCCGTGTTTATGATTTTTTTACATATTATATTAAAAAAAATGTAAAATTTTGTATTATAATGTTTGTTTAGTGTTAGTGTATACATTGAGATCTACGTGGAGGCAATTATGGGTCTAAAATTAGGTTTTGATAAAGATATTTATATTTCAAAACAATCTGAACACATAAAAAACCGAATAAATCAATTCGGCGGAAAACTTTATCTGGAATTCGGCGGAAAACTTTTCGACGATTATCATGCATCGAGAGTGCTTCCGGGATTTTCTCCCGATATTAAAGTTCAAATGCTTAAAAAAATGGCTGACAAAGTTGAAATCGTTATGGTAATAAACGCGTCTGACATCGAGAAAAGCAAAATGCGCAGCGATCTGGGAATTACTTATGACGCGGATGTTTTACGGCTTTATGACGCATTTACAGGAATAGGATTATATGTCGGCAGTGTTGTCATAGCTCAGTTCAGCGGTCAGCCGGCCGCACAAAAATTCAAGCGCAAGCTTGAAGATCTCGGCATACGTGTTTTCCTGCATTATCCTATCGAAGGATATCCACTTAACGTTAAACACATAGTAAGCGAGGAAGGGCTCGGTAAAAATGATTACATAGAAACTACACGTCCTCTTGTAGTTATTACGGCTCCCGGTCCGGGCAGCGGGAAAATGGCAACTTGTCTTTCTCAGCTTTATCATGAGCACAAGAGAGGAATATCGGCAGGATATGCAAAGTTTGAAACTTTCCCTATATGGAATATTCCTCTTAAGCATCCTGTAAATCTTGCATATGAAGCGGCTACCGCGGATCTCAACGATATAAATATGATTGATCCGTTTCATCTTGAGGCTTACGGCGAAACTGCCGTAAATTATAACCGTGATGTTGAAATTTTCCCGGTTCTTAATGCAATTTTTGAGAAAATTGCAGGAAAAAGCCCTTATAAATCGCCTACAGACATGGGTGTAAACATGGCTGGCTATGCTATAGTAGATAACGATATCGTGTGCAAAGCGTCACGTGAAGAAATTATACGCCGATATTACACAGCTCTCTGCAACCGCAGAATAGGCATAGATACTGATGATACCGTAAACAAAATAGAATTATTGATGAAACAGGCTGAAATTACTCCTGAAGACAGAAAATGTGCTTCAGTTGCCCTTGCCAAAAGCGAAGCTACTGAAGGTCAACCCGCCGTCGCTATAGAGCTTCCTGACGGAAGGATAGTAACAGGAAAAACCAGTCAGCTGTTTGGCGCTTCGTCTGCTGCCCTTTTAAATGCAGCAAAAGCTATTGCAGGGATTGAGAAAACTGTACCGGTTATAAGACGAGAAATAATTGAACCCGTTCAGTCTCTTAAAACTAACATGCTTGGCAATCACAACCCAAGGCTTCATTCGGACGAAACCCTTGTAGCTCTATCTATCAGCGCTGCCGGCAGTGAGACTGCAAAAAAAGCTTTTAATGCTCTTCGCGAGCTTAGGGACTGCGAAGCTCATTCTACTGTCATTCTTGCTCAGGTAGATCAGGACACTTACCGCAAACTTGGTATAAGGCTGACATGTGAGCCTAAATATCAGACTAAAAAGTTGTTTCACGGAAGATAATTAGATTTTTACTTAAAATAAACTGCCCCGTATAGGTGTTGAAAACCTATACGGGGCAGTTTTTAATGCTAAAAATTCAAATATTTCTATAATACAACATTACTCAGTAACAGTTAATGAAGTAATATGCGGATTTACTCCTTCATACCAGTAAAGGAATCCTTCCATATCAACGGTATCTCCGATATTAAGAGCTTTTACAGCAGAGTAAACATCTGTAGTATTATCGCACAGATAAGACTCTACGGTAAATGTATATGTCTTTCCATCCTTTGAAACGTTGAAATAAAGATCATCGCCGTCCTGACCAGAGCCATCCCATTTATAAAGGAATGCAACGTCATTTCCTTCCTCGTCCTGTCCGGCAGCTTCAACAGTCATGCCTTTAAAAGATACAAATTCATTCTGATGGTTAATAAGTTCATCGGTTCCGAGAAGTGATGTTACATCAAGTGCCTCTGCAATATAATTTCCTTCTTGGATCTCAAATGTAGCATCTATTATTTCAATTTCACCTGACCATTCAGCTTTGTAACCTGTAACTTTGATTTTTGTTCCGGGAGTAAGCTTTTCATAATCTTCCTCAGAACAAGCCATTTCATAAATAAAATATGCGCCATCTTTATCCTGAGTATAGAGAGTAGCCTTATCCTCCCACCATGCCTGCTTTGCCTGCACGTATGTTTCAACAACAACTTCCGTGTCGATATCGGCAGCAACATATTCATCATATGTCATAACGCCCTCAGATTTTACATCCGGGGTATCATTTCCGCCGTTTTCTGTATTATCAGCGCATCCAGCAAATGAGAATACAAGCAAAACAGCTAAAAGCGATAAAAGAATTTTTTTCATTTTTATCTCTCCTTAAATATTTATTTGAGCGGCATAAATATGCACACCCATAATTTACCGATATATTATACAACAATATTTTCAAATTGTCAAAACTATTTTTTGATTTTTTGTCTTTTTATTACACTCACAATATAATAAAGAATTATAAAAATCCACGCGCCTGCCAACACTGCCAGTATTATCTTTGAAGTTAACGGAAGAGGTTCGGAATTTTTTTCTTCTGCATTTACAATGCTTCCTTCCGACAAACTGTCAAGGCGGTAAAGAGCATTCATATCGTCATAAAGCTTTTCAAAATACGCATCATCTACCGTTTCGCTGCGTCTCACGGACTTTACAGTATTTTCTATCAGCTGTCCGGCTGCGTCTCTCAAAGATGCCGAACCAGGGAACACTGCCGTAACAAAAGTGTTGTCTATATTATCCATAAGCAATTTTGACGCCTTTATCTTTACATCATAATATACCTCATTATCTTCCCCCATCTTGGAAATATAGTCGGTATATTCCTCTGAATTCTGCGCTTTTGATGTTACCGGTATATATCCCTCGGTCTTTGCATACGATATCTGCACATCATTTGTAATTAAATACTGAGCAAACAGCCATGATGCAAGAACTTCCTGAGGATCGCTTTTATTAAATATGCAAATTGACGGTCCTTGTGATATCATCTGCGGATTTTCGATATCAAACTGCGGTATCAGCATTACTTCTGTTTCAAAATCTACTATCTTATCTTCGCTTATATCTAATAAAGGAGCGTTTGTTCCCATCCATGTTGCCCCTGCCGTAGAATCTATAGCAAATATACACTGTCCGGCATTTAAAAAGTTTGCAGGATAACTTGAAATTTTAAATGTAGAAAAAGCTCCGGTTCTGACATGCTCCGCAATATTTTCAAGCAAACCTTTCGTAATATCATTGAATATCAGAATATCTCCGTCTTCATTAGAATATCCTGCGTTTTTTTGCCTGAGCATCTGTATCATCATGTTATCCGTAGACTTATATATAAACGGTATCATAACACTCTGTCCATTTATTGCATATGTTCCGTCGGAATTTTTCTTTGCAGCAGCATCTGATACTTCCCATACAAAATCCCATGTTAAAATTTCCGGAAGTGTATATCCCAATTTTTCAACATATGTTTTATTCACATAACAGGCTTCCGTAGATCTCATAAACGGCAAAGCATAATAATTTCCGTTTAATCTGCACTCATCCATAAACTTAGAAATCATATCAGAATATTGCGGCGAATCAAAATTAAGCTTACTTCCCCCAAGGCCATATTTCTCGTTTGATATAAGACTGTCAAGCGGAACGACAACATTATTGCCCAAAAGATAGGTGGCTATATGATCAGGATATGTTATGCATACATTTGGGGTTGTTCCAGTTGTTATATTTGTAATTACGTCATTATATATCCTTCCGTAATCGGTATATAAACGAATATTTACTTTTATATTCGGATACAGCTTCTCAAACTCGCTTATCGCATTCTCATATATCTGAGTTTGCGTTTTATTGGTATCATTTTTTGCCCAAAAAGTTATTTCATAATCTTTTGAAATATCAAATTCTTCAGGAATTGTAAATTCGCGCATTCCTTTAGAACCATGGCAACCGCATAATATAATTGCAGCCAAAATCATCATAAATGCCGCTGCCGTATATCTAATTTTTTTTATTTGTTTCAACCTTTAATGCCCCCTCTCGAAACGCCTTCCATTATTCTTCTGCGAAACACAAGAAAAATAATTATAAGAGGAAGCGATATAACAACCACTGCAGCCATCATGGCAGGTATATTTTCGCGGCCGAAACCGTTTTCACGTATCTCCTGTATTCCGTTGGAAACAAGATAATAGTTTTGATCGTCTGTTATTAGTCTCGGCCATACGTATGAATTCCAGCACTCAATAATCTTCAATATTGCTACGGTAACAAGCGTTGGCCGTGATATGGGAACGACTACCTTTAAAAGATATTTTATATCAGATGTACCGTCAACTTTTGATGCATAGTATAAAACATCAGGAATCTGGGAGAAATTTTCTTTCAACAAATAAATATAAAAAACAGAAACTACCGACGGCAGTATTAATCCCGTAAAAGTATTTCTTAAATCAAGGTTCGTAATAGTAACAAAATTAGTTATTACCACAAGCTCATTTGGTATCATCATAAGAGAAAGAAATGCTATAAAAACAAAATTTTTACCCTTAAACTCAAGTCTTGAAAATGCATAAGCCGCAAAAATTATTACTGCAAGCATAATTGCCGTAGTTAATACAGTAAAAATAACTGTATTTATAAAATATCTTCCGAGCGGAACGGTTGTAAATGCCTCTCTGTAATTTTGAAGCGTAGGAGAAAGAGTAAAAAATTTCGGTGTAAATTCAGCAGTATATGCGCTATAACTTTTTACTGACGACAGAAGCATCCAATAAAACGGAAACAGCACAACTAATGCCCAAAGCGATAAAAACAAATAAACAAGACTTATACTTACTGTATTTCCCGCTTTATGCTTAATTTTTACTTTATCAGATATATTGTTTTTCCTCATACTCATTTTCTCAAGCCTTATTCTTTATTATTTTTTATCAGTAATAAATATGTTTTTTGCTGATCATAAGATTTATCACAGTAATCGTCAGAACTATAATAAAAAGAATTATAGCCGCAGCAGAAGCATATGAAGGATAGCCCCCGCTGTTGCCGTAAAGCATATCATATATATATCCTACTATAGTATTCATTTCCGCCGCGTTCAAATCTGTTCCGAATAGCGCAACAACATCGCTGTATGCCTTAAATGCTCCTATAAAACCGGTAACAACAAGATAGAAAATTATAGGTGAAATCATAGGAACAGTTATTTTTGTAAAGATTCTAAGCTTTGACGTACCATCGACTTTTGCCGCTTTATAATAATTTTCATCAACCGATGCAAGGGCGCTTGTGAGCACAAGAATTTTAAACGGCATAACTACCCATACAGTATAAATACATAAAACAAGCATTTTAGCCCAATACGGTCCGTCAATAAAATCTATGGGTTCCGCTCCGAACATACCTATAAGCATATTGATAAGTCCGTCGGAATATGCTGTTTTCTTAAACAGGATCATAAAAACCAAACCGACTGCGAGAGTATTGGTGACATATGGAAGAAAATATACGGTTTGGTAAAACTTCTTTAATTTTTTTATTGAACTCAGTCCCAGAGATATAAGCAAAGCGAGTCCAGTTGAAACCGGAACTGTAATAATCACTAAAATAAACGTATTTTTTATAGCCTGCAGAAAATACGGATCCCTTAATATATAAGAATAGTTATAAAAACCTATACCGCCGAAAGTCTGCGAGGTAAAATTGTATCCTTCCTCAAAAGAATAAATAAAAACATCTATTAAAGGATATACCATAAACGCGCCCAAAAACAAAATCGCAGGCAAAAGATAAATCCACCCGGTAATATTATGCCTTTTCATTTTTAACCTTTTCTTTCAACAAAAATTTATTATATACACACATGCAAATTTATTTGCAATAATCAGAATTTAAGCCGCTCCTCGCTTTTACGGTCAAACAAATATACTTTTTTAGGTTTAATCGAAAAACGTATGTATTTATCTGATTTTTCGCCTAACAAATCATTATCACTTGCCATTACTGCCCTTACAGTATCTACCGCTTCTTTATGAGATGCGACAACCGTTACGTCACGCCCCATTATCTGTATCCTCTCAAGGCTGCATTCAAGAGGTCCGTCTTTGTCAGCCAAAAATCCTTCCGGACGTATTCCAATATATACATCTCTGTCCGGCATGGAAATGCCTCCGAGTACATTCGCTTCCCCTATGTACAGCGAACCGTTCCTGATTTTGCCTTTAAAAACATTTACAGGCGGCGTTCCGAGAAATTTAGCCACAAAAAGATTTAATGGATTATCATATACTTCCTGAGGCTTTCCTATCTGCTGTATTATTCCGTGATTCATTACTACTATAACGTCACATATACTCATTGCTTCTTCTTGATCATGGGTTACAAATATTGTTGTAATCCCGGTTGCAGTCTGTATATTCCTTATCTTTTCACGGGTTTGGAGCCGAAGCCTTGCATCAAGATTTGAAAGCGGCTCGTCAAGCAGCAACACCTTTGGCCGTTTTACAAGAGCTCTCGCTATCGCTACACGCTGCTGCTGACCGCCAGAAAGTTCTGACGGTTTTCGGTCCATTAAGGATTCTATCTGAACAAGTCTTGCTGCTTCATCCGTACGCTTCAGCATCTCCTCCTTTGAAAGCTTGTCCTTACCCTTAAAATTCTGAAGCGGAAATAGTATATTTTGTCTCACATTAAGATGAGGATAAAGAGCATAATTCTGAAATACCATACCCACTCCCCTATCCTCAGGTTCAGTATTTGTCACATCTTCATCACCGAAAAAAATCTTTCCTTCCGTTGGTTTTAAAAGTCCGCATATCATATTCAAGGCGGTACTTTTCCCACATCCGGACGGCCCTAACAATCCTACCAGCTTCCCGTCAGGTATTTCAAAATTAAAATTATTAACGGCAATTACACTGTCATTTTTATTTCTTCCAGCACCCGGAAATTTCTTCGTCAAATTTTTTAATACTACCTTCATTAGCTCTTCATTTCTCCGCGGTTTTAAAAATTTACAAAATAATTTTATAATTAATAAAAATACTTTTATATTAATTATATTCAATATATATTATATATTAACGGTAAATTTTTTCAATGCCTATTTTAAAATTTAACAAATATTAGCAAAATATTAATACAAAAAGTCCGCACATAATTTCGGATGCGGACTTTTTTTATGCCTTATCTTTACTATTTTGAGGCTTCCTTAGGCGCGGCCATCTTATTTACGTAAAAAAGGAAGAGTCTGAACGCAAATTGCGTCCAGACTCAGTCTGGCAAATGACTGTAATTTTCATAAAAGGTACATAGGTGACATTTTTGCACCCCCTTGAAAATGAGGTATGAAGTCTTTTATAAAAGGGGGTGCATTTAGCTTATATGTGTATCGAAAATTTCAACAAATGACAACCACATAATACTTAAACTATGGCAACCACATTATAGTCTGCATCTAAAATTTCTCCCCTTAAATGATAATTATCGGGGCACTTTACAAATGAAAAATCATATTGCTCCATATTGCTCTTATCAAAAGGAATCAGAATTTCAGGTTTGCAATAATCATTACATCCGCCATATGCAACAAGTAGTATTAAAAAACGGATTCTATACTCAAGTAATCTTCCGGTATCACCATCGTTAAAAACTGCAAATAATACATATGAGAACAAATCTTCATCCTCAGGAGCTATATTAGTATCTGCTCCATATTCCAAAAGCAACTGTGCTATTCGAAGATTTAAGTTATCTGCTGCCAATGCAACTTCAGGATTTTTTTCGTATCCTTCTTCCACATAAATATTATATTGCAAGTCCCAAAGGGCGCTTCATAGTTAACAATTAAATTGGGGTTAGCTCCGCTTTGAAGTAGTAACTCTACCATTCTGATATTTTGGTAAAACACTGCAGTGTATAGGAAAAATGTTTCTGAATTGTGGCGAGGTTCACGAAACGGCTCGTTCAAATTAACCTCTGAAACCAAACCTTTGGCTTCTTCAATATTAAAATTTTCATTTTGACACATTTCATAAAGTTTCAGTATCGTATTTTCCATTATTAATCACCTCTTTTACCATATAATATCACATTTATTGTCCAATAAAAAGGAGAATAAATAAAATAACCCCAACTTTTTATACTTTGGCGGAGAGGGAGGGATACAGTCTTGCTGCGCAAGCCTTAACTGCTTGACCACCCAAATGCTTCGCATTTCGGTACCGGTCGGCGCAACATTTCGCTGAAAAACTTGCCACAGGCAACTTTTTAAAATCGCGAAATGCCCTCTCAGGGTTCGAATCCCCCGTTTCATAAAAAAATAAACCACGCCCTGCGGTGCATTCTTTTAATTATCTTCAGTTATCTTAAAAATTCTTACAGTATGAGGTTTCATAGTCAAGTCTAAAACATCGGTCTTATTCAGATCTTTTTTTGCCCACAAATCGCGTACAGAGGAGCATTCGTCAAGATAAACCTGAATTCTGTCCGCTACTTCGCCTAAGTTCATAATCATAACTGCATATGAACCGTCATGAAGCTTTCTTTTGTATGCATGGAAGCACTTTTCACCATCTTGAACCATCAGCATGGGTTTGGCACTCTTGAATGCGATATCCTGATTTAGCGCTATAATTTCTTCATTACAATATACTGATAATTGAAATTCTGTCAGATTATCAAGCTTGCAGCTTATCTGGATTGGTGAACCCATAAATGCCCTAAAGGAATATACGAGGATTTGTTCATCTTCTGTATATTGACAGCCCTCTGCAAATAAATCACAATCCCCAATGTCAAGCATATCCAAATCAAAGAAATGACCTTTGTTCATTGAGGTAATAAAGTTTTTATAACATCCATAGAGATCAATAAAGTTTTGCCAGTATCCATGCGTATCAACACCGTTTCTGTAACTGTTACAATATTTGCTCCAATAATGCGTGTATTCAGGACGCGCCGCAACGGTTACACAGAAACCAAAATCTCTGGTGGAAGCTATAAGTTCTCTGCGCATCAATTCTGCGTTGTATGGGTCGCAAGGCGACCAATCGTATTTCAGATAATCAAATCCCCATTCGGTCCATTGTTGCACATTGTTCTTTTCTTTGCGTATAACGCCAATTCCGGTGTTTGTATAAGCAAATAATTCGTTTGGCTCGCCCTGTGTACAACCGGGAATTGATTTGAATTCTTTAGGACATCCCCAGGCTTCCAACATAGGTGTAGAATAAATGCCACATTTTAATCCATATGAATGAATGGTGTCGCACATTTTTTTCATATCGGGAAATTTCTCATTAGGCATTATAGCATCGTATTTTCCGCCATATTCCTTTTGCCAGCCTGAGTCTGTGTTAATATAGCTGTAGCCATATTCACATATACCTGAATCAATCATAAGTTTTGCAGTATGCTCCATTTTCTCTTGAGATACATCAGAGCCATACGCATTCCAGCTTGTAAATCCCATAAGAGGAGTGAGCAGTACACAGTTCTCTTTGATTTCAAAATTGATTGTTTTTGTAGCTTTTCCCATTGCATTTTCTGCTTTAAGTACAATCGGATATATGCCTTCTTCCGCAACACTACCGGTAATTATTCCGTTTTCAAGAACAAGTCCGTCAGGTAGATTATCTGCGCTGTATTTGATAGGTCGTTCGCCCGTAACAGCAATTTTTAATATAAATGGTTTATTAGGTGATGCACCAAATATATCGGGAAGATTAATTTTTGGAGCACCTTCAAATGGTTTTGAAATAGCAATTTCGGTATATCGCATAAAAATCATCTCCTGTTGTTTTTATGTTATTATACTATATATCAACTATAATTTGTATTGACAAAACATATTTTTATATAGTAAAATCATACTAAGGTGATGAAATGAAAACTATATTTACTGAATATGATGAAAAAGAGAGTCTTTATGTAGTATCTTACGGAACTGAAGAAATCTCTGAAAACGCCCATTGGGGTAAAGGCAGAAGAAATGTATATATTATTCATTATGTTCTCTCAGGTGAGGGATATTATAATGGCGTTAAAGTAAAAGAAGGACAAGGCTTTTTTATAAAAAAAGGCAACCTCCATGAGTATGCCTCGTCGTCAGATAAACCCTGGAAGTATTTTTGGATTATAGCAAACGGTGAAAAAGTTTTTGAAACTTGTAAAAAGTATCTTTCGTTTCATAATAACGGAATTTTTGATTATTGCTTTAAAAATGAGCTTGTTGCTTTTGTAAACAGCTTTTTTAACAGATATAAAACCATCAGCCATGCTAAAGCTGTGGGTGTTTTTTGGATGATTATGTCGTCACACGAAAAGCTAGAAACGGCTAAAGGCAACAAATACATAATTGAAGCAAAAAAGTATATGGAGCAAAACTATTATAGAAGTGTAACTGTTTATGAGGTTGCAGAAATGCTTCATATAAGTGACAGATATTTATATAATTTGTTTATAAAGCATGAGAATATTTCGCCTAAGAAACATTTGAATGATTTGCGAATGAATCGGGCATGTGAACTGTTAAAAAATAATAATATGTCTATAACCGAAGTTGCCACATCGGTAGGATTTGATGATGTGCTTGCATTCTCAAGGTTTTTCAAAAAAAATATGCTTATATCTCCTACAAAATATAGGGAAACGGCTTTTGATGCGTGAGATTGAGTCTGTTTTAGTAGCGGATATGATTTCGGCTTATGAAAACAATATAGAACTTGACCACCCAAATGTTTCGCATTTCGGTACCGGTCGACGCAACATTTCGCTGAAAAACTTGCCACCGGCAACTTTTTTAAACCGCAAAATGCCCTCTCAGGGTTCGAATCCCCCGTTTCATAAAAAAAGACAACATCTCATTCAAACAATGAAATATATGAAGTAAGAGGCAACGATGCCTCTTATTTTTTTATGATTTTATCAACCACAATGAATAGCAATTCTGCTTATGAGCCGATTGCTAAAGGCGGATGGGGTGCTGTAAAAAACTCCATTGCTAAAGCCGAAGCCAAAGGTGAAGAAGCAATGAGAGCGATGGACGGAAAATAATATAGGTATGAACCTTATTTGAAAAGGGGGTGCATTTTCCCTCAATTAAAATGAGGAAACAACAAAAAAGCCGCCATCGGAAAACCTCTGTGGCGGCTATATTTAAATAGAAAAAGACTCGAACCCCTTGAAAATAGGTAAAAAATAACCTTAACTCTTTTTATCAAAGTTAAGGTTATTTTATGGGGAATAACTCTAATTTTGATAAAATGCACCCCCTATAAAGAATTTTGCACCCCCCTTTTTTTTAAATATCAAACAACTATTATTTATTTTCTTTCATCTTCAAAGAAGTTCTATATTGTTCTGCCTCTGGAATTTCAATAAACTCAACAGATTTATCAAAATTCTTCATAACAACTTCTTTGATTTCATCAAGCGTTACATTGAAAAACTCTCTACGCTGATTGACCATATTGAGCTTTTTGTTTTCAAAAGCTTTGTGTAGAGCTGTTTCTAACGCGGGAGCATTGTCCGAGAAAATCATAGCGTGAATATCAAAATTGAACGGAACTGAAGCGTCGCTCAATTCGTCGATTCGTTCCTGCGGGTCTAATCTTCTTGTCATACCGATTTTGTATATGTTCTCTCCAAATGCACCAATGTTAGAAATAATATATACATATCCCGCTTTTGCATTAGACTCTCTATAATCAATATCCTTTATGTTTTTGTCAATTTCTCCGAGTTGCGCTTCGACTTCTGCCTTCTTCTGCTCTAAGTCTGCTTTTTGTTCATCAGTAGCGGTAAGTAATTGCTTGTTTATGGAATCCAAAGCATTTTGGTAATGTTTCTGTTCTTTTTGAATCTTTTTACGAGCCTCTTCAATTTCCTTTTGAAGTTTTGCTTCTTCACGTAGTTGAGCACGAAGCTCCTTCTGTTCTTCTTTTTCCTCTTGCTTCTTTTGCTTATATTCAAAAGCAAGATATAGCTCTTCAATTTTGGCTTTTAAGTATTGGTGAGTGATTGCTACGCTCATAATTCGTCCGAGTTTTGAAATGGCTTCAAAAGAGGTATGCAATCTTTTTTCGGAAAGCTCAATATTGGCGTATGTAACACGGCTAATAACTTCGTCGCACTCGCTATTGAAAGCACGAAGCAACAGCTTTTGCATATCCTTCACCATTTTTTTGCCTTCGGATTTGCTTCCATTTACCGTCCAATTCATATTTCCGGTAACAGCTTGATCGTTTTTGATTAACGCTTTTTGAGTTTCTCGAATTTTGTTCAATCTCTCTTTATACGCCTCAGAGTTAACCATTTCATATTTGGGCTTGTATAAAGCAAAATCTTGATACAAGAGCTGTTCTTCAACATCAACAAGCATTTTCTGCTTGGTGTCAATTTTAGCTTTGATTTCGTCAAGATTGGTATTTGCCTTGTTTATGCTTTCGTTTATAGCATTTTCTTTGCTCTGTAACTCTCGAATGTGGTTTTCTAAATTACAAGCATCCATCATTTCGGGTGTGAGAAGCTTTTTAGTATCTTCTAACTCTATCAATAATCTTTCATTTTCTTTTTTGATTTTTGAAGCGTGAAATATGTCCATTATTCCCATTTTAGTTGTCTCCTTTGTTTTTTGTAGGAAAAGAAATTGAAAGCATTTGTATATGACCGTTAAATCATATAGCACTATTACAATCCAAGTAACTGCTTTTTCTTTGCATCAAATTCTTCTTGTGTGATAATCCCCTCATCTAATAACCATTTTAGATCGCTCAATTCTTGTTTAATATTCAGATTTGTAGAACCTGTGGAATTTACATGTTTTTGTTGCTCTTTTAACCATTTTTCGTCTTTGAAAACTCTCTGACTATTCATAAGCTCTACTAACTCTTGAATATTATCACGATCGGCTGTCAGCACTTGATAACACTTTGAGCCGGAAAAAATTTCGAGACCAAAGTCCTTACAAAGAAGTTGAGTTATCTTAGAAATGTAAAGATCAAATCCGTACTTCGGTGCAAGTAGAATAATTCTAATATTGGTAATATATAATGTTCCGTCAAAGTACTCGTTCACGTTTTCACGAATAACCTGAGAATTTCCCCCGCCGGTCCTTATTGAAACGCCTTTGGCGACTCGAAAGCTAACGCCTGCGCCTCCACTTGTCCTGCCCGTAACAACGTTCTTCTGATGAATAGCACTTGCGGTATTACAATAATAACATACCTCACCTTCATTAAGCGAAATATGAGGAAATTCCACTATTAGTCGTTGCAATTTTTCTTCTGGTGAAAGCTGCATATGTAATGGATTTTGTTCAACTATGTAATTATCTCCACTCACATTGCAGGAGCAATTCTCAATCTTTACATCATCAGAAAGCAGAATAAACTTTTCAGTTGATTTGCTAAACTTCACATTTATATGAACAGTATCCACATCTGATGGGATATAAAAAGAGAAAGCGGAATTTTTTCTTTTTTGCCACCATTTTAAAGTTATTTCATGATTCCCGTCATTTAATGAACATTGTAGCACGGAACCGTTTTTTATTGCGCCGTAATCAATGCCATCGATAATAATATTACACGAAGCCAACGAAGCAACAAATTGCTTTTTTCTGGTTATTATTAAATTACACATTCCCATATATTAGTCTCCCTTATAGTAAAACATCCTTGTATCACCAAACAATATTTGGGTTTATGGATTGCGAATAACTATCCCTTGTTCTTCCGCTAACACAACTAATTTTTGATAGTTTGTTGTGTTGTTTCGTTTCATTTTCATATATCCGTCAAAGCTCTTTGGTGATTTTTCGCCCAACTTATTAACAATTTGGTAGTATTCAAATCTATTATTATACTTTTCTATCCAGTTACTTCTGTCGTAATAGCGTTCTTCTCGTTCTAAACGTTTGTCGTTATGCTCTTTCCATTCAAGGTACTTTTGTTTTTCTATGGCGCTTCGGTCATCAATGAACGGTCTATTGCTATGAGCAATAGCATCAAGTTCAACTTCCTTTACATCGCCGTTCTTATTAAACTTGTACTTCGTTATTTTTCTTCCCTCATAATACATAAATGAATAGTATCGAACATTACAATGCAGACCTTTGTTCTCTATAATAAAATCGGGAAGTTTGGGAAAACGCTTGTCCTTACCACTAATACAATATACTCTATTTTGGTAAGGAGCACATTCCTCACAGACTGCTGTTTCGTGCGGTATCTCTAAATAGTCGGTATTGAAATAGTCAGCCATATTAAGTTCTTTTCTAAAAGCATCTTTGTTTCCTGCACGGTATTCATCATCAGCCAACACGACAGGCAACCTTGCTTTTAGTTCCTGTAACAAATAGTCACCGTAAGCAATTTCTCCAATACTCCATAATTGAATAACCAATCTATAATAGTCCTTTTTCTGCCAGCCTGTCGGGGAAGCCATCATAATATTAGCCGTCTTATAAGCAAGAGGAACGGCTAAATGTGGGCGTTCTTCCTTACCGACACGCATTTTTAGAATGTAGCCTAAATCAAACGTAGTATGGGGCATACCACCCTTAATATCATCATAACGAGGAACAACAATACTTGCTATACTATTGGCATCTTCCAAATCGTATTTGACATTGCTCAAAACTATATATTGAGCATCATATGCTGTTTGGCGGTCTTCATCTAGCGAAACCCTCTTATTTCTTGGATTAACATTGTATAAAATACCATTTTTATAATAAGCCTCATATCCTGTCGCAACAATTTGTTCCTTGCTAGTAGGAATAAACGGTGGTTGAGGCTCACTACGTTCTGGAATCAGTATTTCTTGAAACGCTGGTATTGTATTTTGATTAGTCGATGATATTGCTTTCTTAAATATATCAAATAGTCCCATTACGAAATCTCCTTTGCCACATCTTCAAATATATTCTAATTATATTACATAAGTATTAAAAAATAAAGGTATTTGACGATTTTGTTAACTATGTGAACCCTTTTATATCATATGAACCCCTTTTCAGTCATATGAACCCTATTACCTTCAAAAAAATCATCTAAAAATACGAAAAACGCTT
The DNA here is from genome assembly GCA_944375955.1 of uncultured Clostridia bacterium. Classification (GTDB taxonomy): domain Bacteria; phylum Bacillota; class Clostridia; order Oscillospirales; family CAG-382; genus UMGS1052. The sequence continues at coordinate 30,838 of CALWBE010000043.1, read as the reverse complement.
CGGGAATTATTCGAAGCGGCTACTTATTGTTACAAAAGTGCCGAAAAGCCTTATTTTAAGCCAAAAATCAATAACCCCAACTTTTTATCAAAGTTAGGGTTATAATATGGCTGGGACGGCTGGATTTGAACCAGCGTGATGCAGGAGTCAAAGTCCTGTGCCTTAACCGGCTTGGCGACGCCCCAATAAATAACAGATATATTTTAGCATAAAAGATTCTTCGTGTCAAGCTATTTTATTTATAATACGTTTTTTTATAATTCTTGACATTTAAAATAAAATATTGCAAATAATGTTAAAATATGTTATACTTTATAAATAATAAATATTCGGAGGCAGTATGCTGAATTTTTGTCTGAAAAAACTTCCAAAACGGCAATATAAATATCATGAACTTCACTATACTTATTCATCCGATGAACATTATCTGCCATTAAAAACACAAAATGAGAGCGGCTTTTCCTTCTCTTTTTTAAGAGAAAAAATCTCTGAAACATACAGGCACGATTCATATGATACTTTATATGATGATTCATGGAAAAATTGTACCGCTTACGGAGTTTTTACTAATGAAAGCGAAAAAATTGCCGGATATCTTGAGGTTTCCCGTGAAAATTGGAATGACAGGCTGCGTATAACAAATCTGCTCGTTCTTGAGGAATTCCGTGGACATGGCATTGGTTCGTTTCTGATAAATAAAGCGAAAAGCGTTGCAGAATCCGAAAATCGCAGAATTATTGTGCTTGAAACACAATCATGCAATGTTCCGGCGATTGATTTTTACCTTAAACACGGATTTGTATTTGCAGGCACAAATTTATATTTCTATTCGAACTGTGATATTGCTGAAGACGAAGTTATGATCGAAATGGCATATCTATACTAAATAATAAAACCATAAGGGGTAATAAACTATGGACGATAAATTACTGAACGAAATGTCAAAACTTATATTTCCGGATCTCAATGACAGTGACACTATTGAGTCTCTTGAAGAAATGTTCCCTCCAAGGAATCTTCCTGAAGGAGCAAAAGTTACAAGAATGGCTCCAAGCCCTACCGGATCTATGCACTTGGGAAATCTTTACAGCGCGCTTGCTGACGAACGTATTGCCCATACCTCAAAGGACGGAATTTTCTTTCTTAGAATTGAAGATACCGATGAAAAACGCAAGGTTCCGGGTGCTGTCGAAAAGATCATAAAATACTTGAACGGCTTTGGTTTGTTTTTTGACGAAGGCGCTACTGCTGACGGAGATTTAGGAAATTACGGTCCGTACAGACAGCGCATGCGCGCCAAATTTTATCATATTGTTGCTCGCAAGCTTCTTCTTGACGGCAGAGCTTATCCTTGCTTCTGCACAGAAGAACAGCTTGAAGAAGCTCATAAAGCCCAGGAATCTGCAAAAGACAACTTTGGATATTACGGCAAATATGCGGTTCACCGCAACATGCCGTCTGAAGAAGCGATAGAAAAAATTAAAAATGGTGAAAAATTCGTTCTTCGTTTTAGATCTCTTGGAAATCCCGTAAAGAAAATCCCTTTTAAAGATTCTATAAAAGGCAACCTTGAATTGCCTGAAAATGATCAGGATTTTATTCTTCTTAAATCAGACGGAATTCCAACATATCATCTCGCACACATAGTAGATGATCACTTTATGCGCACAACGGATGTTGTCCGTGGAGAAGAATGGCTTTCAACTCTTCCCTGGCATCTTGAATTATGGAACGCATGTGGTTTTAAACGCCCGAGATATTCCCACACTTCACAAGTACTGAAATTTGATGAGCAGATAGGTACTAAAAGAAAAATGTCGAAGCGGAAAGATCCTGAATGTACTCTTGAATTCTATTATACGGCAGGATATCCGCGCTCTTCGGTAATCGAATATCTTATGACTCTTTTAAACTCTAACTATGAACAGTGGAGAAGTGCAAACCAAAATGCAGATTACCGTGAATTTCCTTTTTCTTCGTCAAAGATGAGCGCGTCAGGTGCACTTTTTGATATTGCCAAGCTAAATGATATTTCAAAAGATGTCATTTCGCGTATGTCGGCAGATGAGGTATATCTTAGCGTATCGGAATGGGCAAAAGAATATAATCCGGAATTCTATTCCCTTATATCGCGCGATCCAGAATATTCAAAATCAATTTTCTCAATCGGCAGAGGAGGCAAAAAGCCGAGAAAAGACTTTGCCTGCTGGTCTGAAGTACCTGCATTTATTTCTTACTTTTTTGACGAGACATTTTCGGTAGATTCAAATGAGTTCCCGGCTAATATTTCTGTATCAGACCGAAAAGCTATTCTTTCGGATTACGCAAAAATCTACAAAACTGAGCAGGATAACAACTCATGGTTTGAAACTGTAAAAATAATTTCCGAAAAATACGGCTTCACTTCTGATATGAAATCTTATAAAGCAAATCCCGATGCCTTTAAAGGGTCTGTAGCCGATGTTTCAACAGTTTTACGCGTCGCCGTTACCGGCAGACAAAACTCTCCCGATCTTTTCGCTATATGCAATCTTTTAGGCGAAGAAAAAGTCAAAGCCCGTATTACGGCTCAATCATAATTGTTTATATCAGGTGAGGTATTTAAAATGAAAACAGTTAGAATAAATAAATGCTCAGGAAATTGCACTCCAGTTGTTATATCCGCCTTGAAAGAGCTTGCCGGAGGCGGAACTCTTGTTTTTGAGCAAGGAGAATATCATTTTTTTGAAGAAGGATCATTTATCGGAGAGTTTTCCCCTACAAACAATGAAACCGGTATAAAAAAGGTTATTTTCCCGATTATAGGTTATGATAATATAACTATTGAAGGAAATAATTCCACATTTGTTTTCCATGAAATGTCTTTCCCTTTTATAATAAAAAACAGCAAATGCATTTCTATAAAGAATATTACTTTAACAACCTATCTTGCTCCGCATGTTATTCTTAAAATATGTGAAAAACATGATGACAGTTTTGTGTGCCGTATTTACTGTGATGACAGTTTATTCTATACTGAAAACGGCAATTTGATATTTAAACGGGAAAATTCGGAAATCTCGACTAAAAATTTAAAATTATCGCTGCATTCTGTTGAAGGTAGAATGCTTATAAGATATATTTTTGCAGGAGAAACTTCCGCATCAAAAGAAAACCTTGCAGTGCCCTATATTTGCTGCGACGCAGAATCTTTTGGGAATCTTATCACTTTTCGATACAGAAATGATGAAAAAGCTGAAAAATGCCTGTATGAGAAAGGTGAAATAATTACAATAAATCTTGAAGAAGCACGTTCTCGCGATGTATTTTTCCTTGAAAACTCTGAAGATATAAAAATTTCCGGTATCAACATTCACCGAGGCGGTGGAATGGGTGTAATAGGTCAGCTATGCCGCAATATCGAAATTGATAATTTAATCGTAAAACCTTCAAATGACGAAAAAGTTTCTCTTACTGCAGACATTCTTCATTTTGTCAACTGCAGCGGCGAGATATCAATACATGACTGCGACTTTGCTTCAAGTTTAGATGATGCGTGCAATGTACACGGAAATTATTCATCAATTATACATGCCGAACCAACATTTATTGATGTTGCTTACTGCCATGAGGCACATAAGTTTTTTGAACTGTACAAGCCTGGTGACACGCTTACTGTTATAAACAACAAAACTTTAGATATAATAGGAGAATTTAAGGTAAAGTCAAGCAGCTTTACAGATGATTCCGGATTGCGTCAACGAATATATTCTGAATCCGAAATCGATTTTTCTGCAGAAAAAGGGTTCTTTGTAGAAAGTGCTTTGAGAATGCCCGATATACACGTTTATAACAACAAAAATTACAATATACCTAACTGGCGACTTTCCGGAGCAGGCAAAATTTTGGTAGAAAACAACACATACGATGAATGTAATACACCTATTTATGCTTTTGATCTTGCCGAATACTGGTATGAATCCGGAAGAATAAAGAATCTTACTGTAAAAAACAATATATTCCGCAATACAAAATTCCCTCAAGGTTCAATCGTTACTGGAGTTTCTGGTTTTGCTGCAGATAAAATGCCAATAATTCATGAAAATATAACTATTGAAGATAATACTTTTGTGGGAATTAAAAATTCGCCGTTTGATATACATGCATTTAAAAATATAACCGTTAAAAACAATACTTTTGACGGTAAAAAACAGGAACAATAATATATTTATAATTAATAAAGGAGCAACAACATGGCTTTTGAAGATCTTGAAAATTCCAATTTCATTCATGATGAAATTGACGAAGACCTGCGCAGCGGAAAAGTAAAAACTGTCCATACAAGATTTCCACCTGAACCGAACGGATATCTTCATATAGGCAGCGCAAAAGCGATTTGGATAAATTCTATGACAGCAAAAAAATACGGCGGTCTTTTTAACCTTCGCTATGATGATACAAATCCCGTAAAAGAAGACGATGAATATGTACAGTCAATAGAAGAAGATCTTCGCTGGCTCGGTGCTGAACCTACAGGCGGCATATTTTACGGATCTGATTATTTTGATAAATGCTATGAATATGCCGTAAAGCTTATAAAAGACGGTAAAGCATATGTATGCGATCTGTCTCCGGATGAAATGCGCGAATACAGGGGGACGCTTACCGAGCCCGGGAAAAACAGTCCCTACAGAAACAGAAGCATTGAAGAAAATCTCGATTTATTTGAGAGAATGAAGAACGGAGAATTTGCCGACGGAACCCGTACGCTCCGCGCAAAAATAGATATGGCGTCACCAAATATAACTATGCGCGATCCGGCTATTTACCGCATTATTCACACCTCTCATCACCGCCAGGGAAACAAATGGTGCATATATCCCCTGTATGATTTTGCGCATCCTATTCAGGACGCAACAGAAGGAATAACTTATTCGCTTTGCTCTATAGAGTTTAAAAATCATCGTCCTCTTTATGAGTGGGTAATTGACAATATTGGTTTTGAAATAAAACCCAAACAGCGAGAATTTGCTCGCATGAACGTCACGCACACGGTAATGAGCAAAAGATATCTTAGAGCTCTTGTAGAAGAAAATTTAGTAGACGGCTGGGATGATCCCAGAATGCCTACGCTTTGTGGCCTGAGACGAAGGGGGTACACTCCAGAATCAATTATTGAGTTTGTAAGTCGTTCGGGCATATCAACTTCCATGTCTTTATGTGATATCGGACTTCTCGAATACTGTATACGTGAAGAGCTCGGGCATGTAGTTCCGAGACGCATGGCCGTGCTTGATCCTATTGAAATTGAAATAACAAACTTCGATGACGGCAAAACAGAATATTTCGAGGTTGCGAACAATCCGGAAAATCCCGAAGACGGATCAAGGAAAATACCTTTTACAAAGCATCTTTATATTGAGAGAGAAGATTTTTCCAATAATCCTCCTCCAAAGTATCAGCGTCTTAAGCCTGAAGGCGAAGTTCGCTTGATGGGCGCATACATTATAAAATGCAGTGAGATAATTTACGGAAATGACGGAAATGTACAAAAGCTTCTTTGTACCGCTGATCTTGAAACAGGAAACGGAATGCCAACTGACGGCAGAAAGGTGAAAGGAACTATCCACTGGGTAAGTAAGGAATACGCGGTAAATGCGACAGTAAATCTTTACGATAATCTTTTTACTATAGAAGATCCCGGAGATATGGATGAAACTAAAACTTTCCGCGACTATCTTAATCCCAACTCTCTTAAAGTTATGCGCAATGCGAAACTTGAACCGGCAATGAACAAATTTGTCAGCGGTAAAAGATATCAGTTCGTTAGAAACGGATATTTTTGCGCTGACAGCAAAAACAGTGAAACTTACAACCGAATAGTTACTCTTAAAGGAAGCTATAAACCTTCCTGAAGTTTTTTACTTTAAATCTAAAAGCCGTATCAAATGATACGGCTTTTAGATTTTATTCATATTTAAATTTTAAAATCTTATCAATAATATCGGCAGGATCATCTGACACAATAAGACGGTCAATAGTTTTTTGCTTCATAAAACCGCCGTCAACCGCTTTTTTTAAAACACTAATGATCCCGTCATAATATCCGTTTATATTATAAACTGCTACGGGTTTTCGGTGCCTGCCAAGATTCTGCAAGGTAAATATTTCAAAAAACTCGTCAAATGTCCCTATGCCTCCGGGAGCTGCTATAAATGCCTCGGATTTTTCCTCCATAATCTTTTTTCTCTCGCGCATAGTATCTGTATAAATTATTTCCGTGCATTTATCAAATCTTATCCCGTCACCAGAAAAAAAACGAGGAACAATTCCTATAATATTTCCTTTCTCTTCGTACGCACCTCTCGCACATGCTCCCATAAGGCCCTGCGCTCCGGCTCCGAATACAAGACCTATACCTCTTCGCGCCATTATTCGCCCCAGTTCTTCAGTCTTATCTATATAAATTCTGTCAATGCTGTCGCTTGAAGCCCCATATACGCAAATATTCATATAATCACCCTTTTTACTCCTTTTTATATCATGAAAAACTCCCCTGATTTACAGGGGAGTTCTACAGCTTAATATAATAATCAGATATAAGAACACACTCTAAATAAACCACAGTAACTGCCTAAAATTATATATTAGTCAGCAACCGGAATATTATTGGAAAATTGTCGAAAACAAATCCCTGCCAGTGTATGCAAACACCCAAGAACTATGATTACTGCTGTTCAGCCTTCATTGCTGCAAAGCACTCGCTGCAATATACCGGTCTGTCATTGCTGGGCTCGAAAGGAACCTTTGCTTCTTTACCGCATTTTGCACATGTTGTAGTAAAGAGTTCTCTCGGAGCTCTGCCTGCGTTCTTTTTCGCCATACGGCAGGCCTTGCATTTCTTTGGTTCGTTCTGAAATCCCTGCTGTTCGTAAAACTCCTGCTCGCCTGCAGTAAAGATAAATTCCTGACCGCATTCTTTGCAAACCAATGTCTTGTTCTCGTACATGATTTTCCCTCGCTTTGGAATAAAAAATTTTTTGTCCCGGGCGGAATCGCACCGCCGCATATGCCACACTTAGTGCCGGACGTATATTAAAATCAGCTTTTCCCCGCTCGGAGTTTCGTCCGTATGCGAAAAAGCGTATTATCGCATGATTTACGCGAGATAGAAAGACTTTTACATATCTCGCTATTTGTATAACCTTTTATATAAAGTGAAAAAACGCGCTTTTCCAATTCAGATAACAGCTTGTCCGCGAGAGCAAGAAGATCATGAAGCTCATCCTTTACTATCACACTGTTTTCAAAACCGTCTTCTATCATACCGCTTTGTGTTAGCTGAGTCTCATTTATTGCTGAAAGCTGATATGAAGAAGCTGAACTATTCATATTTTTCTCTATCCAATTAAGCATTCTGTTGCGTATGCAAAGATTTGCAAATGTAGAGAATGACGCTCCCCTCGATTCATCATATGAACATATCGCTGAATAAAGTGCAATATATCCTTCCTGAATCAAATCCTCTCTTTCCGACTCACAAATGCTCAGCGAAGAAGCAGCTGCTATAATTTTATTTCTGTATTCATCGGCCATATAAACAAACAGAGCTTTTTCTCCGTTCTTGATTTTTTTTATAATTTCAGACTGATTGTCTGTATTATGTTTTTTTTCAGAAAATAACATGTGACTCCATTGTATTTAGGCAAGACGACACAAAAAAGGTATCCTTTTCTTTTTATATTATTATATCATCATTTTTCTTCTTGTCAAGCTGATTTTAAAAAAAATTAAAAATTTAATAACATTTATATTCTTTTTTTCATTACTTTTACAAATCACTTTAAATAAAATATCTCATTTTGTGCATATTGTCGACATTTTATGATTATATTTGCAAAATTGTTTTAATCATATACTTGATTAAGACAACTCGCAGTGTTATAATTATTGCATATAATTGGTAAAGGATGTGATTTATATTTTATTGCCATATTGGCCAAAATACCACTTAAGGAGTTAAAAAATATGGAAGAAAAAATGTCATCTTTAATTCAAAACCTTATCGAGCTTTTGGAACAAAAGAAATTTTCCCAACTCAAGCTGCTCATCAACGATATGATGCCGGCAGATCTTGCGCTTTTGTTCGAGGAGCTTGATAAAAAGGATTCTGTAATAGTATTCAGACTTCTCACAAAAGAGCTTGCTGCCGAGACTTTTGCGTATCTTGATTCAGACAGCCAAAGGCATCTTATCGACGCTATAAGTGACAAGGAAATTCATGACGTATTCGACAGAATGTTTCTTGACGATACCGTCGATATCATTGAAGAAATGCCGGCAAACGTAGTAACTCGTATACTGAACAACACTGACGCCGAAACCAGACGCCATATAAACGATATACTGCATTATCCGGAAGACAGTGCCGGCAGTATAATGACTATTGAATATGTTAATTTCCGCAAAGATATTACTGTTGCCGAGGCTATCACTAAACTTCGCCGTGAAGGAAGTGCAAAAGAAACTGTTTACACTTGCTATGTTACTGACAATAGAGTTCTTATAGGTCTTGTAGAAGTCAGCGTTCTTCTTACGTCTCCAGACGATGTGCTTATAGAAAATATAATGGAAACAAACGTAATTTCGGTTTCCACTCATGAAGACAAAGAAATCGTTGCAAAAACTTTTAAAAAATACGGTTTTATTTCACTTCCTGTAGTTGACAATGAAAACCGGCTTGTCGGAATTGTTACCGTAGACGATGCGATCGACGTCATTCAAGAAGAGAACGCCGAAGATATATCGATAATGGCAGCTATGGAACCTATTGAAGACAGCTATTTCAAAACGTCAGTATTTGCTCATGCAAAAAAAAGAATAGTATGGCTGCTTGTCTTAATGATATCGGCAACTGTTACCGGTATTATAATTCAAAACTATGAAAATGCAATAAGCGCTTTTCCAATACTTGTAAGCTGTATTCCGATGCTTATGGATACGGGCGGAAACAGCGGATCACAATCAGCTACGATGATGATAAGAGGACTTGCTCTCGATGAAATACACTTTTCAGATATTTTTAGAGTAATTTTTAAAGAGTTTCGCATATCTATAATTGTCAGCGCCGCTCTTTCTGCAACTAATTACGTTAGAATATTAGTTATGTATTATCTCGGAATACTCGGAGACACCGGAGGTCAGTCAGTTTGGCTAATTGCCGGCATAGTTTCTTTCTCGCTTATTTTCGTCATCATAATAGCGAAATTTATCGGATGCACTCTGCCGCTGCTTGCAAATAAAATCGGACTTGATCCCGCTTTAATGGCATCGCCGATTATTACAACCGTGGTCGACGCGTGTGCAGTAATAATTTATTTTAAGATTGCAACTTCTTGGCTGGGTTTAACATGACCTTTCAATGAAAATCACCTTTCCGCATATTATGTAGTGAGGTGATTTTTTTGGACGGTTTTGCAAGCAAAAAAGCATATAAAACATATAAAAAGCAAAAAAGGCGAAAAAGTTTATTTTTCATATCTATAATACTTATAGCGTCGCTCATGCTTGCCGTCGCTTTTGATATGCGACTCTCTCCTATGGTGCGGACCGCAGCAGTTAGAAGAGCGCGATCAATAGCTACATATGTGATAAGCGAAACAGTATGCAGCTGTATAGAAGAAGAAGGAATAAGCTATGATGATCTTGTTTCTTTAGAAAAAAACAACAACGGAGAGATAGCGGCCCTTACAACCGATATTGTAAGGCTAAATAAGCTTAAATCCAACATTGCAGTTCAAATATATGATAATCTTTCGAATATTGATAAAGACAAAATAAGTCTTCCGATAGGTACTGTATTAGATAACGGAATTCTTGCCGGAAAAGGACCTAAAATAAACATTTCTATAAAGCCTGTAGGATCTGTTACCACAGATTATGAAAATGTTTTTATATCAGCCGGAATAAACCAGACAAATCACCGTATTATGATAAAAATAAACGTAACATTCTCGGTTATTATGCCTTTCAGAAGTATCTCTGAGACCGTTGAAACTTCTGTATGTGCCGCTGAAACCGTATTAGTAGGAAGTGTTCCGGATGCGTTTACAAATGTACAGAATTACGCTTCCTCAGAAGGAGAAGAAATATCCGACGACGTTGCTGATTTTGGAGCGCACAACAATTTAGAATAAAATTTAGTCTTAAAATGCAGAAGCTTTCATAAGATCACGGCATATCAAAGGACTGCTTCCTGATAATCCTTATTTGTGCTGTTTATATCTTTGACAGCTTCTGCTTTTTCGTTATTTTCTGAAGCATTGTCTTTTTCAGTAACCGCAAAAAGACTGCGCAAACGAATCTTTATCGCGCCAAGATTTGAAATTTCATCTATCTTTATTTGAGTATATATTTTCCCGTTGCTTTCAAGTATTGCCCTTGTTTCGTCAGTAGTGACTGCGTCAACGCCGCATCCAAATGACACAAGCTGAACAAGATTAACTGTATCATCATGCAAATCAGCAACAAATTTTGCAGCGGCATAAAGACGTGAATGATACGTCCACTGATTAAGTACACTTGTCCTGAATTTTTTAGTTTTACCGCTTACGGAATCTTCGGTTACAACAACGGCGCCGAGACTGCACAGCAGTCCAGGTATACCATGATTGACTTCCGGATCCATATGGTATGGTCTGCCACACAAAACAATCACTGGCAAATTTTCTTTTTTAGCAATTCTCAAATATTCATCTGCCATGTTTCTTATGCATGCCATATATCTGTAATATTCTTCATACGCCTTTTCAGCTGCCATTTTTACAGAATGCAAATTCAAATTACAGCCGTATTTTTTCATCATTTTCACAAAGTGAGCCGGGAACTCTTTGCGGTCATGTATCCCTATAAAACCGTCAATGAATTTTAATTTTTCAAGAGATTTTACGTTTGCTCCGATAACCTTAGGATAATATGCAACAACAGGACAGTTATAATGGTTATCCCCTAATTTTTCATCAAAATTGTATGTCATGCATGGATAAAATATAATATCGACATTTTGCTGTATCAAAGATTCTATGTGTCCGTGCATTAGCTTTGCCGGATAACATGCAGTATCAGACGGTATAGTATGCTGTCCGCTGCGGTACAGCTTATGATTCGACTCCGGAGATACTATAACATTGAACCCGAGCTCTTTAAAAAGAGTATGCCAAAATGGAAGCAGCTCGTAAATATTAAGTCCCATGGGTATTCCAACAGTAACTTTATCTCGGTCTATTGAATTACCTCTGTATTTCTTTAGCATTTCATTTTTGAAAGCACAAAGATCATAACTCTTTTTGTTATTGCCTGATTTTATAGGTTTTTCACATCTGTTTCCAGCTATGTATGAGCTTCCGTCAGAAAATGTATTTACGGTAAGCTTGCAGTGATTGCTGCATCCTCCGCAAGTGATCGCTTTTACAGTATGCGTGAAATTTTTAAGCTCCGAAGCGCTTAACAGCTTGCTTAACCTGGCTGTTCCAGAATGTGCTTTTGCATAGAGTGCAGCACCATATGCTCCCATAAGACCAGCAACTGACGGTCTTATGACTTTTTTCCCAATTTCAGTCTCAAAAGCGCGAAGCACGGCATCATTTAAAAACGTGCCTCCCTGTACAACTATTTTTTCTCCTAAACTTTCGGGGTTAGCGCATCTGATAACTTTATACAGCGCATTTTTTACAACGCTTATGGAAAGTCCTGCCGAAATATTCTCAATAGATGCCCCGTCTTTCTGAGCCTGTTTTACCGAACTATTCATAAATACCGTACAACGAGATCCGAGATCTACCGGAGCATCGGCATATAAGGCAAGTCCGGCAAATTCCTCAAGCGAATACCCGAGGATCGAAGCAAAAGTCTGCAAAAAAGAACCGCATCCAGATGAGCATGCCTCGTTTAAAAACAGACTGTCTATAGCACCATTTCTGATTTTAAAGCATTTTATATCCTGTCCTCCGATATCGACTATAAAATCGACATCCGGGCAGAATCTCTCAGCCGCAGTATAGTGAGCAACTGTTTCAACTATCCCGAAGTCAACATGAAAGGCATTCTTTATTATATCCTCTCCGTATCCGGTAACTGCAGATGATACTATTCTTATGTCCGGATAATCATTGTACAAACTTTCAAGATATTCTTTTATCAGAGGAACCGGATTTCCGCTGTTACGTCTGTATTCAGTGCGAAATATATTGCCATCTTCATCGCAAAGCAATGCTTTTACTGTGGTAGAACCTGCATCGATTCCAAGATACATATTGCCTGATGGCACTTTTATTTCTTTAATAACATCTGAATCATGCTTGTGAGAATCCACAAATTCCTTGTATTCTTCTTCTGAAGAAAAAAGAGGCGCACAGCTATTGTATTTACTGCTTGAAGAATAATTTAATATATCGTCGCGCAGCGTAGCCGGCAGCAATTCGCCGGATTCTTTAGAATAAGCCGCTCCCAATGCGACATAATAAAGAGAATTTTCCGGACATATTCCTTTCGCACACAGCTCTTCGTCAAAAGCTTTCCGCAGTTCTTTGAAAAATGTCAGAGGTCCGCCAAGATAAAGTATGTTTCCCTCTATCTCGCGCCCCTGCGCAAGTCCTGCTATGGTTTGATTTACTACTGCATAAAAAATACTCGCAGCAATATTTTCTTTACCAGCGCCTTGATTTATAAGCGGCTGTATGTCTGATTTCGCGAAAACACCGCAGCGCGAAGCTATAGTATATATCTTGTCATGCTTTTCAGCAAGTAAGTCAAGTTCGGAAGAACTGACATCCAACAGCGCTGCCATTTGATCTATGAACGCGCCTGTGCCCCCAGCACAGCTTCCGTTCATGCGAACCTCAAGCGCTCCTTTTAGGAAAAGTATTTTCGCATCCTCTCCGCCAAGTTCTATTACAACATCGGTATCAGGATAATTTTTCAGCACCGCTGTTCGGGTAGCATATACCTCCTGTACAAACGGCAAATGCATATCTCCGGCAATTCCCATACCGGCAGATCCTGATATTGCCGTAAGCATTTTCTCATCAGGAAAAGCATCTGCTACCTGCGATAATAGATCGGAGCAAACAGATGATATCCGCGACATATGGCGCTCATATTTTGAGAAAACTATATTTCCTTCCTCGTCTAAAACTACGCATTTTACAGTTGTCGAACCAAGATCTAATCCTAATCTCTTCATATTTCATTCTCCTTTGCAACTGCAAGCATAAGTTTTATTCTGTTCTCCTGATTCACCTTTGAAGCTCCTGAATCATAATCAACCGGACAAATATTTGCATTAGGATAAAGTTCTCTCAAAACTCTGATAACACCCTTACCAACTATATGATTAGGCAGACAGCCAAAAGGCTGCGCGCATATAACGTTGTTATATCCGTTTTCTATCAACTCTGCTATTTCTGCTGGAAGCAGCCAGCCTTCTCCCATCCTTACGCCTTTTCCTATAACTTTTTCTCCAAGTTCCATTATGCGTGAAAAGAGCGCCGGTGCAGTAAATTCGGGATAATCAAGTAATATGTTTCTCATCATTTTTTCAAAATAACCTATGACATTCAGTCCTATTTTTGCTTTTATAAGATCTGCTTTTCGTCCTCCGTAAAGTTTATAGTCAGTTATGCTGTTATCAAACATAAACTGGAAAAATCCCAGTACCCCGGGAACCATATATTCACAGTCCTGTGAATCAAGAAAAGCCTCAAGTCCGTTATTCCCAAACGGAGAATACTTTACATATATTTCGCCTACTATACCCACTTTTGTTTTTTTCACACCGGATCTTTTTATTTTTCTAAAATCTTCAGCTATCGCACGAAGATTTTTCTTTACAGAAACAGGTGTGAGCCCTTTTCCCTGTCCCAATTGTGAGGCAAGAACAGAAATCCATTTATCTACTAAAGCTTCTGTCTCTCCTTTGTTAGCTTCATACGGACGTATCTGATTTCTCAAAAGCATGAGCATATCTCCGTAAATCACACTTATCATGCCTTTGACTATCATCATCGGAGTAATGACAAATCCGCTTGATTTTTCTACGTTGCTAAAGCTCAAGGATATTACCGGAACATAGTCCATACCCATATTGTGCAAAGCCTTTCTAAGCAGCCATATATAATTTGAAGCACGGCATCCCCCGCCTGTCTGAAATTGTATCAGCGCACATTGCTTAGGATCATACATACCGCTCGTCAAAGCATAAAGCTGCTGCCCGCTGGCGCATATGGCAGGATAACACATATCGTTGTGCAAATATTTAAGACCAGTATCAATTACCTTCTTGCCGGTGCATTTTAATATCTCTATGTTATACCCATACGCAGCAAACACCTGCTTTATAAGTTCCATATGTATAGGAAAAATCTCCGGCGCAAGTATAGTATGTGTCTTTTTCATTTCCTTGCTGAACTCTGCGTTTTTAAAAAGATGATTCGGCATATCACCTGTTTCCTGATCACACTGAATATTGCTGCTTTTTGCCATGTTTTCTCCTTGATCTGTTTTCCTGTATTAAAAATCAAAATATAATAATTTATAAATCGCCAGAAAAAAACACATTTGTTAATAAAATGTGCTGAAAAATCTCAATTATCTATTTTATTATACATTTATATTATTATATATTATTTATCGAATTTTGTCAAAACTGTGAAAACCTTTGTACGGCTCTTATAAATTTTTATATGATATATTGCAATTTATATGTATTTATGGTATAATAATATTGTAATGAAGTTTATATGTGTGAAACTTGCTCGCATGATCTAACTATATTATTTATATGCGATCATATTTTACTGTAAATCAATTGTTTAAAATTTGTTTTTATAAAAAAATATCTGAGGGAGGAAATTTCATGTCCGGTTCTGTTATAACAATAAGCCGTCAATACGGCAGCGGCGGAAGATTTGTGGGAAGAAAACTTGCCGAAAAGCTCAAAATACCTTTCTACGATAATGAGCTTATTTCTATGGCTGCAAAAGAAAGCGGATTTTCAGAAAGTCTTTTTGAAAATGCCGAAAAAAATACCACTTACAGTCTTCTTTATTCGCTTTCCATGTTCGGAACAAGCACGGGCGGCATGTATGGCTTGCCTTTAAGTGATAAAGTTTTTTTGATTCAGTCAGACATAATAAAAAAAGTAGCGTCACAAGGACCCTGTGTCATTGTCGGAAGATGTGCTGATTATGTTTTGCGTGAAAACAAAAATGTTATTCATTTCTTTTTATACTCGGATATCGAGCACAGAATAGCCCGTGTTATAAAATATTATAATCTTGAGGAAAAGAAAGCAAAAGAAACTATAGAAAAGACGGATAAAAAGCGCTCTGCTTATTACAATTATTATACAGGCGAACGCTGGGGCGAAATGAAAAATTATCATCTTTCAATAAATACTGACTCTGTCGGAGTGGAAAACTGCGCAGAAATTCTTGCAAAATATGCTGATTCCTTCGGTACCGGAGAAATCTGATATATTGTTTTGCTGTATGCTGTATATGAGAAGGCTTTGAAATCTCAAAGCTTTCTTTTTTCATATTTATTCATATTTATGTAGACAAACAGTCCGAATTATGGTAGAATGTTTTGTATGCAAAAATAAGGAAAAGGGTGTTCAGTTATTTTAAAAATCAAAAGACAAGCTCAAAAAAGATATAAAACTTCATATCTTTTAAAAATATTTCTACCATATTATGCAAAATATAAGGGGATTTTAATATTCGATCTGTTTTGTGCCGCTCTGACAACAGCTTGTGAGCTGATTTTCCCTATAATTGTAAAAAATATAACGGGTATAGCTTCACAAAATCCCGCTGCGCTAACATTTTCTCTGATAGCTAAAACCGGCGCTCTTTATATACTTTTGCGTCTTATTGATACAGCAGCGACATATTACATGAACGGCAGAGGCCATGTAATGGGAACAATGATGGAAACCGACATGAGGAGCGATCTTTTTGCTCACTTAGAAACACTGTCCTATTCATATTTTTCCGAAACTAAAGTCGGCCAAATTATGTCTCGTATAACAAGCGATCTGTTTGACATAACTGAATTCGCTCATCACTGTCCTGAAGAAATAATAATAACCGGCTTAAAGATAATCATTGCGTTTATATATCTTATGACAATTGATATACCACTTACGCTTATACTTTTTGCAATTCTTCCCATAATGCTTTTCGCAAGCTTAAGTTTTAGGAAAAAAATGCGTGATTCTTTTAAAGACCGCAGAACTCAGACCGGTGAATTAAATGCTCAGGTAGAAGATTCTCTCTTAGGTATTCGAGTAGTAAAATCATTTGCAAATGAAGAGCTTGAGAAAGAAAAATTCAACCGCGGAAACAAAATATTTTTTAAGGTTAAAAAAATCTCCTATCATTATATGGCAGGATTTCAGGCAACCACGAAATTTTTTGAAGGCGTTATGTACATTTCTGTCATAATAGCTGGTTCTATTTTTCTTAAAATCGGCAGGATAGGCGTTGATGACTTTGCCGCCTATATCCTCTATATTGCAACTCTTACTACTTCTATAAGAACTATTTTAAACTTTACGGAACAGTTTCAAAACGGAATAACCGGTCTTGAACGTTTCATAGAAATAATGGATACAAAACCCGACATCACTGACAGAAATGATGCGGTAGAATTGAAAAATGTAAAAGGTGAAATCCTGTTTAAAAACGTCTCCTTTAAATATCCAGGCACTGAGCAGGATGTGCTAAGCAAAATAAACCTGCATATATCTCCGGGAGAAAGTGTAGCTTTGGTTGGAGCATCCGGTACCGGAAAAACAACGATATGCAATTTGATTCCGCGCTTTTATGATGTAGACCAAGGTTCAATATATATAGACGGTACAGATATCCGAAAATTCAAATTGCACTCACTCAGACGAAATATCGGTATGGTGCAGCAAGATGTTTATATGTTTTCCGGCACTGTAAGAGAAAACATAGAGTACGGACGTCCGGGAGCCGATTTCTCTGATATAGAAGCAGCAGCAAAACGCGCTGGGGCTCATGATTTTATTACTGCGCTTCCCAACGGATATGATACATATATCGGCGAACGCGGCGTTAAACTTTCAGGCGGTCAGAAACAAAGGCTTTCTATAGCAAGGGTTTTTCTTAAAGATCCTCCTATCCTTATACTCGACGAAGCCACTTCATCTCTTGATAATGAAAGTGAAAAGCTAATTCAAAAGTCTCTTGAGGAGCTTTCTAAAGGCAGAACGGTTCTCACTATTGCACACAGGCTGACAACTATAAAAAATGCAGACAAAATTCTTGTAATCACCGAAAACGGAATAGAAGAAGAAGGCTCTCACTCGCAACTAATTGAAAAACACGGTATATATTACCAGCTTTATACTATATAATTTTCGTTTCTGCTAAAATATAATTATTTCTTTTCATTTAAAAAACGCACGCAAATGTTATTTTTTGTGTGCGTTTTTTCTATATTTTTTACCTGAATACAAAAAATTCCCGTATCCGGGAATATTAATTTTTTGGTCACTGCAGGAGGCGGCAGAAATCATTCTCGATATTGCCGCCAACAGGATCCGACTTAACAGTGTCAATTCCCCCACAGCTGGATTTTAAGCACAATATTGCTTTGATTTATATTAACGTGATTTTATACCTATAAGCCACGCCAGATATTCCGGTATTATACGCTCGTAATTTATCTGAAGAAGACATATGCTGCCATCCACAGGATCTTTTTCCGCGCAATCCGAACAAAGCTCAAAATTTCCGGCATCATATTCACACAATGTTATGCAGCTATCGGCTGTAACATTTATTCGGTTATCTATTTTAAAGCTTTCACGGTCATAGCTGATAACAGCATCCGGACGCAATCTCTCCGTAGTCATCTTAACTCCCAGCTCACGTATAAGCGGAGAAGTAGAAGAACACAGCCACTTTGTACTGTTTTCAACTATACGCATAGCAGTTTCGTAAGATATATGCTCTATAACTTCTTTTATTTTATTCCCCATTGCACTTTCTTTTATGAGAAATGCTTTATTTTTATCACTGTCAGAAAAACGTACAATATACTTTTCATTCAGCACGCTGCTTCTGCCAAGGTCTTTTTTTGCACTGCCCCTTAATACAATATCTTTTATTTTATATCGCTCGGCTCCCTCTTCTATGGCTCCGCAAAGTTTTTTTCGAAGATCGCTGTATTCGTTTTTATTTATATATTTCGATATACGATTATGGCAAAACGCAATATCTTCCCCTTTTTTTTTCGTGTTCCTCAATTCAGCCATTCTGCTGCCCATATCCGTCCTCCCCCTTTATTTTCCTTTGATTATATACTATCCTTGTTATGTGACGGACATATGAAGGTATTTTGAGCGTTTTACGATAATTTAACCAAAATATATAACAAAAACCGTTCTGACAAATTATCGTCAAAACGGTTTTTTCATCTATTTCTTTTATTTACTGCTGTATTTTCTTTTTATTTTTCCCGAAGTTGTTTTTTCAAATGCTTCTTTTCTGATAACTATATTATGAACACTCTTATACTGGGGAAGCCGGTCATTAAGCGATGAGATCTCATTCTTCAATTTGTCGAATATCTCATCCTGACTCATTCCTTCTGTCTGCTTCTCATCCGGATATATCTCCGCACAAAGTCCGATTTCTTCGTTATTTTCATTTTTTGCCGCAGAAACAATTACCTCTCCTACAAGCGGTAAGCCTGAAATATAATCCTCTATCTCTTCCGGATAAACATTCTTTCCGTTTTTAAGCACTATTATGTTCTTTTTCCTTCCTGTTATGTACAAGCGTTTCATATCGTCAAATTTGCCATAATCCCCGGTATGAAACCAGCCGTCAGCGTCAAGCACCTCTGCGGTAACCTCCGGCATCTTATAATAACCCAGCATTACTGTATCACCTTTTACACAGATTTCTCCCTCATAGTCCTCATTCGGTTCATCTATACGTATATCGACGCATGGAAGCTTAACTCCGACAGATGAAAAATCATAAAAATAGTCTCTATTTACCGATACAAGCGGAGAACATTCCGTTATACCATAGCCATTTATCAAAGTAATCCCTATAGTCTCAAAAAAATCGCCCAATTCCTGACGTATAGGCGCGCCGCCGCAGACTATTTTTATCATATTCCCGCCAAACACGTCCCTTATCGTCTTAAATAAAGTCTTTCGCATATCAATGCCTAAATCAAGCATCTTATTGCTGAAAGCCATAAGCTTTTTAAAAGCCGCTGTCTTTCCTTTTGACTCTATCTCGCTCCATATTTTTTTATATATAGACTCTACAAAAAGCGGCACAAGCATTACTATCTGAGGCTTATACAGCTTTAAATTTTGACTAACAGCACGTATGCTTTCATTTATACATATCGTGGAGCCGAAATGAAGTCCAACTAAAATACTGCATACGGATTCGTATGTGTGATGATACGGAAGCACTGAAAGCGATATATCATAAACGGTAGATACCTGCAGTCCATAATAAACGCATGATACTAGATTGTGCAGCGAGAGCATTACCCCCTTTGCCGTTCCTGTAGTACCTGACGTATAAACAAGCATTTTCAATTTTTCCTGTTCAGGTTTCATTTCAGTAAAGGCTGTGTCGCCGTTCATAAGCGACTTATATCCTTGTTTCATCATATCTTTATATGACAATATTCCGTCTCCTGAAAAATCTCCGCCTTCATCAATCGCAATATATTTTTTAACGTTTGGCAAAACTCCTGTCACAGAGCGTAACTTTTCTTCATATTTTTTTGAAAAAAATACTACCTCGGTATCGGAGTTTGAGAGAATATTAGCAATCTCATTTGCCGGCAGCTCTTTGTCGACTGGAACAAATACACCTTCGCTTTTAAGCACAGTTAAATACACAACTATCCATTCATACCTATTTTCGCTCACAATGGCAATATGACATCTTGCAATGCCATTAGAGCAAAGAGCAGTCCCGAGAGAATCTGTCTCAACCTTAAAAGCCTTATATGATACCTCTTTGATTTCGCCATTTTCCTTAAATTTAAAAGCCGGCTTATTGCCGAAAAGCTTTGCATTATCGTCAAGCATCTGCTTAAAATCAGAAAGCGGTCTCACTTCGTTTAAGGGATAATCTTTATGCAAATTTTTTCTTGCCATATTATTTACCATACCTTTCAAAAAGCGCCTGACAAAATATATAAAACAATATGCACTTTTTGCTTTATTTTATCATATTATTACAAACATTGCAATACCAGCCACGGCTTTTACTTTTGAGATTTTACTTTATATTCATATTTTTAAATACTTCATTATAAAAAGAACCGTTACTATTGACTTTTTTTACAAAGAAATGTATAATGTGGATAATAATATGCGTATGAAAGGAAAGTTAATTATGAGTAAAATAAAAGTTACAATCTTTAACGAAAACCTGCATGATAAAGAAGAAAACGTAAAAGCTGTTTATCCGAACGGTATGCACGGAGCTATAAAAGAGTGTCTTGATGCTGACGGCAGATTTGAAACCAAAATAGCGCTCCAGGATATGCCCTCGCACGGACTTACAGATGATGTCCTTAACAACACCGATGTGCTTTTTTGGTGGGGTCATATAATTCATGATAAAGTTGATGACGCAATAGTTGAAAAGGTTTATCAGAGAGTTCTTAAAGGCATGGGACTTGTTGTTCTTCATTCCGGTCATTTTTCAAAAATCTTCAAAAAGCTTATGGGTACCGGATGCAACCTCAAATGGCGTGAGACTGGGGATCTTGAACGAGTTTGGGTCGTCAAGCCCTCCCATCCTATTGTTGCCGGTCTAGGCGAATATTTTGAGCTCCCACACGAAGAGACATACGGTGAACATTTCGATATCCCTGCCCCTGATGAAGTCGTTTTTGCCAGTTGGTTCTCCGGCGGTGAACTTTTCCGCAGCGGCTGCTGCTTCGAACGCGGCAATGGCAGAATTTTCTATTTCCGTCCCGGACATGAAACTTTTCCTACATACTATGATGAAAACGTTAAAAAAGTTCTTATAAATGCCGCCTTATGGGCAGGAGCTCCCGGAGGAGTCTTCCAGACATACGGATTCTGGCATACAGATAATTATAATAAGTGATTTTGCTAAGTCAAGGCTGTACCTTTTGTGCGGTCTTGACTTTTATACTACACAATAATTTTTTTATTAACATGAACAATATTAAAACTCAATTTTCAAATAAATATCTTACAAAACTTATAGTCCCATTAGTTATAAGTACGTTCCTCGCAAATTCCGTCGGAATAATAGATACTCTTATGATATCTTCTCTGGACGAATCTTGCGTTTCCGGCGTTTCACTTGTCGATCAGATATGCGTTCTTATAATAAATATTTTTGCTGCTCTTGCTACCGGCGGCGCTGTAGTTACTGCTCAGCTTCTGGGCGCTTCAAAAACAGACACCGCTTATAAAAGTGCAAAGCAGCTAATTTTTGCAGGCTTTTTTATTTCGGCTATATTCGCAGCGGTCTGTGTGATTTTTAACAATCAAATCATCTCTCTTTGCTTCCCTAAACTTGATCAGGCAACAAAACAGGCTGCAGTTACATATTTCTTTATAACTGCTTTTTCTTATCCGTTTATCGCTGTAGAAAATTGCTGCGGCGCATTATTCCGTTCGTTTGGAAAATCAAATTATTGTATGTACTCGTCACTTGTATGCAATATTGTTAATATAATAGGAAACTCATTAACTATATATATTTTGAAAATGGGAGTTGCCGGAGCTGCTATCGCAACGACCGTCGGCAGATTTATCGCCATGATGCTAATGCTTTTATGGATATCGAATAAAAAAAGTCCGGTACGCATAAAGTTGTTAGAACGTTTTACCATAGACTTTAAACTTATATCACGTATTCTCAGAATAGGCATACCGAGCGGTATGGAAAACGGCGTTTTTCAATTAGGAAGACTTCTTGTAGTAAGTATAATCGCAAATTATGGTCTTGTTCAAACTACGGCAAATGCAGTAGCGAATAATCTCGATTCTTTTGGGTGTATTTTTGGAACTTCTATGAATCTCGCTGTAATCACTATTATAGGACAGTGCATCGGCGCTTCGGATTTCGAAGGAGTAAAATATTACTCAAAAAAGCTGCTGCTGATAGAATACGGTTTTGGTGCTCTTTTTTATCTTTCAACAATAATATTTATAAATCCTATTCTAAGCTGGTATAATCTTGACCCCGAAACCGCTTCCCTTGCCAAAACTCTTGTTTTCATTCACAACGGTATTGGTGCTCTTATTTGGCCGCTGTCTTTTACTGTTCCTAATTTTTTGCGTGCCGCAAACGATGTAAAATTTACAATGATTATATCTATTACTTCAATGCTTTTGTGCAGGCTGGGATTGAGCTATATACTTCACATTACTCTTGAGTTGGGCGCCATAGGTGTATGGATCGGTATGATTATAGACTGGATCTTCAGACTTTCTTTCTTTGTCACAAGATTTTATAAAGGTACATGGAAAAAATTCTGTACTTAAACTTTAACATTTTTTATAAGGAGTATCTAATGTCAAGTACATTCACAATATCTAACGGAAATATTACTGCGGTATGTTCTTCTGCCGGCGCAGAACTTATTAGCCTGAAAAATTCTGACGGAAAAGAGTTCCTTTTCCGCGATAAAAATATCTGGGACTTCTCCTCCCCAATCTTGTTTCCTATATGTGGTGGATTAAAAGATGATATATATTTATATGAAGGAAAAAAATATACGCTTCCTAAACACGGATTTGCCAGAAATTCAGAGTTCTCAGTCGAGTCAATAAACGAAAATTCTATAGTTTTTCTAATGACTGACAATGCTGAAACATTGAAAGTTTATCCTTTTAAATTTGAATTTCGAGTTTCTTACTCCCTTTGCGACGATAGCTTAAACGTAGAATTTGACGTAAAAAATACCGGAAACAATAAAATGTTTTTTTCAGTCGGATCGCATGAAGCTTTTTTATGCCCCGAAGGAATAAACAAATACTCCATTATCTTTGACAAAAAGGAAACTCTTGACTCTCATATTGTAAAAGGGAATTTACTTGACTATGAAACTCAAAGAATTATTAAAAATTCAGAAAAACTGCAGCTTTCATATGATTATTTTAAGGTAGACGCTCTCGCTTTCTCAAAGTTCAATTCTGAAAAGTTGATGCTGTGCGCCGATGATGGGACACGTATTATTCAGGTAGAGTTCCCTGGATTTTCTCATCTTCTTTTATGGACAAAAAACGACATTAAGGCTCCGTATATATGCATCGAACCTTGGTGCGGATTTCCTGATATGATAGACTCAGATTATGATATTACTGAAAAGGCCGGTATAATACAGCTTTCTGCTGGTGAAAGCCGAACTGTCACTCATTCGATTACCTTGATCAAGTAATTTTTCCCTTTTAAATACCACAGCATTATATAATGATAAAAGGAGTGTGCTACCTTGCCAAAAACCCTTGTCCTTGCTGAAAAACCTTCTGTAGCCCGTGAAATAGCGCGTGTGATTGGAGCACGCAAAAATTCGACCGGCTTTATTGAAGGAGACAAATATATAGTTACGTGGGCTCTCGGGCATCTCGTTTCACTTGCCGAACCTGAAAAATACGGTGAGGAATATAAAAAATGGTCTTTCGAAACACTTCCTATGCTTCCTGAAAAAATGAAGCTGGAAGTAATAAAAGAAACCTCAAAACAATTTTCATCTGTAAAACAGCTTTTACTTTCAAACTCTGTTTCCGATATAATAATAGCCACTGATGCAGGTCGTGAAGGCGAGCTTGTTGCCCGCTGGATAATCGAAAAGGCAGGATGCAAAAAACCGATCCGCCGTCTTTGGATCTCTTCACAAACTGACAAAGCCATCCGGGAAGGGTTCGCATCTCTTCATGACGGCAGTGAATACATCCCTCTTTGCAATGCGGCAAAAGCCCGCGCCGAGGCTGACTGGCTTGTAGGTTTAAATGTGACACGCGCACTTACATGCCGTCATAATGCTCAGCTATCAGCCGGGAGAGTTCAGACTCCTACGCTTGCTATCATAGCCGAGCGAGAAAATGAGATTAAAAATTTCCGTCCTAAAGACTATTTTAACCTGCATGCAAATTTTGGATCATTCAGGGCAATATACAGAAATTCTGACGGCGTTTCAGCTATACAAGATAGAATAACCGCAGAAAAATTAGCTCAAAAAATAAGCGGCAAAGATTTTACAGTAAAAGATGTAAAAGCAACTCAGAAAAAAATACCCGCCCCTATGCTGTATGATCTTACAGAACTTCAACGGGACGCAAATAAATTATTCAAAATGTCTCCTAAAGAAACTCTGTCTGTTATGCAGAGGCTGTACGAAAATCATAAGGCACTCACTTATCCGAGAACCGATTCAAGATATATCACTGACGACATAGTACCGACTCTTTATGACAGAGTGAAAGCGGCATCAATAGGTACTTTATCTGAAACTGGAAAAGATATTATAAGAAGCCGAAAAAGCATAAACAAACTTTGCGTAAACGCCTCAAAGGTATCAGACCATCATGCTATAATACCTACCGAAGAAACACCTGATGTATATGCCATGTCAAATGAGGAAAAGAAAATATACGTGCTTGTTGTAAGCAGATTTTTTTCCTGTTTTTATCCCGATTTTATATACAAGCAGATTAAAGCCGAACTCGAATGTGCCGGAGAAAGCTTTTTTGTCTCAGGAAAAGAAATAATTGACAGCGGCTGGAAAAAATTAGGAATAACCGACAGCGACGATGAAGAAGAGAAAGACGAGGCAGAAAGCGGATCTTCACTTCCTCCACTTGCGAAAGGCACCAAAATAAAATGTATCGGATATGAAATAAAGCCGATGAAAACCTCCCCTCCTTCACGTTATACCGAAGCTTCTTTGCTGTCAGCTATGGAAAATCCTTCAAAATTCATAAAGGACCGCAAAATGAAGGAATACATAGGAGGTGGTCTTGGTACTCCGGCAACCCGGGCTGATATAATTGAAAAACTGTATTCGGCATTTTATATCGAGAAAAAAGACAACGTCATATATCCGACATCAAAAGGCATGCAGCTTATAGACATTGTTCCTTCGGAACTTAAAGAGCCTCTTCTGACCGCAAAATGGGAAATGGAACTTGAAAAAATCGCAAAAGGACAAATGAAAAAGGAAAATTTTCTTTCCGGAATACGTTTATATGCGTCTGAACTCGTGAAAACCGTAAAATCAAGTCAGGCAACATATAAACATGACAATATGACACGGACTCCATGTCCGCAGTGCGGTAAAATGCTGTTAAAAGTTACCGGAAAGCGCGGAGAAATGCTGATATGTCAGGACCGCGAATGCGGCTACCGTGAAAGTCTTTCCGTAAAAACCGGTGCTCGCTGTCCGAATTGTCATAAAGCTCTTGAAATGAGAGGGCACGGCGATTCAAAAATATTAGTATGCAAGTGTGGATTCAAGCAAAAAGCCGAAGTGTTTTTCAAAGCAAAAGATGATGCAGGCGCCAGCGCATCTAAACAGTTTGTTCGCAATTTCATGCAAAATCAAGAAAAAAATGTTCCAAAAACCGAAAGTCCGCTTGCTCTTGCCTTAAAAAAAGCTATGGAACAAAATAAAAGCCAAAACAACTAAAAATATGGAGCGTCGTAAAAATTTTTACGACGCTCCATATTCTTTATTATAATTTAAATTTTTTCGTTATTTTCTTCTTTAGCTGCAAGATAACCGGAAATAAAATCATTTGCTTTTCTTAAAATACTGCGGTCGTGCGGATAATTAAGTATCTTTACAGCTTCTTCATACGTCACAAGCTTATATTCCGATATCTCCATTATATTCATTCTGATATCATTCGGTTTAAACGGCGCTGTAAAATAAACAGCCTCCTTTCGCACATACCCGTTTATCAAATAGTTATACGTTTCTCGAAATCCGGATATAAGTTTTGCATGAACTCCGGTTTCTTCATAAATCTCACGCAAAGCGGTCATATGTTCATCTTCTCCGAATTCGACATGTCCCTTCGGAAATCCTACATGTCCGGACATATTCTTAATAAGTATATAGTACCGCTTACCATCTATCTGCGTAAATAAAACCGCTCCGCAGCTTTTCTCGTTAAAACAAACGAATGTCAACTCGTCTTTGCTGTACTTGCCGTCGATATAATCTGAAACAAGAAATCTTAAATCAGGTTCATAAAATTCTGTATTCCTTTTTGAAATTATCCAGTATTCTTTTTTATCCGGCGTTTTTACTATTGCTATTACTTCCCCGGTAAAATCCGAAACCGCTCCTGATGTACCGACTACAAAAGCAGGCTTTTTTTCAAGTAAAGTATCACTTGCCTGCTGTGCACGTACAGTTCCGCAATTTACAAAACAATTTCCGCGGTTTGGTATATACTTCCGAAATGTGCTGACAATGTCTACAGTAACGGTTTTCCCGAGAATAAAACGAGCACTGCGGTTTGAAGCGGCAACATTCCAACCTGCCATATCTTCAACCCCAAACAAAAGAATTTTCATTTCATGCAATTTTTATAATGCTAACTTTCTTTTATTAGCTGAAATGAAAAATATATTGTGTTTATTATAACACATTTCTATATATAAATCAAGTACGGCACCTCAATTTTAAAAAAATATAACATGGAAATTTTTATAAAGCAGTATCATAAATTTACTGCATCCCTATAAAAAGAAAAAATTATTGTATATATTATATTCGTAAAGTAACTAAAAATATTTTGTTCAATTTGTTACAACAATGTAAAACTATGTAAAACTATGTTTTTTTAAGCAAAAAATATTGAAATATCATAAAAAAATGAATATAATATTATATGTGTTGTTTTAGAAATAAAACTTTTGTATTATTTATCAGTTTTGGAGGAAAAGCTATGTTAACAGCAATTGTCGGAATCAACTGGGGCGATGAAGGAAAGGGGCGCATGGTAGATCTGCTTTCTGAAAATGCACAGATAGTAGTAAGATATCAAGGCGGAAACAATGCCGGTCATACAGTTGTAAATGACAGAGGTGAATTTAAGCTCAATCTTCTTCCATCGGGCATTTTAAGGCCAGATGTAGTAAACATATTGGGTACCGGTATGGCAATAGATATATGCCATCTTGCCGGTGAGATAAAGAGAGTACGTGATGCCGGTGTAAGCATAACTCCGGACAATCTTAAAATCAGCGATAAAGCTACTATATGCATGCCATATCATGTTTTACTTGACGGCCTTGAAGAAAACCGGCTTGCTGATAAAAAGTTCGGATCTACTAAAAGAGGTATTGCTCCGGTTTACAGTGATAAATACTCCAAAAAAAGTATACGCACCGGGGATCTTCTTTTCCCGGAAGCTCTTAAAGATCTTGTTACCCCTATCGTTGAGTGGAAAAATATGATGATCGTGGGCGGTTACGGTGCAGAGGCTGTATCCGCAGACAATATACTCGCATGGCTGAAAGAATACGGAGAACCTCTTATACCTTATATCTGTGATACCGGCAAATATCTTGACGACGCTGCAAGCTCAGGGAAAAATATTATTTTTGAGGCGCAGCTCGGCGCGCTTCGCGATATAGATTTCGGCATATATCCATATACATCATCCTCTTCTACAATAGCGGCTTATGCTCCCATAGGCGCAGGAATACCCGGCAGAAAGCTTGACCGTACAATAGGTATTATGAAAGCATATTCTACCTGTGTGGGCGAAGGACCTTTTACCGCCGAAATGTTTGGTCCCGAAGCCGAAGATCTCAGAAAAGCAGGCAATGAATACGGAGCGGCCACCGGCAGACCGAGAAGAGTGGGCGGCTTTGATGTTGTAGCATCAAAATACGGATGCCGCATGCAAGGTGCTGATGAAATAGCTCTTACAAAGCTCGATGTGCTCTCTTACCTCGACAGGATCCCTGTATGTACCGCTTATGACATAAACGGTGAAATAACGCATGATTTCCCTGTTGGCAAGCGTCTTAATGAAGCAAAACCTGTTATTGAATATAAAATGGGATGGAAATGCGATATTTCAAAATGCCGCAAATATGAAGATCTTCCGGAACAGGCAAAAGAATATATTGAATTTATTAAAAATTCCGTCGGATGCAATATCAAATATATCTCTGTAGGCGCAAGCCGTGAAGAATATATAGAGGTTTAATATCTTTACATCTTTGGTCTTTATAGATTATGACAGTCAAAAAATTTAGCACTGCAAATTTACTTAATTTGCAGTGCTTTTTTACCGTATCAAAAAATATTATACTACATATTTTTACATAAAAAATAACCACTCTAATTTGCAATAAAAACTTCCTTTTATAAAAGTCAATTGCATTTAGGGCGGTTATGTACGGCGTTTAATACCGTAAACTCGTAAGCAAAATAAAACTTAGTTCTTTTTGCTTGCAAGTTCCTGGAGATTTGCAGGCTCTTTCATCTGATACAGGCCGTTGATTGATGCAAGACCTGCTGATTCAATTGCTGTGCTGTATGCAGCACCTGCAAAAATATTCAAAATCCAATTAAACATTCTTTTTTCCTCCTTTCACTGCAATCGCCCCAATAATCATCAAGATTACTACGGCTAATAATGTTATTGATATTGTAACACCTTCGCCGACTCCGGCAAAAATCAAAGCAGCTGACAATGCCGCAAGAAGCAACGATGCTATAAACGCTCTTTTTTTATTCAGTTTTGCCTGCTCTTCGGTAAGTGGCTTATTAGGATGTCTTACAGGCGAAAAAACCGAGATAAAAAACACCGAAAAAACATTTATTATACCCGAAATCAGCATATCGAATTCCGATGCAGAAACGAGCATTGAAAGTGCCAAAACACAAACAAAGGTAATGATAAGCGAAATCCTGCACAGCCAAAATGTTTTAGCGTGAAAACCCCCGCTGTGCTTTCTTACACAGCAAAGAGTAAATAAAAAAGCAATTCCCGAAAATATCTGCTTAAATAAAAGCGCTAAGATTAAAACAATAGAAAAATTGATAACATCAGCAAAAATCAACTTAAACCCATAACAGTATATTTCCCTTTTGTCTTCGGTTATAAATTTTTTCCTAAGGCAATAATCTGTGAGGGCGTTAGCAATTGCTTCCATTTAACTCTCTCCTTTTCATTTGACGCGCATATTGTATCACAAAAAATGTAAATGTAAATATTTTTTGCACAATAACTGCAAATAGCGTCATAAATGACATATTTTAACAAAAAATGCCGCTGTTCGCGGCTTTTTTCTATATTTTGTTTTTATCAATCAATATATGACAGCAAAATTCTCCGTTTTCTTCAAAAAAACTTATCATGCCGTCATACTTTTTTACCAACGACTTAACTGTTTTGATTCCTATTCCGTGCAGCTCCTTGTTTGACTTTGTAGTTATAAGAGTTTCATTGCTTACTAAAACAGATTTGTCTATGCTGTTAGATACAAGGATAGAAAAATATTCACCCATTTCCTGAATATTTACGCTTATATTCTTTTTTACTATATTTTCAGCAGCCTCTATTGCATTATCCAACAGATTCCCAAAAAGCACGCCGATATCTACCGAATCAAATTTTGACAATATACCATCCATAGCCTTTATCTCAATGACAATATTTTTCTCGTTGCACAAAGCTATTTTAGAATTCACAATAGAATTAAATGCGGCGTTTTCTGTTTTTATAAAACTTTGGAATTTTGGCATATGGACTTCAGTCAGGGTGCTTATGTATCTTTTTGCTTCTTCCAAATCGCCTGTCTCTATATATCCGTTTATTGTCAGAAGATGATTTTTTATATCGTGCTTAACAGTCCTCATCTGCCTTATAAAAGAGTCGGCATCTTCCATATTCTTTTTTGCATTTTCATATTGCTGTTCAAGGAGTTTAACTTTCAGCTTATTTTCGTATTCCCTGCATAAAACAGTGTAAAAATAATATGTAGTAATATTTGCAATTACAATACACAGCATTCCTAACAAAGCATATATTTTTATATCAGGATATTTTAAAACAGCTTTCATAAGCGTTGTTATTGCAACGACAGAAACAAAAGGCACTAATATTAGCTTATACCAAAGGGCTGTTCTTATAGGATTTTTATATTTATTTCTCAATATTATAGCATAAGAGGCTATTAAAACAAGTTTTGATATTACAATTGCCACAACTCTTATAGCGTTGAATTCCGATATAACTTTATTAGGATCATAATTCAATATACAGCATATCACTACATTGACAACAACAGCATCCATCGTTGCAATAATCTGCGTTATTATAGACATCCACAATTTCAACAAAGTGTTTCCGTTAAGAAAAATAATAGAATAAATAAAATATAACGCAATATATAAATACGTACCAACACTTTCAAAAAATGTGATATGGTTTATTATAGATAATTCTATAGTTCCTATACACCACATAATTAAAAAAGCAATATAGTTTATTTTACCTTTATACTTAAACCCAAGATATAAAGTTATAAAGCTTACTGCAATAAACATATCTACAATATTTACAGAAATTTCAAAAATCTGTCTCATAACTTCACATGTTCCTCAAATAATTTTGAAATTCACTCTTAACAGAAGCAATTCTTTGACGGCTTAAATTTACTCTTTCGCCGTTTAAAAGAATAACTTCTCTGCTTGTTATTTTTGAAATACAACGGCAATTTACCAAAATTCCGTTCTGAACTCTAACTATATGAGAGGGCAGCAATTGTCTTTC
>CALWBE010000042.1 GCA_944375955.1 uncultured Clostridia bacterium | reverse complement strand
AAGTTATTGAATATGAGGAGGAAGAAGAACGGCGGCAAGAAGAACTTGATAAAAAGGTTGTCGCTTATATTAAAAGTCTTTCCAAAGAAGAATTACGGCAAACCTTGTATGAGGTTCTTTACGACGGCGCCGATTGGGTGTTTGAGAGATTTGTGAGAGAGCATATTGATTATTAAATGATTAAGGCGAGAGATGAGTGTCCCTCGCCTTTTTGAGTATTATTGGTATATAAGCTCTTTCAGCACAAATTCCCTTGCTCTACTCCTGATACTGTTTATGCGGCGGATCCATTCCATTTGGTCAGCAGCTTTGAGTTGCTCGGTTACGCCCTCAATTTCAGCCGTCTGCTTGACAATAAGATTGAACATATCCTCAGCGTCTTTATCAATGCCCATAAGATAATCATGCAATGTGCCTTTCAACCGCATAGCATTGATAACCGACCTCTGATTGCGATAAAGAAAATCATAATGCAGTCTGCCCCAAGCGCCGATGTTATTAAGTTCTGTTTTCATAAAAATCAACCTCCGAAATTTAATTTTTGTGTTTTGCATTAAAGTTCGGATAGTCATAAAAAATGACAAATCCGAACCCTTCACCGATTGGTATTGGGTTCGGATTTGTACTGTTTGGTGCGGATGATGGGACTTGAACCCATACGGAATACACCACACGCCCCTCAAACGTGCGCGTCTGCCAGTTCCGCCACATCCGCATATATTTTGTGAAGATCAGACTCTGATGCACTCACAACAAAATATATTATACATAAAAAAAGGATTTTGTCAATACTTTTTTTATTTTTTTTGTATTTTTGCAAAAAAGTCTTTTTTTTCACAGTAATGAGAAAAATACTCCGAATATCCGTAAATTTTCAGATATCAAAAAAAGCCAGATTGCAAACAATATGAATACGATAGAAAAAGAAAGGAGTGCATTTTATGAACGGTGACAATATAGTAGAGCTTCCGCTCGGCCTTGGAATGGCGCTTGCGCAAAACACAAACGCTATGCAGGCATTTGTTTCTATGTCGAAAGAACAGCAGCAGGAAATTGTCAACAGAACTCATTCGTTTTCATCAAAAAAAGAAATGAAAATGCTTGTCGACAGTATCGGAAGCGGAAATTTTTACAGCTGACATTAAATTTTAAATAATATAAATTATTTTGTCCGAAAAAACTATTTTTATTTCCGAAAAATCTCAAATCTGCCACATGTGCAGTATTAAAAAATTATAGTTCTTATCTACCACAATATTTAACAGTGGCAGATAAGAACTTTAAAATTTTTATATTATAAATATAAAACAAATAAATATAAAATAATAAATTGCAGATTATGCCAAAACTGTTCTTTTTTTGATAAATTCCCTTGACTTTGCTGATAAAACATACTATAATAATTTTATATTATGCCGAATATATTTATAGGCAAGAAATTATGATTTTATATTATGGAGGTAATGAAATGGGCAGAATTTACAATTTCTCTGCCGGTCCTTCTATGCTTCCTCTTCCTGTTTTGGAAAAGGCTGCTTCGGAAATGACCGATTATAACGGCTCGGGAATGTCGGTAATGGAGATGAGCCATCGATCGTCTTTTTACGAAGCCATCATTGAAGAAGCGGAAAAAGATCTCCGCAAACTTATGAACATACCCGACAATTATAAAGTACTGTTTCTTCAGGGCGGTGCATCAACTCAGTTTTCGGCTGTTCCTCTCAACTTGATGAACGGCAGCGGAAAAGCAGATTACATTGTTTCGGGCCAATTTTCAAAAAAAGCATATGTCGAGGCTCAGAAATATGGAGACGTAAAGCTTGTCGCATCTTCAGCCGATAAAAACTTTACTTATATTCCGGAAATAACTCCAGATATGATTCGTCCGGACACAGACTATGTTCATATCTGTTACAATAATACAATTTACGGAACAAGATATCCTGATGTTCCAAATATAGGAGATCATGTGCTCGTTGCGGATATGTCTTCTTGTATCCTCTCAGAACCGGTTGACGTTACAAAATTCGGACTTATATACGCCGGCGCACAGAAAAACATGGGACCGGCAGGTCTTACAGTCGTTATCATAAGAGAGGATCTTGTAGGGAAGGCGCGTCCGACAACTCCCATAATGCTTGATTATGCAGTACAGGTAGAAAACGGATCGATGTACAATACTCCTCCTTGCTATGCAATATATATTTCCGGACTCGTATACAAATGGCTGCTTGATCTCGGCGGACTTTCCGAGATGAAAAAGATAAACGAAAGAAAAGCTGCAGCACTTTATAATTATATAGATTCGTCATCACTTTATAAGGCTCCGGCAGAAAAGAAGTACCGTTCTATTATGAATGTTACATTCGTTACCGGCAATGAAGATCTTGACAAAAAGTTCTGCAAAGAAGCAGCTGCAAACGGCTTCCAAAATATAAAGGGGCATCGTTCTGTCGGCGGCATGAGAGCTTCAATTTACAACGCAATGCCTGAGGAAGGCGTGACGAAGCTTATCGAGTTCATGAAGAAATTCGAAGCCGAAAACAAATAACGACTTTAAACGCCGCGCCGATATAAGCTGCGGCGTTTTTTGCTTATCATAAAAAATACTAAAATTATGAAACGGAGATATTGTAAAATGTATAATATAAAACTTCTAAATAAAATAGCAAAAGTAGGAACAGACACCCTTGAACGCGACCGCTATAACGTGGGAACAGATGTAGAAAATCCGGACGGAATACTTGTGCGTTCAGCGGCAATGCACGATATGGAGCTGAATCCTTCTCTTAAAGCGATTGCGCGTGCAGGAGCCGGTGTAAATAATATTCCGATCGAAAAATGCTCAGAAAACGGTATAGTTGTATTCAACACTCCCGGAGCAAATGCAAATGCTGTTAAAGAACTTGCAATTGCAGCATTGCTTCTTGCTTCAAGGAAAATAGTCGATGGTATAAACTGGGCTTCATCACTTACGGGAGACGATGTTGCAAAGCAGGTAGAAGCCGGCAAAAGCGCGTTTGTAGGCCCTGAACTTTTCGGAAAATCTCTCGGAGTAATAGGACTCGGAGCAATAGGTGCTCTGCTTGCAAATACTGCCACACATTTGGGAATGAAAGTTTACGGTCATGATCCTTATATAACAGTAGACGCTGCATGGCATCTTTCAAAGGCGGTAGAAAAAGCAAGTGCAAGAGACGATATATACGCTAACTGCGATTATATATCCATTCACGTTCCTTCAACTCCCGAAACTAAGGAAATGATAAACAAGGATACAATAGCAAAAATGAAAGACGGCGTCCGCATTATTAATCTTGCAAGAGCAGATCTTGTAAATGCGGAAGATATAAAAGCTGCTCTCGCATCAGGAAAAGTCGCAAGCTATGTAACAGACTTCCCGACACCCGAAACAGTAGGCGTACCCGGAATAATCACAATACCTCATCTCGGCGCGTCAACTCCAGAATCAGAGGATAACTGTGCAGTTATGGCGTCTGAGGAACTTAAGAGCTTTCTTGAATCCGGAAATATACACAACAGCGTAAATTATCCTGATGCATTTATTCCGGTAAACGGCGGAACAAGAATCTGTATATTCCATAAAAATATACCTAATGTTTTGGCTCAGATCACCTCTGTTCTTTCCGAAAACAAAATAAACGTCGAAAATCTTGTAAACAGATCAAAAAAGGACAACGCATACACGCTTGTCGAAATTTCCGACAAACTTTCAGATAAAGCATATGAAGCTATTAGTGCTGTTGAAAGCGTCGTACGTGTGACTGTTATAAACGGCTGAGTAATTTAAAAATCTAATATTTTTAATATATCTCAAACGGGATCATAATGTGCAGTAAAATAAAAAATATACGGTAGATTAACCTCAAAAAATGAAAGGAGGTGTATCTGTGAAACCGGAGTGGAATAAAAAATATACTACAATATGTGTTTATATATTCATAACGGCGGCCGCAATTATACTTTTTGCTTCTGCTATAATATTTCACGACAATATTTTTAAGATTATACGATCTGTATTTTCACTGCTCAGCCCGGTAATATACGGTGTGGCTATATCCTATCTGCTGTCGCCGCTCGACAGGATGATAAATTCGTTTCTCAGACGCCTCTTTTCAAAAAGCAAAAAAATTTAACAAAACTATGTAATATATTAAGTATTGTTTTTTCATATGTAATTTTTCTTGGAGTAATCTCAGGTTTTGTATTCCTCATGGTACCGGATATAGCAGCAAGCTTAAAAAATATAAAAGACAGCCTTCCTACATATTACAATACCGCCGTTGCATATGTAGACAATCTTGATATTCCTTTTCTTGAAATTCCGGAAAATGCAATGGAAATAGACAGTCTATTGAAAAACGCTTACAACATCATAAGCGGTCTTTTCCCGCAGATATATACATTTTTCCAAAGCCTTATAACCGAAGTAATGAACTTTCTAATCGGAGTTCTTATTTCAATATATGTGCTTGCCGGCCGTGGAAAAGTAAAAAAAGGCTGCAAAAAATTTCTTCATGCTATGCTAAGCGATGATAAGGTTGAAAAGGTAACATCATATTGCTCTGAGATAGACAGAACGTTCGGCGGCTTTATAAGCGGAAAAATACTCGATTCCATAATAATAGGCATAATCTGTTTTATATCAATGACAATACTGCGTATGCCTAATACGGCATTAATTTCAGTAATTGTGGGAGTGACAAATGTAATCCCGTTTTTCGGTCCGTTTATAGGAGCAATTCCGTCGGCAATAATAATACTTCTTGTAGAACCTTCAAAAACAATATGGTTTATCATACTGATAATTGCAATACAGCAGCTTGACGGAAACGTTATAGGTCCGAAAATTCTCGGAGGAACAACGGGACTTCCGGCTTTCTGGGTCATTTTTTCTCTTCTTCTATTTGGAGGATTTTTAGGGGTATTCGGAATGATCATAGCAGTTCCCGTATTTGCAATGATATATAACGGAATAAAAAGATTTACAGATAAGAGACTCGAAAGGAAAAATAAAAAGAATGCCACAGACAAATACTGATAAAAGCAAATCTAAAAATATTCCAAATATAAAAAGAATGGCAAAAATAGGAATTTTTACAGCATTTCTTGCACTTCTTTCTCAGATTGCCATACCTTTGCCCGGCGGAGTTCCCGTGACGCTTCAAACTTTTGCGGTATGCTTATGCGGTTATTTTTTAGGTAAAAAAGACGGTTTATGTTCCTTATGCGTATATGTGATGCTTGGCATTTGCGGAGCTCCCGTATTCACCGGGTTTTCCGGAGGATTTTACCACTTCTTAGGCGGCACCGGAGGCTTTATCGTAGGTTTTATTATCCTCGCTTTTCTTTGCGGGATGGGAATCACCGAAAATGAAAATCCGATAGCCGCAATAGGCTGCGGAATAGCAGGAATAGCAATTTGTCACCTGCTTGGCGTTCTGTGGTTTGCCTATGTAAGTAAATCCGGCTTAATGGCAGCATTTTTAGCTGCTTCAGCAGGATTCATAATAAAAGATATCTTTTCATGTGTGGCAGCATATGCTATATATCGCGCTATACCGGCACAAATAATAAAAAAATGATTTTTTGAAAAGTCGAGAAATTTCCGGAGGAAGTCATGTACTATACAAAAATTCAGCTTTACAAACAGCTTGAACAAATAAACGCACCAAAAAAAAGCGTAGTTATGGTACATTCTTCACTGCGCGCGGTAGGTGATACTGAAGGCCGAGGCGAAGGCTTGCTTGAAGTTCTTATAGATTATTTTACATCGGAAGGAGGACTTCTTTGTATACCTACGCACACGTGGGCATTTAATGATGAGTTTGCACTGGATATGATGTCAGATAAAACATGTGTGGGAGTTCTTACACAAATTGCAGCCCGTCATCCGTCAGCTCACCGTTCACAGCATCCTACGCATTCAACCGCCGTATTCGGGAATCCGGAAAAAGCTGAAGAATATATTGCTTTTGATTCGGTTTCACAAACGTCAACAAATCCCAGCGGCTGCTACGGCAGGCTCTATACCGAAAACGGATACGTAATGCTTATCGGCGTAGGCCATAATAAGAATACCTATATTCATTCCGTGGAAGAAATGCTGAATGTGCCTAACAGACTTTCAAAAGAGCCTTTAAATTTAAAAATAAGAAAAAAAGACGGAACTGTCGTCATGCGTCAACTGCATTGCCACAGAGCTGAAGGAATAGGGGATGTTTCAGCGCACTATCCAAAATACGAACCGGCTTTCCGTTATAACGGATGTATCGTTGACGGGCAATTAGGCAATGCGGATATACAGCTGTGCAGCGCAGTAAAAATGAAAAACACCGTAGAACTTATAAGAAAAAGAAGCGGCGGAGCAGAATTGCTTTCAGATGATGTTCCTCTTGACGAAAAATTATATAAATAAAAAACTAAATAACCTTATTTTAAAGGAGAAAATATGGCGGAGCAGCCAAAGCTTGAGAAAGTGACCGACACACTTTCGGTATATCAGCAAAAAGGTGTATTTTTTTACGGAACCGACGCAGTGCTTCTTGCGGCATATGCTTCGGCATGCTTAAATTTGAATTTAATAAAAAAATCAGAAGTTACGGGTATCGAACTATGTTCGGGAACCGGATTTTCTTCATTGTCAATGCTTGACCGTTTCTCTTTTTTGTCTATGACGGCATTAGAAATAAATAAGCAGGCATGCAGGCTTTCGGAAATGAGTGCGGAGACAAGCGAACTTTCGGACCGTTTTACAGCGATATGCGGTGATGTACGAAATGTAAGAGCTTCCCTTTCTTCAGAACGTTATGATTTTGCGATATGCAATCCCCCGTATATGACGGATAACTGCGGAAAAATGTGCAGAGACGACTATAAAACTATTGCCCGCCACGAAATTCTCTGTAATATCGGAGATGTTTTTAAGGCGGCATATTTTTTACTCGGCACCGGCGGAAGCCTGTTTATAGTATACCGTCCGGACAGGCTTTCATCGCTTTATGCGGGAGCGGCTCAAAATGGGTTTGAAATAAAAAGAATGACGCTTGTATGCTCCAAGGAAGGAAGACCTCCGGTTCTTGTTCTGTGCGAAGCAAAAAAACAAGGAAAAGAAGGCCTTGTAATGACCGCACCGTTTATTATATATGACAAGGACGGAAACTATACTGAGCAAATGGATAAAGTGGCGCGGGAAGGAGTAATGGAGCTGTGTCAAACGAAATAGAAAACGGCGCTCTGTATGTTGTTGCGACTCCGATAGGCAATCTTTCAGATATTACCGAACGTGCCGTAAAAATATTGTCAGAGGTCGATTTTATTGCAGCGGAAGACACCAGAGTTTCGGGCATACTGCTTGCGAAATTCGGCATAAAAAAGAGTATTGTAAATTATTTTGAACACAATAAAAAAACCGCCGGTCAAAAAATAATTTCAGAACTTATCTCAGGTAAAAGC
Source organism: uncultured Clostridia bacterium (assembly GCA_944375955.1). GTDB lineage: Bacteria > Bacillota > Clostridia > Oscillospirales > CAG-382 > UMGS1052. The sequence continues at coordinate 33,652 of CALWBE010000042.1, read as the reverse complement.
TGCGCTCTTGTCACAGACGCTGGAACTCCGGCTATTTCAGATCCGGGCACAGAGCTGTGCGAAAATGCGCATTCCGCCGGAATAAAAGTTATTCCGGTTCCGGGAGCATGCGCGGCGATAACGGCGCTTTCTGCATCGGGATTTGACAGCAGAAGATTTGTTTTCGAGGGATTTTTGCCTCAGGACAGCTCAAAAGAACAGGTGCTTTCCTCTCTTATATCCGAGAAGCGAACCGTTATATTTTACGAGGCACCGCACCGCCTGAAAAAGACGCTGTCTGAACTGTATGACACTATAGGAGATCGGCGCATTTGTCTTGCGAGGGAACTTACAAAAATAAACGAAGAATTTATAATTACGCAAATTTCCGAAGCGAAAGCTTTGTACGAGCAAAAGGATCCGCGGGGAGAATATGTTTTAATTATAGAAGGCGCTCCCGATAATGCGGAGCATTTCTGGGACAGGCTTTCGGTTGCGGAACACGTTGATTTTTATATTGATAAAGGACTTTCAAAAATGGATGCTATAAAAGCGTGCGCAAAAGACCGCGGCGTACCTAAAAACAGTATTTATAAAGAACTTATATAGTTTTTTGTTTTGGTTTAATTGTAAAGCGTATAAATTTTATTATGATGTATTTGAACAATAAAAGATATAACACTTTTGACGGCTATCTTAAGAGCCGTTTCGGATGCAAGGTGGCAAAAATACCGCTGAACGCGGGTTTTTCATGTCCGAACCGCGATGGTACAAAAGGATACGGAGGATGTATTTACTGTTCTCCTATGGCAAGCGGAGATTTTGCAGGAGACAAAAATAAAAGCATCCGTGAGCAGTTTGATGAAATTTCTTCAGCTATGAGAAAAAAATGGCATGACGCAAAATTTATGCCTTATTTTCAGGCGGGAACAAACACATACGCGCCGGTTTCGCGTCTTCGCGAGATATATGAGCAAGCTCTTGAAATAGAAGATATCGTAGGCATAAGCATAGCTACGCGTCCCGACTGTATTCCCGACGATGTGCTCCGCTATCTTGCGGAGATATCCGGACGAACTTTTCTTACAGTCGAGCTGGGATTGCAATCTATTTTTGACAGTACTGGAAAAACAATAAACCGCGGAACTGATTTTTCAGATTTTCTTAAATGCTTTTATCGTCTTAAAGAGCACGATATTCCGGTATGCGTTCACCTGATCAATGGACTTCCTGGTGAAAGCCGTGAGATGATGCTGGAAAGTGTACGCCGTATTTCAGAACTTATGCCTCATTCGATAAAGCTTCATATGCTTCATGTTTTAAAGGATACTAAATGCGCCGAAATGTATGAAAAAGGAGAATTTTCGGTTTTTGAGAAAGATCAATATATAAGCCTTGTATGCGACGAACTTGAAATAATACATCCCGACATTGTAATTCAGAGGATAACCGGCGACGGTTCGCGCGAAAATCTTATAGCTCCGCTTTGGAGCATTAAAAAATTTGACGTATTAAACGGAGTCGACCGCGAGCTTTTAAGGCGCGGATCATATCAGGGCTGTAAGCTTACTCTGTCTTAATTTTTTTAATATTTTTAATAATTAATAATACTTTATTTTAAAAGACACGGTTTATAAACTGTGCCTTTTATTTTGCTTTATTAGTAAATTGTTACAGGTTTAAAAAGAACTTTTGTTTTATAAATTATGAACATTATTTCTTTTTTTGTCTAAAAATATATAAAAACCCAAAAATTTGCAGAAAAAATAGAACATATTTTCTTGACATTACCGTATTATAATGATATAATTATATCGAACATAAATTCGATAAAGGCGAGAGATATGAAAGAAGAAATAACAAATAATAAGAGGTGTGCCTATTCGGAAGGCAGAGGAAAAAACAGCGGAAGAATCGTGCTTCACGCGGATTTAAATAATTTTTTCGCGTCAGTAGAGTGTTTTGAGTCAGGAGATCCGGAAATGTGGGAAAAACCGGTCGCGGTATGCGGAGATTCCGAAATGCGTCACGGCATTGTGCTTGCAAAGAATGAAAAAGCGAAATTTTTCGGAGTAAAGACCGGAGAAACAATTTTAGAGGCAAAAAAGAAATGCCCCCGCCTTATTACGGTAAAAGCACGGCATGAGCTTTATATGCGGTATGCAAGGGCAGCAAGGAAAATATATCTTCGATACAGTGACCGTGTAGAGCCGTTCGGAATGGACGAAGCCTGGATAGAACTTACCGGATGTCCGGGTATAAGAACAATAGAAGACGGAAGAAAAACTGCAGACGAGATACGCGAAAAAATAAAAAATGAACTTGGAATAACCGTTTCAGTAGGAGTATCGGATAATAAAGTTTTTGCAAAGCTCGGCTCAGATTATAAAAAGCCTGATGCAACAACGGTTTTTTCTCCGGCAGAATATGATTCAGTAATTTCAAAGATTCCGGTTTCCGAAGTTCTTTATGTGGGTAAAAATACCGCGGCAAGACTGAAAAGTTTCGGTATTACAACAATAGGTCAGACCGCAAAACAAAACCCTTATCTTCTCAAAAGCATTTTAGGGAAAAACGGTATAAATATTTACCATTACTGCCGGGGAGAGGACGATTCTCAGGTAGACGTATTCGGAAGTCATGCTGAAGCAAAAAGCATGGGAAATTCAACTACTCCGCCGAAAGATATAGAAAATTTTTACGAAGCAAAACTTATATTGTCTTCCATTTGCGATACAGTATGTTCAAGACTGCGTGCGGAAAAGCTCAAATGCCGGGCTATCCGTATTAATTTCAGGGATACTTCCCTGCACAGCTTCGAGCGTCAGACAGTACTTGGATTTTCAACCAGCTGTGCGAGAGATCTTTTAAACTTTTCATGTCGGCTGCTTTCTGACAGCGTCGATCTTTCGTCAACTCCGCTGCGAAGCATAGGCGTATGCGCAATAGATCTGCTTCCTGCTGCCGGAACTGCAGTTCAAATGTCACTTTTCAGCGAAAACGACGGAAGAAAAGACGTTATAGATTCGACAGTGGATGAGCTGCGCCGGCGTTACGGGTTTTCTAAAATTTCAAACGCTCTTGCTTTGTGCGACAGCAAAAAACTCGGATATATCGAGAGAGGCTATGAAGTTTTTACTTCCGGCAGATGATTTTAGGGGGCGGAATATATTTATGAAATATACAAAGAAATATGTCGGTATAAACGCAAGATTTGACACTGCCGGAAATATTATTCCGCTTTATATTTTATGGGAAGACGGAAGAAAATTTCCGATCGACAGGGTAAAAGATGTCCGTCCGTGCGCAAGTTTGAAATGCGGGGGCTTTGGAATAAGATACACATGCAGCATATGCGGACATGAAATATATCTTTTTCTTGATGGAAACCGCTGGTTTGTTGAAAAAAGAAAATAAAAAAGGAAAAAACCATTTTGGTTTTTTCCTTTTTTATTAAAAACTATAATATTATACAAATAAGACCGTTAGAGCCGTCATTTATGATTTTCTGCAAGGTGTCCGCAAGTTTCATCCTGGCCTCATACGGCATATGAGCAAGCTTGGCGTTCAATCCTTCATTTATAAGCTCGTGCAGGGATTTGCCGAACATATTTGATTCCCAGATTTTTTTAGGATCCTCCTCAAATTCTTTCAAAAGGAATTTTACCATTTCATCAGATTGTTTTTCGCTTCCTACAATAGGACTTACTTCCGTCTTTATATCAGCCTTTATCATGTGTATCGACGGAGCCGACGCACGCAGTCTCACTCCGTATCCTCCGGGCTGTTTGACTATCTCGGGTTCCTCAAGCTTAAGCTCGTCGATAGAAGGCGTAACTATTCCGTATCCGGTCTCCTCCACCTGTCGGAGCGCGTCGGCAAGCTTGTCATAATCGCGTTTTACCATGGCAAGCTCGCCCATTATTCCGACAAGTGCGTCTTTTCCGTCTATTTCAAAGCCGGTTTCCTCGCCCAATACGGTATAAAACTGTTCTTCAGGTACATTTACAGAAAGTATAAGCTTTCCTGTCGAAAGATCTATTTTTGAAATATTAGCAGAAAAGCCGAAATCATTTTCAATTTCTTCACTGAATGCATCTTTTGCTTCTCCGACAGTCGACAATTTGTCTGCGCGCGAAAGTATAGAATCATAAATACATTTCTTAAGCCTGTGCGTATCGTCAAGCTTTTCAACCCATGCCGGCAGTCCCACTTCTATCTCTTTTATCGGGAACTCGAGAAGGACAAGAGCAAGAATATTTTTTATATCTTCCGCGTCAAGCTCAAGACAGTTTACAAGAGCTACATGTACACGATATTCTTCTTCAAGAGACAGCGCAAGCTTTATCGCTTCATCCGAACCGGGATCAGCTGAATTTAATATTATTACAAAAGGTTTATGTATAGACTTCAGCTCGTTTACTACACGGCGTTCTGTTTCCACATAGCTTTCTCTCGGCAGCTCTCCTACCGTACCGTCTGTCGTTACAAGACAGCCGATAGTGGAATGTTCGTTTATAACCTTCTGAGTTCCTATTTCAGCCGCTCTTTCAAACGGGATTTCCTCATCAGACCACGGAGTCATTACCATACGCGGTTTGCCGTCTTCCACATGCCCTATTGCTCCCGGAACTATATATCCCACGCAGTCTATCATCTTTACGCGCATGGATACGCTGCCGTCAAGAGTTATTTCTACTGCTTCATCCGGAACAAATTTCGGCTCAGTTGTCATAACGGTTTTTCCCTGCGCGCTCTGAGGCATCTCGTCCTTTGCACGTTCACGGGAAGGACCGTTTTCCATATTGGGAAGCACAAGTGTTTCCATAAATTTTTTTATAAAAGTAGATTTGCCGGTCCTGACGGGCCCCACTACCCCAATGTAAACGTCCCCGCCCGTCCGCTCGGCTATATCGTTGTAAATATTGTATTCAGCCATGACAAGTTTTCTCCTTTTTTATATTTTGGCACTTTTCTTTGTACATTTTTATGATGTTAAATTTGAATATATTACCGATAAAAAATAAATTTGACAAAAACATTCCAAAAGAGTAAAATATTTCGGGAATATAAAAAGGATAAGATAAAAATGGAGCTTACAAAAGACAAAAGTTTTTTTAAAAATTTCTTTTCTTTATATATAATTATTGTACTTCAAAACGTAATAGTTTTGGGAGTAAATCTTGCAGACAATATAATGGTCGGAGCGTATAACGAAACCTCTCTGTCAGGCGTCGCTTCAGTAAATCAGCTGCAGTTTATATTTCAGCAGATAACAATGGGACTTGGCGACGCACTTGTGGTAAGCGGAAGTCAGTATTGGGGGCAAAAAAGGACATCGCCTATAAAATCTCTTGCGGCAGGAGCGCTTGCTCTCGGAGTAATATCCGGTATACTTCTTTTTACAGCCGCAGCAATTTTTCCCGAACAGGTGGTTGGCATTTTTACACCTGACAACGCCATAATTTCCGAAGGCGTAAAATATATTGAAATAATAAAATATACCTATATTATTTTTTCACTTACAAATATTTTGCTTGCTCTTCTGCGTTCGGTTGAAACGGTTAAAATTTCATTTTATGTATCTGTTGTTACATTTATAATAAACTGTTCGATAAATTATACCTTGATAGAAGGACATTTCGGAGCTCCGGAAATGGGAGTCCGAGGTGCGGCGATAGGAACGCTTATTGCAAGAATAGTTGAACTTATAATCGTCATTTTGTATATAGCTTTTAAAGATATAAAACTTCATTTGAAAATCAGGGATATTTTATGTGCCGAAAAATCGCTTGTCGGTGATTATGTAAAGAGAAGCGGTTATTTTGTAACAGTGTCGGCAATGTTCGGAGTATCAACGGCTTTACAGACCGTAATCCTCGGTCATATGAACGATTCGGCAATAGCGGCAAATTCCGTTGCTACAACGCTTTTTCAGGTTCTTAAGGTCGCGTCGGTGGGAGCTGCTTCCGCAACATCCGTAATTATCGGTAAAACGATAGGCAGAGGCGATACGAAAAAGCTTAAGGGGTATGTAAATACCCTTCAGATAATGTTTCTTATAATAGGAGTGCTAACAAGCGCGCTCTTATTTATGCTGCGTTATCCGATTCTTTCGTTTTATGATCTCAGCCCGCTCACCAAAACAATGGCGGAACAGTTTATTCTTGTATTGTGCGTCACCTGTATAGGCACCGCATATGAAATGCCGGTTATTACAGGTATAATACGGGGCGGAGGAGATTCAAGGTTCGTATTCATAAACGACCTTATAAGCATATGGGGTATAGTCCTTCCCGTCTCGTTCATAGCGGCATTTGTGTGGAAAGCTGAACCTTACATAATCGTCTTTTGTCTTAACAGCGACCAGATTTTCAAATGCGCCGCGGCAGCAATATGGGTCAACAGATATAAATGGGTAAAAAAGCTCACAAGATAAAAATAAGTCTCATATTTTAACGTTTGGCGCTAAAATATGAGACTTTCTCTTTATAATGCTATAGATTATAAAATTTTATTCTGAAACTTTGACAGAATATTCGTTCAAAGCTTCTTCCAGCTTAGATATTCTTGTATTCCAAATATCTTCATCATGAACACGTTCTAAATCAAAGTTATATTTTTGGGATATGTACTCCGAAAGATAATCCGAAAACTTTACCGCACCGAAAATATTCAGATGAAGAAGATCGTAAAAATCATTTTGCAAATCAAAACCCATCTCTTCAAAACTGTCATTAAAATCATAAAATTCGGCGTATTCAGAAAGTCCGCGAAGCTTTTCAACATTCTCATCTGAGTAATTCCAGCATGATGGCACAATGAAAAATTCAAGCTTTATGCCTTCTTTTTCGCACAGCTCTTCAAGCTTTTTTATATACTCTGAATTTTTCTCAAAATTTACGTTTTCCATGTTTACCTCCCGCAGCTGTACGTTTTCCTGCGGGGCGGCTGTTGCAAGCAAGGTATATCCTGCCCACGGATCCTTCACTTCATCGTCACGTCCAAAAAAATATTTCGACGGACGTGTCTCCTGCCAGCGGTTGTGATATTTATACAGCGGAAACAAAAGTCCGGTACGAGCTTCTGGCTCAGCTGCAAAAAAAGTCGCCGCAAGACGGTTTCCCGAATATGGCATATATCCTACCGAAACATCTGTGTAATTGGTATATTCGTCAAAATACATTCCGGATATTTCTGCAAAAATAACCTCGGGCTTCTGCGTTTTTAACGCTTCCTTTACATAATAATACATTATCGGTACAGTAGATTCGGGAGCAGCCATAACATATGAGGTTATACCGGAGTTTTCATATATTCTTGCGGGTATAATATCGCAGAACGCAAGAGACGAGCCGAAAAACATCACGTCTATGCTGTTTTTATCCTCCTGCCCGTACATATTCCATGTTGCACCGTAGTCTCTGCGTTCAGGCATATATAAATAGCTTAATCTGAAAACGGAAAATATCAGTATCGCCGCAAATAAAACAAATGCAATAATTTCCAAAACAATTCTTTTTTTCATACTTTACTTTACACCTGTCAGAACTGAAAATAAACAAATTCTTGAGGGTCGTACCCCTCTCCGTAATATCCGAAAACAAATATGCATAAAAGCAATGCTAAAAACACGGCGTATTTTATAAAAACCGTTTTTCCTATAATTTCCGCCAAAGGTTTTTTAAGATTGATTATATCGACAGCAATAAGTATCGCAACACACAGTCCTGTTGACGCAAGAGTTAATCTGTTTAATCCCATAGCCCCAAAAGCAAGAGGGAATATTCCGCTGAAAGGCGCTTTTATTATTTTATTTATTATATATCCGGCGTCATAAAGGGAATTTGCGCGGAACAATATCCATGCAAAACATACAAGTGTAAATGTTCCGGCGATTTTAAAAGCTCTGATAAAAGGATTGTTTTTTGAGACTATATTATAAAATTTTTCACGTATCGGCGTTAAAATAATTCCCACCGCTTGATAAATCCCGTGAAGAAGTCCCCAAAATATATAAGTAAACGCCGCGCCGTGCCATAATCCGCTGACAATAAATACACAAAGTACATTTAAAATATGCCTTCCCTTTTTCACACGGCTGCCGCCTAAAGGAAAATAAAGATAATCCTTAAACCAGGTTGAAAGAGATATATGCCAGCGTCTCCAGAAATCCTTTATCGAATCGGCGATATAAGGGCAGTTGAAGTTTTGAGTAAGGCATATGCCGAGCCATTTTGCAGAACCGCGCGCTATATCCGTATATGCGGAGAAATCGCAGTAAATCTGAAACGCAAAACATACCGTCGCAAAAGCAAGCTGCATGCCTGTATATCCTTTCGGATAATTGTATGCGTTATTTACAATAACAGCAAGGTTATCAGCAATAACAACTTTTTTCATCATTCCCCATAAAATAAGGAGCGTACCGTCGCGCAGATTTGAAAACTTAAATTTATGAGCAACCTTCAGCTGCGGAATAATATTTTCTGTTCTCTCGATAGGTCCGGCGACAAGCTGCGGAAAAAACGAGACAAATAATGCATAGTCTATAAAATTCTTTTCGCAGGATACTTTTCCGCGGTAAACGTCAATAGTATATCCCAATGCCTGGAATGTATAAAACGAGATCCCGACAGGCAAAAGTATGTCAAGCCGGAGCAAAGCGGTATGGGCTCCGAAATACCCAAGCAATCCTGATATTGAAGACGCAAAAAAGTTGTAGTATTTAAAGAAAAAAAGTATAGACAGATTGATTGCAAGACTCAGCACAAGCCAGAGCTTTTTTCTTCCCAAAACTTTTTTGCCAACAAGAATTCCGCACAAATATGTAACTGAGGTAGAAAACAGCATAAGCAGAGCATATACCGGGCTCCAGCACATATAGAAAAAATAACTTGCCGCAAGAAGCATTGGATTTTTTATTTTTCGCGGCAATATATAATAAAGCAAAACCGTAACCGGCAGAAAAGCTATGTATTCAAGCGAATTAAAATTCATAACATATACCTTTAAAAGACGTGATAAACTACATAAATATACAATTTTTAACAGACTAATAATATCATATTTTACAATTAAAGTCAACATTTTCAAAAATTCGGGAAAAACCAAATATAATGCCTTTTTCCTAAATGAAAATTAAAATATGATATTTGTTTGCAAATAATAATGAAATATGCTAATATATAAAAAACTCAATTTAGAGAGGATGTCACAAAAATGAACCGTTTTCCTGACAATGCCCATACAGAAGAGTATTTAAAAGATTTTCAGACGCTTGCAGATGAATATGCCGGAAAACCTATAACTGTTTTGCCGTATTCAAAATTCAGGCTTTACGCGGATACCGGAAGCCGGATAGAATATGAAAACGATTATTTTGACCGCAGACGCCGCCTTGACGTTATGTTTGGAATGGTAATGCGAGGCAGAGAGAAGTATATTCCGCATCTTGAAGACATCATCTGTGCCATATGCGATGAGCACACCTGGGCTCTGCCGGCTCATATTTCCAGTGACGCAGATCCGGAATCAGAAGTCACACGAATCGATCTATTCGCTTCCGAAACAGCTTTCGCTCTTTCGGAGATTAGAAACTTACTTAAAGATACACTGTCAAATAAAGTATGCGAAATAATAAAATACGAGATAATGAGGAGAATAATAAATCCCTATATGACGTTGCCGTCTAAATGGGGAAAAAATAACTGGTCAGCCGTATGTTCGGCAGGAGTAACAGCAAGTTTTTATTATCTTGGACTAAAATGTGAATTTGAAAAGATAAAAGACAGTATTATTTCAAGTCTCAATGACTTTTTAGACAGTTATACAGAGGACGGGTGCTGCCTTGAAGGACCTCTTTACTGGTCATACGGGTTCGGATATTTTGTATACGGATGCGATCTGCTCCGCAAAATAACCTGTGGGGCAATTGATATGTTTGCTTTGAATAAAGTAAAAAAAATAGCTGAGTTCGGAACATACTTATATCTTTCGGAAAACTTTACTATTCCGTTTTCAGACGCTCCTCATCAAATGAATTACAATGTCGGATTATATCATTATTTAAAAAAAGAATATCCGGATCTTGTGCTTCCCGATATACGTTATCAGGCAAAATTCGGAGATGAGTCGCGTTTCCGTTTTGCCGATTTTTACAGAAATATCGTATGGTATGATGAAAACATAACGCAAGGAAATGCTTCCCGGCAGTCTGCCGATTTTACAGATTCGCAATGGTTTATAAGAAAAAATCCCGAATATTCTTTTTGCGCAAAAGGCGGTCACAACGCAGAACCGCACAATCACAATGACGTCGGAAGCTTCGCCGTTGTGAGAAACGGGATTTTTCTGCTTGACGACCTCGGATGGCCTGAATATGACGGAGGGTATTTTAACCCTGATCTTAGATATAAAAAATATATATGTTCAATGTCGGAAGGACACAGCCTTCCGATTATAAACGGTCTTGGGCAGTCCGCCGGACGTCAATATGCCGCAAAAATTTTATCGCTTTCGGAAAATGAAATAACTCTTGATTTGTCGGCGGCATATGAAATTCCCGGGCTTAAACTTCATCGTACATATTCTCTCGGAGAAAAAAACATAACCGTAACCGATAAAATATCCGGATGTAAAACCGTTACGGAAAGGTTTATTTCGCGCATATCTCCCAAAATTTTAAATGATTCCGTCCTGATAAACGGAGCATATCTGCGTTCCCGTCAGCATATTATTCCGGTTTTAAGTTTTGAAAAATACATACAGCGCTCAATATGTATCACAGGTTCCGAGCCGTTGGAATCGACAGCATACTTTATTGATTTTGAGTGTCAGGGAGATGGAATTTACAGTTTTGACCTTATAATTTGACGGCTGAAAATTCAAAAAACTGCGCAATTAAACTCAAATACATTTTCGTTTTTCTGAAAACTGTTGCGAATTTTTATTGTTTTATATATCTATAACTGATAAAATAAATTTAAGCAATACACTGAATTCCCGCAAATTTTTTACTAATATATACGGAGGAAATAAAATGTTTATAGTGCCGGAGCCTAAAAAATACATACAAAAAGACGGGAATTTTTACTTTTCGCAAAATCTTGTCATAACAATTCCGGAAAACTCACTTTATCCCGAATCAATACATGCATTTACTGAACTTTTTAAAAATTACACCGCCGGCAAGACAGATATAGAATTTTTGCAAAGTAAAAAGCTCGGCCATACGGCAGTAATATCCGAAAAACCTTTTGATGTATGCACGCCCTGTATAAAAAGTAAGTCTGATTATGAATATGAACTGGAAATCCGGGAAAATTTCGCTATGATTTCATTTTCCGAAACAATAGGACTTATACACGCGCTTATCAGTTTTCTTCAGCTTATCCGAATAGAAGATGCAGAAACCGATATAAGACTTTGTGTGCCATGTTACGATATATATGACAAACCGGATATAGCCTTCCGCGCCATTCATCTGTGCGTATTTCATCAAACTTCCCTGTCATTTTTAAAAAAAGCAATAGCGCTGTGCGGAATGACAAAATGTTCACATATAATTATTGAATTTTGGGGAATGTACCGTTATGAGTGCTGTCCTGAAATTTCATGGAAAGAAGCATATACCAAAGAGGATATACTTCCGTTGATTAAATATGCGAACGGCTTAGGACTTGAAGTAATACCGATGCTTAACCATCTCGGACACGCATCTCAGGGACGGATATGTTTCGGGAAGCATTCAGCTCTTGACAATAATCTTTCTCTTGCGCCTCTGTTTGAAGATGACGGCTGGTCATGGTGCACGACTAATCCAAAAACTTTGCGGCTTCTTGAGGAATGCCGCAGAGAGCTTATAGAGCTGTGCGGAAAAGGCAGCTATTTTCATATAGGATTTGACGAAGCTTATACGTTCGGTACCTGCCGCAGATGCTCAAAGAAAGACCGCAATGAACTTATGAAAGAGCATCTTATAAATATAACAGAAGATTTGAAAAAATACGGAAGGCGTCCTATAATGTGGTCGGATATGATGCATAAAAACGACGATTATGACAATAAGATGTACTGGCTTTCCGGTCACGGTGAATACAAAATACGTCCCGAATTGCCGAGAGATATAATAATGGCGGAGTGGCAGTATATATGCACTGAGGAATTTAAAACAGCAAAATCACTTGCCGCCGACGGATTTTCGGTATTAACGTGTCCGTGGGATACTGCTGAAAACATAGATGCAGCAGTAAACACCGCAAAAAACAATACCCTTATGGGAGTAATAGGAACAACATGGCATACACTTTCGCAAATGCAATGGCTGATTCCGTATATATCCGATAAAATGTGGGGAGACGCAAATTTATCTATTCAGGAATATCAGCTGTGCTGTTCATATCATGTAAGAAGATGTGTCCCCGCTGAAGGAAGATATGAAAACGCCGGTTTTTCGGAGCAGGAACTTTCAGGGCATATATATTAAATTTAATAATAAAGCAAATAAAAACCCGTCCCGTATGGGACGGGTTTTTAATATGTTTTAAAAATAAGAACAATTTAAGACACGGCGCTTATATCTGCCGTAAATCAAGCTTTTAAGCGTCGGATTTTAAAAGCGTCTCGCGGAAAATCCGGAAATACCGCTTATACAGCGGCAGCCTCTTCCTCCGAAGAATCATCTTCGTCAATAGATACCGAAATATCGCCGTTATCCTCTTCAAGTTCAAAATTATCGTCGGCGCTTTCAATGGTAAAGCTCAGTCTAATCTTTTTGAGGATCACAACGATTACTGTAAAAATAGAAGCGGCAGCGACAATTCCGCCAATGATTGCAAGTGTTTTTTTCATGTGTTTCCCCTCCGTTTTTCTTTTATTTAATTTATTTTTATGTATCCTGCGGAAAAAATGTGAAAATCACTCCGCATTATTTTATATATTAAAAATATTTTTATTATTAATTATATCACACAGGAAGAAGAAAAATATGAATATTTCTTTAATTTTACAGAAACACAGATACTTTTATATAAAAATGTGGTAAAATTATCATGGTTATTTGTTTTAAAAATTATTACAGAAAGAAGATAGAATAAAATTATGTGTGGATTTGCAGGACTGTATAAAAAATTGGCTCTCACCGAAGCGGATAAAACCGCAATTATAAATATGTCGCAGTGTATCCGTCACAGAGGTCCGGACGACTGCAAAACTCATTTCGGTGAAACTTATGCCTTTGCTTTCCGGCGTCTCAGCATTATTGATCTTGAAGCGGGAGCACAACCGTTTTATGCATTTGACGGAAGATATGTCGGGATTTTCAACGGCGAAATATATAATTATCTAGAGCTTCGCGATGAACTTATAAAAAAAGGATATAGTTTTTCAACTCGTTCGGAAATTGAAACTATACTGACACTTTATCATGATGAAGGCTGCGAATTTATAAAAAAGCTGCGCGGGATGTTTGCAATTGTGATAAGGGATAATGAAAAAAACACCGTATTTTTCGGAAGAGATCCTTTCGGAATAAAGCCTTTTTACTATCGCATAGGTGAAAACGGAATAACTTTTTCTTCAGAATTTAAAGCGTTCATGTTTGATACCGAAATGAAAGAATATACTGTAGACGAAGCAGCTCTGCAAAGTTATTTTACATTTCAGTATGTCACCGAGCCCGACACTATTTCGCCTGATATAAAAATACTTCCGGCAGGAACATACGCGCTTATAGACGAAAATTTCACTGTATCACCGAAAGAATATTTTGATTTAAGACTTTCTCCTAATCGTTTTATAAAATTTGACGAGAAAGAAAAAAAGCTCCGTGAAGCAGTAATGAAAAGCGTGGAATATCATATGTTAAGTGATGTTCCGTTGGGAAGCTTTCTTTCAAGCGGTATAGACTCAGCAGTTATAACCGCTGTTGCGGCAAAGCTTTGCCCGGGAATAAAAGCTTTTACGGTTGCCTTCGGAGTTAAAGAATATTCGGAAATAGAAAACGCAACCGGTATTTCAAGCCACCTTGATATTGAGCATATAAAGCTTGTTGCCGGCCTTGACGATTTCCTTGAAAATTATGAAAAAGTAATATATCATCTCGATTCTCCGGTAGCCGATCCGTCAACAGTAGCAATATACCTTATATGCCGAGAAGCTGCTCGTCACGTTAAAGTTGTATTGTCAGGAGAAGGCTCGGATGAACTTTTTGCTGGCTATAAAATGTATAAAGATTCTATTCCGACTTCATACCTGTCAGTTCTGCCTGACAGCTTAAAGTCGCTTGTATACAATGTAGGCAAAATACTCCCTAAAGGTACCCCCGGGAAAAATACTCTTATGCGTGATATAACTCCTATAGAAAGCCGTTTTGTGGGAAATGCGTTTGTTTTCACGGAAGAACAGAAAAAAGCATTCTATAAAAAATTCAATCCCAATGTTCACTTTGCCGACAGAACTCGCAGTATCTACAAAAAGATCTATGATAAAGGTCCTCTCACAAAAATGCAGTACTGTGATATGAACACATGGTTAAAAAGCGATATTCTCGTAAAAGGCGACCGCCTTTCAATGGCAAATTCACTTGAGGTGAGAGTTCCTTATCTTGACCGTGAAGTTTTTGCAGCCGCGCGCGAGCTGTGCGTTAAGGATAAGCTGTCGCACGGTACTACAAAATATATATTAAGACATGCTTTCCGTGATCTTTTAAATGAAGAAACGGTTATGCGTCCTAAACTCGGTTATCCCGTACCGGTAAGGCTGTGGCTTAAAAACGAGCTTTATGACTGGGCAAGAAATATTATAACATCTCCTTATGCTGATGAGTTTATAGAGAAAAACGAGATATTAAAAATGCTTGAGGATCATAGAAAAGGCATCTGCGATAATTATAAACCTCTGTGGAATATCATGACCTTTATAACATGGTACAAGCTTTACGTCGGCGAGATAGAAAATACAAGAAAACGTGTCCTTGCCGGAGAGCTTTAAAATAAGAACTCCTCGGAGGCAGCAGCACAATGAGAAATAGAATAAAAGAGATTATCCCAGCTAAAAACTTCACTTTAAGGTTATTCATGATTTTTATACTTGCAGCCGTTGCATCAGCATCGGTAATATATACCGAAAAAAGCTCTGATACGGCTGATAAGCTGCAAAATCACTTTCCAGCGGAAATTCCCGCAATGAATACA
Organism: uncultured Clostridia bacterium; assembly: GCA_944375955.1. Classification (GTDB taxonomy): domain Bacteria; phylum Bacillota; class Clostridia; order Oscillospirales; family CAG-382; genus UMGS1052. Next base: position 18,479 of record CALWBE010000042.1, on the reverse strand, counting down.
ATAAAAAATGATGCGCCTTCGTATAACTCCGCAGATTCAGTTCCGTCGGATATACGCATACCGGCATGCGATAATATTTTTGTTTCAATGGCTGAAAACAATTGCGATTTCAGTTTTAGAAATCCAGAAACAAACAAGTGTTATTTAAAAATAAGCATAACCCGTCGCGACACAAGCGAGACAATATATTCGTCAACTCTGATAAGTCCGGGACGGGATATAGGTAAAGTAAAATTTGCGCCTGGGTTTTCATCTGCGGGCAGATACAACGCTATGATAAAAGTTGACGCATATTCTCTTGATTCGCTTTCATTTTTAAACAGTTTAGTTATAGATACGATAATAGATGTCAACTAAAAAATCGGAGAAATTTATGAATTTAAACAATAATATAGATCTTTCCAGTTCAGGAATAAAACTCGGTATAATAGGTACAAATTTTATCAGCGATTCGCTTTGTGATGCTGCCAAAAAGACCGGACTTCCGGTCACTGCAGTATTTTCAAGAGCCATGGATACCGGCCGTGCATTTGCCGAAAAACACGGCATAGAAAATGTTTACTGCGATTTTGAAAAATTCTGCAGTTCTGATAAAATAAATGCCGCATATATAGCCAGCCCTAATTTCTGTCATTTTCAGCAAAGTATTGCTCTGCTTGACTGCGGCAAACACGTTCTATGCGAAAAACCGGCAGCCTCAAGCCTTGCAAAGTTTGAATCTATGGTTAAAAAGGCCGGCAAAAATAAGCTTATTCTTATCGAGGCAATGCGTCCGGCATATGATCCCGCTATAGAAACTATAAAATCTTTTATTCCTTTATGCGGCAAACTGCGTTTTGCTCACATAGAATACTCGCAGTATTCGTCACGCTATGACAAATTTAAAAGCGGCATCTTAATGCGTGCCTTCGATCAGTCGTTTTCAAATGCCGCAGTAATGGATATAGGCGTTTATCCTATACATATATGTGCCGCGCTTTTCGGCAAACCTAAAAATATACTCTCACATTCCGTAAAGCTTGACGGAGGATTTGAAGGTCAGGGAAATGTTATCCTTGATTACGGAGATATGACCGCAGAAATCGCATACTCAAAAATAACCGAAGCGCATACCCCAAGCTTTATACGCGGAGAAGACGCCGAAATAACATTCGGGCATGCTCTTTCTAAAATAGACAGCATAGAATTTTTCCCGAGAAACGGGAATCCCAAAACATCAGAATTTATACCAGCTGAAAACAACATGATTTTTGAATTATCAGCTTTTGCCGATTTTATAAACGGCAGAAAAAGCCCTGAAAAATATATAAACGATACAAAAATAACACTTGAAATAATGGATGAAATACGCCGTCAGAACAATATAATATTCCCGGAAGATAACGAATTTTAAAAAATTGCAGAAAAATATTAAATAAAATTAAAAATAATATTTATTGTTCTTACATAATATAGGATTTTTCACGGCGTATCATACCAGGCGTTTTTCCGGTAAATTTCCGCAGTACTTTACGCATATACATTGTTGAGCAAAAGCCGAGCTTTTCACTGATATATTCAACAGTATAATCGGTATTCTTTAAAAGTTCGGAAGCCCGTATACAGCGCATTTTATTTTTATAATCTACAGGAGTAAAGTCAGTCTGTTTTTTGAACAAAGCATAAAAGCTCGATTCGCTTATTCCGCATAAATCTGCAAGATACGGCACGTCAAAATGCAAAGCCGGATTTTCTTCTATATAGCGTATTGCAGGCATTACGGAAGCGGTAAACGACTGATTATTTTCGTATATAAGATTCGGCATCACAAATTCATACAAACGGTAAAATTCTGCAAGCGACGATAAATATGCGTCGCTTTTTCCGTCTGAAATTTTTTTCATTCGGTCTGACAAATCTTCGCAGCAAACCTTTTGTAAAGAGAATCGTGCATCATTTTCTCTGTCGGAAGCCATAACAAAAGCAAGCGAATAAAACTTAGGTTTTGTGCATCCATACCATTCAGAGCGATAAACACAGCCTTTCGGTATAAAGGCCGTTTCTTTTTCTTTTATTTCAAAATCTACTCCTTTGGATACAAAACGAGCCCTCCCATTTATAATTGTTCCGAAAAAATTTGCAGGTGCTCCCAGTTTAAAATAATTTACGGTTCCGTTTGCCGTTTCCAAAATATTTATATCAAACCGCAAAAGGCAATACTTATCAAATACGCTCATTTTTTTACTCTCCGCAAAAGTTAAATTGTAGAATAGTAACCTTTTTGTGTAGTATAGCATATTTTATTGATTCTGTAAACATTGTAATATAAAGTTGAGCTCAAAAAATACAGTGAAATAAATATAACATTTTGGGGAGGCATAAAGAAAATGATAAACAAAACTAAAAGTATTGCTTTTACCGCTCCTGGTATTGCGGAATATCTTGACTGGAACATTGATATTCCGAATAATGACAACTATGTTTTAGTGCGTCATTATGTCACAACCATAAGCTGCGGAACTGAAAGAGCAAATCTTATGGGGCATCCTAATGTGGCCGGAGGCGGCACAATAGATCCTGAAAAATATTATCCTCGCCGTCTCGGATACAGTGGTTCAGGCATAGTAGTAGAAACAGGAAAAAATGTCAAATCCGTAAAACCGGGAGATCGTGTCGCCACAAGTTGGGGCACACATTCCGAATACCATGTTTTTCCAGAACAAAACGTAACAAAACTTCCAGATAACGTATCGTTTGAGGAAGGAGCCATATGCCATATTGCCACATTCCCAATAGGTGGTATACGCAAAACAAGGCTCGAATTCGGAGAAAGTGCGATAACGGTAGGACTTGGTATTCTCGGAATATTGTCTGTAATTTTTATGAAAGCCGCCGGAGCATATCCTGTAATTGCCGCGGATATAAATCCGCAAAGACGTGAATTTGCAAAAAAATTCGGCGCTGATTTTGCATTTGATCCCTCATCTGCGCATTTCCCGGATGAAATTCTTAATGCGACCGAAGGCAGAAATATAAGCGCAGCGGTAGAAGTAACCGGAAACGGTCCGGCACTCGACCGACTTTTGGATGTTATGGCGTCTTACGGCAGAATAGCTTTGCTGGGATGTACACGTGACTCTGATTTTACTATTGATTACTACAAAAAGATACACTGTCCAGGTATAACTTTAATAGGAGCACATACGATGGCACGGCCGCAGTATGAATCACATAACGGCTGGTGGACCGAAAAAGACGACATAAAAACGGCTTTAAGATTTATTTCCTCGGGGCGTATAAATGTTTCAGATCTAATTTGTGAAACATATTCTCCAAAAGATGCAGGAGAAGTTTATAATCGTCTTGCAAATGACAAAAATTTTCCAGTCTGCGTGCAGTTTGACTGGAGAAAATAGAATTCATTCTAAATTTTTTCTGAAAGGGTAAAAGGGTAAAGTAATATGAGTAAAAAGAAGCTTCGCGTTATACAAGTGGGACTCGAGCATGATCATGCTCCGGCATTTATCAGCACATATCCGAATTTGTCAAACGACTATGACTTTTTAGGCGTAATAGAGACCGACCAAAATTTAATTGAAAAATTCAGGAAAGATTTCGGCAGCCGATTTCCGGGAATATTAACTTGGGATGAAGCATTTGCCTTAAAGCCCGACGCTTTTATTATCGAAACCGAAGAACTCAGTCTTGTGCCTAATGCAATACGCGCACTTGAAGCCGGATATCATGTATATATGGATAAGCCGGGAAGCGAAAACTGCAGTGAGTTTCACCGAATGTGCGATATAGCCAAGGCAAAAAACCTTGTTTTGTGTCTCGGATATATGTATCGTTACAATCCGGCAGTAGTACACGCTAAAAAACTTAAGGATGAAGGCAAGCTCGGCGAAATTTTCAGCGTAGAAGCTCAGATGAGCGTCCGTCATGAAAATGATAAACGTAACTGGCTTGGCAGATTTAAAGGAGGGATGCTGTATTTTCTCGGCTGCCACCTTATCGATCTTGTGGTCATGTTCTGCGGCTTTCCGGAAGAGGTCATACCGTTTAATATGAATACCGGAATAGAAGGAAATAACAGCCGCGACTATGGTTTTGCAGTATATAAATATAAAAACGGCATTTCGTTTGTAAAGACGACCGCAACTGAAATAAACGGTTATGACCGCAGACAGCTTGTGGTGACCGGAAGTTTAGGTACGATTGAGATACGTCCGCTTGAAATAAATGTCGAAAACGGACTTCTCATGACAAAAGCGCGTGAAACTTTAAACAATGAAAAAGCATGGGAGGATAACAGTACGGCTCTTGAATTTCCAAAGTTCGGTCGGTATGAAGAAATGTTCAAAAGCTTTGCAGAGTACGTACGCGGCGAGAAAGAAAATCCGTATACATATGAATATGAAGCAAAACTGCATGACCTTATAATGAAATCGTGCGAATAATATAATTATCAGGTTTTTACTGAGCAAACTTGAAAGGAGCAAAAATGAAAGCAAAAAACACTTTGCCGGAAAAGATGAAGGCTGCAGTAATATGTGAAGACAAAAGTATGAAATATACATTAGTCCCCTTTCCCGAACTTAAAGAAAACGAAGTGATAATAAAAATAAAGGCAGCAGGAGTAAACCGAGCCGATCTCATGCAGAGAGAGGGAAACTATCCTCCTCCGCCCGGATGGCCCGAATGGCCGGGGCTTGAAATTTCGGGAACAATTTACGCAATAGGAGAAAAGGCGGCTGAAAAAAGCAGCTTTAAGATCGGCGAACGTGTAACTGCTCTTGTCGGCGGAGGGGGATATGCAGAATATATCGCAGCTGATTATAAAACCGTTTTGCATCTGCCGGAGGAAATATCTTTTGAAACAGGCGCCGGTATTCCGGAGGCATATGCGACAGCCTATTTAAATCTTGTTTTTGAAGGAGGATTAAAAAGCGGAGATACGGTATTCGTATTTGCCGCGGCAAGCGGAGTCGGTATAGCTGTAATTCAAATTGCAAAAGCTCTCGGAGCTAAAGTTATTGCCGTTGTGCGAAGCGACGAAAAAGCAGAGACTGTAAAAAATATCGGAGCTGACATTGTTATAAATACAAAGAAACAGCCTGCAGAGCTTGCTTTTGAAGAATACGGAGCTGATATCGTTATAGACTGCGTCGGCGGCAGCGATATGGGAAAATGTTTCTCCCGTATGAATCGTTTCGGCCGCTGGATAGTTATAGCTGCTCTTGCCGGAAAATATTCGGAAATAGATCTTGAAACAGTATACAAGAAAAGGCTTAAGATTATCGGATCAACACTGCGTTCCCGCACTGATAACGAGAAATATGAAATATTAAAAAAGCTTGAAAAAGATATATTTCCACTTATAGCCGTCGGCAAAATAAAACCGTTTATATATGCAGAATATGATATTGCCGATGTGGAAAACGCCCATAAAACTATGCTTGAAAATAAAAATACTGGTAAAATAATACTTAAAGTATAAACTTTTTTATCTCAACTTTCCGTAAAGGTAGATTTCTTCACATATAAATATTAAAATTAAAATAGTATAAAAATATTGTAAATAAGGAGGAATTTACCATGAATGAAATTTATTTGGCAAAAGACAGCCGCTATTCTGATATGCCATATTTCAGATGCGGCAAAAGCGGACTGAAATTGCCCGCGGTATCTCTCGGTTTGTGGCATAATTTCGGAGAAACAGGCTGTTTTGATACTATGAAAAAAATGTGCAGAACCGCATTTGACAACGGTATAACGCATTTTGATCTTGCAAATAATTACGGTCCTTCAGCAGGAAGCGCAGAAAAGAGTTTCGGACGTATTATAAAAGAAGATTTTCTTGCGTACCGTGATGAGCTCATAATAAGTACAAAAGCCGGATATTATATGTATCCCGGACCATACGGAGACTGGGGCAGCAGAAAATATCTTCTGGCAAGCCTTGACACAAGTCTTAAGCGTATGGGACTTGATTATGTGGATATATTCTATCATCACAGACCAGATCCGGAAACTCCGCTTGAAGAGACAATGGGAGCTCTTGCGACAGCCGTAAATTCCGGCAAAGCGCTTTATGCAGGTCTTTCAAACTATAACGGCGAACAGCTTGAAAAAGCCTGCGCTATACTTGAAGAATTAAAAGTTCCGTTTATAATAAATCAAAACAGATACTCAATGCTTGACAGAACAATTGAGAAGAACGGACTTAAAGAAAATTCAGCAAAGCTGGGAAAAGGAATCATAGTATATTCACCGCTTGAACAGGGCCTTTTGACAAACCGCTATTTAAACGGAATTCCGGAAGACAGCCGCATTCGAACAGACGGACGTTTCCTGACAGAAAAAGCTCTGTCAGAGGAAATGCTGCAAAAACTGCGTGCACTCGATAAAATAGCATCTGAAAGAGGACAAACTCTTGCGGAAATGGCGCTTAGCTGGATACTGCGCGACGGAATAGTCACAAGCGTGCTTGTCGGAGCTTCAAAGCCTGAACAGATACTTGACAATATAAAGGCTGTCCGCAATACTTCATTTACACAAGACGAATTAAACCAAATAGATAAAATTTGTATTTCTGCAAATTAAGAAGAGGAATATATTTTTATAAACCAAAAAACTCTTGAAATCAATTTTTTGATTTCAAGAGTTTTTTACATTAAATTAGATTTTACTCAGCGTAAAAATATCTTGCGTTTTCTTCCTTGCAGTATTCGAGAATTTTTTCAGGAGCGTTATCGAAGGTTTTTACTCCGTCAAATATCCAGCCCAAAGCTCCGTCTTTTTTCTGGATATATGTATTTCCGAAAGCCTGAATCTTTTCGTCGCCGCCACGGTTAAGACGTACAAGTCCTCCGGCGCTTCTGTCATAAATATTATTGTGTGTAACAAAGTTTACGGTATCCATAGGAAGCGTAAAGCTGTTGAACAGTGCGGCTCCTTCGGCTCTTCCGCGGCTACCCCAGCCCATACCGCCGCAGCGGAGAAGGTTGTGATGCACGTCAGTATTATGTACGCTTCTCTCGTGACCTTCATTAGGCTGATTGTAAAATTCTATTGACCAATGGCAGAATTCGCACAGATTTCCGACATATTCAACATCTCGCATATGGCAGTCTGTATTGTCAACCGAGCGCTGATGCGTTATAGCGGTATCATATATTTGATAAATCCAGTTTGCATTTACATAATATCCGTTGCAGGAGCCGTAAGTTTCAACTGCATTTCCGAAGCCAACAGTACGGCAGCCGGCAAAACCGTCAAGAATCGAACCGCCGAGATATGCGAATATACAGTTCTGAACGGTTATTTTTTCATGACCGCCAAGACCCGCGATTCCGTGGCATCCCACAAACTTTATACACAAATTGTCAAATGTAATACCTTCATGAGCTGCCGGAGTCGGCACAACAAGAGTAAATCCTTCGCCTAATTCAATACTGTCATAAACTTCGCCCGGATTTCCCTTGCTGCAGTAAAGGAAGCATTTTTCCTCATCAAGATGACCGTAAAAATCATAATCCTTTTTCAAATCCTGGGGTCCGGAAAATCCATCTTTGCCGATATTGTGTCTTTCACACATTATCTCATCGTACTTTCCTAAAACATCCGAATGATTTATAGCTACAAGTCCTACATTTTTCGTGCAAAGATCTGTATACCATACGTTTTCATATTCGGTTTTTTTCCAGTATTCCGGCTTTGCGTAATTTCTTCTTGAACCGTAAAAGCGCGGTTTCATACCCACTCCGTATGCCGAATATGTCATTCCGTTATGAGGTACACGTATAATTCCGCGCCATAAACCCCCGCGCTCAAAAAGCACATTGCATCCTTCGCATACAGACGCCGGATCGTTTACCTTATCAAGCGTCTTCCATGCTGTCTCGGGACTTTTGCCGTCGTTTGAGTCGTCTCCCGAATTTGATACATAAAAGGTAGGCTTTTCCGGATCATATACGCTGTCGGAATAGGTTATGTCATGCTTCATTTTTTCAGCGACATAATCTACGCCTTTTTCATAGTCAGCATATGTTGTATAACCGGCACTGTTGAGCTCATCAATAGCTAGAACTGCGTTTTCCGCAGCTGCCGAAATTTTTCTTCGCATAATTTTTTCTCCTTTTATATAAATAAAATGATGAAAAACTAAAACTGTCCACGCTTTTTACGCCCTAATATATTTATGATTTTATGTTGTTTATTATTGTAGTATCATCATTTATAACGACTACAGGAACATTTTCAACACATGATTTTGCAAGATTCTGTACTACCTTATCATCTACATAGCAGCCGCCGCTTTTCAGATTTCCCATATAACCGTTATATCTCTGAACAAAAATGTTTTCCTCAAGCTGCAGTTCAAGATCTCCCACACTGCCTATGTTAATAATATTTCCCGTACATCTGTCAAGTATATTATGCTTTGCAATGAAATTGTTTGTATTTTTTGTAATTCCCGCGCTGCAGAACATAGTTGCCCCTCCGGTTCTGCCGCGGCTGCCCCAGCCATATCCACCCATACGGCAAATATTGTTGTACATTCCGACATTTTCAACAAGTCTTTCAGAACCATCCGTGGAATCATGGTTATAATATTCAATAGACCAATGACAATATTCAATAACATTGCCTATATACTCAATGTTTTTCTGTACACATTTACCCGTTGTAGGTGTATATTGATGCGTAACACCGGTATCGTAAATCTGATACATCCAGTTATTATACGCATACCAGCCATCACATTCGCCGTAGCTTTCAAATGCATTTCCATACAATGTTGTTCCGCTTAATACAGAACCTCCGGTATATGCATATATACAGTTTTTAGACGTAATATTTTTCTTATTTCCCGTTCCAACCACATGGCCTCCGTTATAACGGAAGTGCAAATTGTCAATAACTATATCATTTCCCGTAATACTTACAAGCGAACCGTTTGTTCCTATTTCTATCGAATCAAACCGCTCGCCCGGATTTTCGGGAGAATAAAGATATAATCTGCCGAAATTATAGAAGAACTGCAAATCATCTTTAAGACAGCTGCCATCTTTATAGTTACTGCCTACTATCTTGCGTCCGGCAATTTCATTATAATTTCCGATTTGCTCAGAAGAATCAAAGATCATTACGCCGACATCTTCACGGAGTATCTCAGTACATTTCCAGATATTTTCTCCGTATGATTCCCATAAAGCAGGATCGGCATAATTCTTAAGCGAACCATATATACGAGGTTTTTCTCCCTCTCCGTATGCGGAATATGTAACTCCGGATTTTGCGTTGAATTTTCCGCGGTATACCTCTCCTCTTTCAAATAATACTCCGTCTCCAGGCTGCAGTACGCCTGAGGCCGTCATACTTAGCGATTTCCATGCGGTTTCCGGAGATTTTCCGTCATTACTGTCATCTCCGTTCGGAGATATATAATATTTTGTTCCGGTTATTGTTGAATAGTCAGATTCGCTGTTGACGATATTATCTATCTGCCAGTTTGAAATAGTATCTATACCGTCTATCATATCAAGTGAAGATGCTTCCGGCGCCATTTCATACAGCTTCATAAACTGCTGGTCAAGTGTTGCATTTTCATCCCCTATGAGAGTATATTTACCTTTAGTGATATCACCGTCTATCGTCCATATTTCGGTTTCTCCTGAAACGGATGGATTTGCCGCCATGAGTATCTGCGTTTCTGCCCAATGTCCTACAGCGTCTGAGAATACAGCTCCTCCGGCATTTCCGGTTGGAACTCTTGAAAGCATGCGGTTTATCATAGTGACTGCTTCCGCACGGGTCAATTGTGAATTAGGTCTGAAAGTTCCATCTTCATAGCCTGCGATTATTCCCAAATAAGCAAGTTCGCCTAAAGAATCATAATAAGGATAACTTAACGGAACATCCGAGAATTCTTTTACATTAAAATGTCTGGGGTTCATTATATAAAGAATATTTCTCAGCACTTCCGAGAATTCGCCTCTTGTGATTTTATTGTTCGGTCCAATATTCGTACCGCCGTCAAGTGCGATAGTATCAAGATATCCAAGATTTTCAAGGAATCCTATATAAGGCTCATACCAAGAGCCGTCAGCTACATCTTCATAAGATGAAAACGATTTTTCTTTTATAGTATTTTCATCTGTTATAAGTCTTGTAAGCATTGCAATAGCTTCTGCCCGTGAAAGATTGTTCTGCGGCAGAAAAGTACCGTCATCATATCCGGAAACGTAATTAGCATATCTGTTGAGCTCAAGCTTTACTTCTGAAACCACGGTAACTTTGCTCTTGCCTTCCGGAAGAGTGAACAAGCCGTTTACCGGAGTAAGCTGTTTTCCTGAGAGCTGTACATTTTCCGAAATACATCCCGTCTCATCATCATGAAATCTGAAGCCCAAAAGTTCAGTCCCTTCAAACACCGGCTCGGCTATACCGCCGTCAGCTACAATATAATAATCATAGTACGCGCCATCTTCAATCCCGAGTTCACGGTCGGAAACATATATTATCTTACCTTTAACACTGCTGTTATTCGGCTGACCGACACCGCTTATATAAACTCCTTTTACAGATAATACTGCATTTCCGTTTATAATTCCGCCGGCCTTTTCTGAACCCGCGGCAACGCTGTTAAAAGTTCCTCCGGTGATTTCAAGAAAAACATTTCCGTTTACTGTTCCGGAAGAAGCCGATCCGGCATAAACTTTGTCAAATTCGCCGCCTGATATTTTGGTGTAGATATTTCCGTTAACAATAGAACTGAAACCATCTGCAACCCCCGAATAAACAGCTTCATGTACGCCTCCCGATATCCTTATTGTGCTGTTTCCTGAAACAGCTTCACTTCCGCCTACTCCAATATTAGCAAAATGTCCCGAATCAAGAGAAACTGCCGAATGTCCTGTATCGCTTCCTACCGTTATTGATGGAAATGCGGAATATACTTGCTGACCTGTCGTATGATCAGAAATATAATAGAATGAATCATAATTTTCACTTACTGTAAAAGCATATCCGTTTGTATTTATAACAAATCCTTCAGCACAGGAAATAGATACAAAATCAAGTGTAAGATTTCCAAGCAAATTAAGTTCGGTAACTTCTCCAAAATTTAAAACATTTCCGGTGACTTTAGTTCCTATACCGGTTACGATTATATCCTTGCGGCCTTCCATATCGGCAAATTGGCTCATATCTATTTCGCCGGTTATAACTATTTTACCGCCTTCAGTCCCCAATGCCGCCATAGCTTCGTTAAAGCTTTTATATGAATAATATGTAGTGCCGTTATAATTCATCCTTCCGAATGCGGCAACAAAAACCGTTCTCTCGCCTTCTATAATATTAACTTCCGGTTCTGCGGCATATAATACTGCCGGAAACGAAGCTATTATCATTATTATACCTACAATTAGAGCTAATACCCTTTCTTTTTTTGAAAAATTTCTTTTTGTTTTCATTTTACCTCCGAAAAAAATCGCATATTTAATACCTAAAATTAAATAGACGACTGTTTTTAATGCATATATTTTATTTTAACATAAAAATCAAGTTTTTGGTCAAAAAACATGTAAAAAAATCTATTTTGTAACATTGCACAATTTTCTATTAAAAATTATTGTTTGAAGAATATTTTTTTGTGCAAAATGTCTTTTGATAAATATAAAAAAATAAACCGTTTCCGAAATATATTCCGGAAACGGTTAAGCTTGTCAACTTTTTTTTGATTTTTTATCAGCGAGTTTCTTAAGCCTTTCCATAGCTTCGGCTGTTTTTTCATGGGTAGAAAACGCTGTAAGTCGGAAATAATCTTTTCCGTTTTCTCCGAATCCTGCGCCGGGTGTTCCTACAACGCATATTTCATTCAGCAGCAAATCAAAAAATTCCCATGATTCAAGTCCCCACGGACATTTAAGCCATATATACGGAGAATTTTTTCCTCCGAAATATTTTATCCCGCATTCATCAAGAGCGTCAGTAATAATACTTGCGTTTTTACGGTAATAATCAATATTTTCCTTTATCTGCTTTCTTCCGGTTTCAGAAAATACTGCCTCGGCTCCGCGCTGAACTATATAAGATACTCCATTAAACTTTGTGGTCTGACGGCGCAGCCAAAGCTTATTAAATTCTGTATCTCCGCATTTGAGCGCATGAGGAACTACTGTGTATCCGCAGCGTGTTCCGGTAAATCCCGCAGTCTTGGAAAGCGAACAAAATTCAATAGCGCATTCCTTGGCTCCGTCTATTTCAAAAATACTTCCCGGAAGTCCGTCGTCAGCAATAAAAGCTTCATATGCTGCGTCAAAAAGTATCACGGCGTTTTTGCTTTTAGCATATTTTACCCATTCGGAAAGTCCCTTTCGGTCGTATGCCGCTCCGGTAGGATTATTGGGAGAACATATATATATGATATCCGCGTCGACAGACGCATCAGGCATGGGCAGAAAACCATTTTCTTCAGACGCATTCATAAATACTATTTTTCTGCCATCCATAATGTTAGTATCGACATAAACGGGATAAACGGGATCAGGAATCAATACGCAGTTATTTTGTGAAAAAAGATCAAGTATATTGCCGATATCGCTTTTTGCACCGTCTGAAATAAATATTTCGTCTTCATCGATGAAAACATTTTTTTCCTCATAATACTTTTTTACGGCTGCACGCAAAAATCCGTATCCCTGTTCGTCGCCGTATCCGCGGAAAGTTTCCTGACAGCCCATTTCGGCGACAGCTCGCGTCATAGCTTCAGTGACTGCCGGAACAAGCGGTCTTGTTACGTCTCCTATTCCCATACGGATAATGGGCGCATCTTTGTGCTCGGCAAGATATGCGTTCACACGCCGAGCTATTTCAGAAAAAAGATAGCTTGCTTTTAATTTAAGATAGTTTTCATTTATATTCATTTTTTATTTTTGCTCCGTTTCTTAAGATAATCATATTTTACGCAATAAAAAATACGGCTTTTTTAAGCTAAAATTCACTATTTGATTTCTCCGTCAAAAACAAATTCCGCTCCGCCTTCCATTAACACTTGCCTATCAGCTCCGACTCGTATTCGAAGATCTCCTCCCAGCAGCTTTACCGTTATAAAAGTATCTGCCGGAGAAATCCCGCAGGCTACCGCGGCGGATGCAACTGCACATGCTCCGGTTCCGCATGCCATTGTTTCTCCGCTTCCGCGTTCCCAAACTCTCATAGAAAGTTCTGTCGGAGAAATAATCTTTACAAACTCAGTATTTACTCTGTCAGGAAACATCTTGTCATTTTCATAAGCCGGTCCGATTTTTTCAAGATCAAGTCCGTCTATATCTTCACGGAATATAACGCAATGCGGATTTCCCATAGAAACACATGTTATTTTTTCTGTTCCTCCGGCAATTTTTTCAGGCTCGTTTATTATTTCCTTTTTATCTGAAATAACAGGAATTTTTTCGGTCTCAAATACCGCTTTTCCCATATCTACCGTGACAAGCTCCACTTTACCGCCGTTTACCGAAAGCTTAAGATGTTTTATTCCAGAGAGAGTTTCAAGAGTAATTTCGGTTTTGTCTGTAAGTCCCTTTTCATAGACATATTTGCCTATGCAGCGTGAGGCATTTCCGCACATTTTGCCTTCGCTGCCGTCAGCGTTGAACATTCTCATACGAAAATCTGCCTTTTCAGACGGAAGAATCAAAACTATGCCGTCACCTCCGACACCCTTATGTCTGTCGGACAATCTTATCGAAAGTGCTGACGGATCATCGATTTTTTCTTCAAATCCGTTAAAATAAATATAGTCGTTGCCTATTCCGTGCATTTTAGTAAATTTCATCGCGTTATTTTCTCCGTAGTATGTAATATATAATATTCCCCGAATTTTTTGACGACAGAATTAAACGTCGTTGCGCGCAAGATCTTCAAAGCTTTCACGTCTTACCGCTATATAATCCTTATCGCCGTTTATCATAATAATAGGAAGTCTGGGAATCCTGTTATAATTTGACGCCATAGAATAATTGTATGCCCCCGTTGTAAGAACAGCGATAATATCTCCGCGGCAGATGCTTGACGGAAGATATACTCCCTCCTGAATTATATCTCCGCTTTCACAGCAGCGTCCGACGACTGAGCATTGGAAATCGCACTTTTCATTCATTTTTCCGGCAGCCAAAACCGTATATGACGATTTATAAAGCGCATATCTGGGATTATCCGGCATTCCGCCGTCTATAGAAACATAATTTTTATACTCGGGAATACGCTTTACAGATCCTACGGTATAAAGAGTAATTCCAGCGTCAGCCACAATGCTTCTGCCGGGTTCCATAAGAATATCGGGAAGATTTATTTCAAATTTTTCCGCAAACTTTTTCAATGTTTCGGCTACAAGCTTTATATTTGCTTCGATATCTATTACCGGATCTTTTTCAGTATAACGCACGCCGTAGCCTCCGCCGAGGTTAAGCTGTTCGGTAACGTAGCCGTACTTTTTCTTCATATCGGCGATAAATCCGAGCATAATCTCTGCCGCGGAAATATATACGTCTGAATCAAACACCTGAGAACCAACATGGCAATGAAAACCGCAAAGCGTAATATTTCTTTTTGACAAAGCTATTTTAGTTATTCTTTCAGCCTCGCCGGTTACTATTGCCGAGCCGAACTTTGAATCAACCTTACCGGTAGCTACTGCCTCATAAGTATGAGGATCTATACCCGGAGTAAGTCTTATAAGTATTTTCTGGTTTACATTTTTTTCGCCTGCAATTCGGTCAATGGCGCAAATTTCTTCTTCATTATCCGCGACAAAATATCCGACCTTGCAGTCTATAGCATATCTAATATCCCAGTCAGTCTTGTTATTCCCGTGAAAATAGGTTTTCTCAAGCGGGAATCCTGCGCTTTTCGCCGTATATATTTCACCTGAAGAAACAACGTCGGCGCCCATTCCTTCCTCGTTTACTATACGGTAAATTTGCTTAAATGAATTAGCCTTGCTTGCAAATAAGGGCACCGATCTGCCGCCGAAATATTTTTTCATGCTGTCAATATAAATACGGCAATTTTTGCGAATCCTCTTTTCGTCCATAACATAAAGAGGAGAGCCATATTTTGATATCAATTCAGCAGTATTCCTGCCTCCGAAAAGTAATATTCCGTCACTGTTTACCGAAAGATTCTCACATATCATGGTTTTTCTGTTCCTTTCCGCATAGGCGTCAGCCTATCATATCTTTCATATTATAAAGTCCTGCCGGCTTTCCTTCAAGAAAAGCAGCTGCTGCAACAGCTCCCTCAGCAAAAAGAGCCCTTGTATGCGCCTCATGCTTTAACGTTATCGTCTGAGTATCCGTACCAACAATTACCTCATGTTCCCCAATGATATTTCCAAGACGTATCGCATGCACTCCTATTTCATTTTTGTCCCGTTTGCGCTGACCGTTTCTTCCGAAAACGTAGTATGCGTCTTTTCTTACAGAACTTATTGCATCTGCAATCATAAGCGCCGTTCCTGACGGAGCGTCAAGCTTGCGGTTGTGATGTTTTTCTATTATTTCAATATCGGCGTCAGGCATTGTTTTAGCTGTGATTTTGGCAAGCTCACACAATAATGCCACGCCAAGCGACATATTTGCAGAAAAAAACACCGGTATTTTTAAAGACGCGCGTTTTATTATCTCAAGTTCCTTTTCGTCATGCCCGGTAGTCGCTATAACAACCGGCAAATTTTTATCAACACAATATTCAAGCAACGCTTCGGTCACCGAATGATGAGAAAAATCAATCACACAATCTGCATTAAAGCTGCCCGCTTCAGAAAAACTGTGAAAGCACGGCACACCGTTCTCATATGTTTCCGAATTAGGATCAATTCCGCATACAAGACTTGCTCCGCGGTATCCTTCTTTTGCAATACGTGCAACTTCGCTTCCCATTCGTCCGCTTATTCCATTTATAATTATTTTCATAAACTCACCTTTATACAGAATTTGTTAAAAAGCAATACCGGCTTTTTTCATAAGATTTAAAAGTTTTTCCTCATTCTTTTTCTCCATGGGAGTAAGAGGCAGTCTGAGATAATTTTTGCCATACCCCATTGCTGCCGTCGCAGCTTTTACGGGTATTGGATTTACTTCACAGAATAGTGTATCTATAAGTTCGAGATAATCAAGCTGCATTCGCATGCTCTTTTTTACATCTCCTTTTAGATAACTTTTGCAAATCTCAGAAGTTTCGCGAGGCAATATATTTGAAAGCACTGATATTACACCTTTTCCGCCCAAAGACATAACCGGAACTATCTGATCGTCGTTTCCTGAATAAAGATCCATTCTTCCTTCTGTAAGCTGAGCTGTCTTTGCAATCTGTGAAATGTTTCCGCTCGCTTCTTTTATCGCGCAGATATTCGGATGATCGGCAAGCACAGAGCAGGTCTCCGGTAGTATATTGCAGCCTGTGCGTGACGGAACATTATACAGTATAACCGGCTTATCGCTTGCGTCTGCAACAGCAGTAAACGATTTTATAAGTCCTCCCTGTGTGGCTTTATTATAATACGGTGAAACAACAAGCATTGCGTCAGCTCCTATGCTGCATGCATATTTTGTCAAATCTACAGCATATGCTATGTCATTTGAACCCGTACCTGCTATAACCGGTACTCTGCCTTTTACCTTGTCTACAGTAAATTTTAAAAGTTCTCTGTGTTCTTCATCCGTAAGTGTCGAGCCTTCTCCGGTAGTTCCGGCAGCCACTATCGCATCAATACCGCTCGATATCTGCCATTCTATAAGTCTTGCATATGACTCATAGTCGATGCCGCCGAATTCATTCATAGGAGTAACAATTGCAGTCGCCGCTCCCGTAAATATTGTCTTTTTCATATAAGATCCTCCCGTTAGACAGGAATTGTCCGAAATCCCTATAGCTTTGCCCAAGTAAGACTCCGAAATTTTCCGTAAATTAAATTTAAAATAAAAAAAATAGCTGTTTGAGCTTACGCTTACAGCTATCCAAAAAATTAAAATGCGCCGTCATATTCTAAACATATAGTTCATTCAATTTAAAAACGCATATTTCCGGATAGCTCTCCGCATTTCTGCGACAGCAGACAAAATCTTATTTCCGTCTGCCAGAACAGCGCTTTGCCCTGCGCCGACTTCGGCATCCGTCCCTTTCACAGGATCTGTTCCGGCACGAACAATTTATAAATCCTGTTACTGATGACAAAATGCGCCTCTATCGTACACATATTATATCATGGCTTTTTATTTTTGTCAACAATATGTTATATATAATTTTTTAAAGCTGATATCAATTTTTTTGTTAAAAATATAGACATTTTTGTTTATTTAATATAATAGAAAAAAATAAAAGGCATTAGCTCAGTTGGGAGTGTAGACAATCAGATGTGCAGCCCTTCAGAACAACTGACATTACAATGCCCAAAATACTAAAAACCCGGCAAAATACAAGGTCCCCATAAGGATACTTTTAAATGCAACCGATTGAGAGGCACAAAGTCCGCAGATTCGTTAGATCTGCGGACTTTGTGTTTGTCTGCATATTTTTTAGGTCAGTGTCAAGATAAGACCTTTTGTATGTCAAAAATATGATGTTAGGCGCCACATGGCGCCACATTTTTTAAGCAGAACAACAATGCTGCCGCAAACTCATAACGTCCTTTATTGCTAAGAAAATTCTGCCTTTTATCATAAGTATTTCTGCATATAGATCTCGCTTAAGTATGTGCCGTCTTTGAGCTTAAAAGCATTAGGACGTTCGGAAACAACATGAAAGCCGAATTTCTCATATAGATGTTTGGCATGCTCATTGCCTTCGATAAATTCAAGTTCCATGATTTCGGTTCCGTGCTTCTGTGCTGCAGCGACAAGCTCTTCAAACATAGCGGAACCGATACCGAGGTTCCAGTAATCCTTGAGTATAGCAATTGCAATAGTTGCTCGATGTGAGGTTTTCATACCACCTCTGAAGCTGATCTCACAGTTGCCTGCAACCTCGCTTTCGATATAGCATGTGATTCCCAAGGTGTCGGAAGCAGAGCGCAGACGGTTAACCCATGCTTCTTCTTGTTTAACGGAGATATTCCACTCCTCGGGATAACGTGCAAGAAAGTCAGTCTCACCACACGATTTCTTTATGTAGTTCAGCATCTTTTCCGCATCCTCAACACACGGACTCTTTAAGATAGCCGTTCTACCATCTTTTAAGGTTATTTTCTTTTCTTCAAATATCATTTCTATTTTCCTTTCTGCCAAAAATCAATCTGGCTAATTATTATATGTTTACAACGGCATCCAGGCATAGCTCAAGAGCATACGCAAATGAATCTCCACCCCAGTTTGTTGGTTTGTCAATGATAAGTTACACCGAAATTCAAAAAATTAAAGAGAGTAGCTTTAGGAGAGATCCAATTAAGTGGGCGCATAGGAAAGTTATTGTAATTGCGAAGATGAACAGCAAGCTGT
>CALWBE010000041.1 GCA_944375955.1 uncultured Clostridia bacterium | reverse complement strand
TCCTTGAAAACAACAACGCCGCCAACAGCGCGAACTCTATGTCCGCGACCTCCGCTCAATGGAAAGCCATTGACGGCACTACGGGCGAACTCATCGCCCCGGACGGCAACGGTACGACCGAGAACAGTATCAAACTCGACCTCGTAAATGAAAAGTGGCAGTACGTAACGGGTGCTATCAGCAGCCAAGTTGACAAAAACCGCTCCGCTTACTTTGCGAGTATGACTTGCGCCGACACCGTATGCGCGGCGGCAAAGGAAATCCTCATCGCCCTCGCTATGCTCCCCGACGGAAGCGAGTTTGATTATCAGGGCGACTATTTATATGCCAACAACGGAGCCGCAGAGCGGACTCCGTCTCGCGGTGGCTACTGGAGCAGCGAGTCGGGTGCGGGCGTGTTCTACACATCTTTGAACTATGCACGGTCGGATACGATCGAGAGCATCGGTTTCCGCTCCGCTTTTTATGCGTAACTGTAAACTGAATACTGAAAAACTGATGAGGCGGCCGAGAGGTCGCCTCTAATTCTTTGGAAAGGAGCAACGATATGGAAGCAGAGAAACTCAATTACGGCAAGGAAACAGCCTCTTTTATTTTGAAAGAGAAAATCGCTGATATGATTGCCTACGGCAAACCCGCCGTTGACAACTTTCCAAGACGCGAGAAACAGACCACCGATGAAATACGAGCCTCTATGTTGAAGATGTACCGCCTCGCTATTGAGATTGAGAAGAAATACTACAAGAAAACGACCTTGCAGGAACTCGACATCGAACTCGATGTACTGCGGCATTTTATCCGCTTGGCGAAGGACAAGAGGTATTACGGACAGAACATCGCCCCGCCTCTCTCGTTCAAGAAATACGAGAATTGGAGCAAACTGCTCAATGAGATAGGGCGAATTATTGGAGGCTATATGAAGCACGTTAAATAACCCATTTATGGGGGTTGTGCCATTTTAGCGGACTCTGTCTCGCGGTGGCAGCTGGGCCAGCGGGTCGGCTGCGGGCTTGTTCTGCACGAGTTTGAACAATGCGCGGTCGAATACGAACACGAACATCGGTTTCCGCTCCGCTCTGCTGTTACGCCGGGACAGGACCTTGACCTCACGGGGTCGGGCGCAGCGCGTAACACCAAGGGGGCGCAACTCCCTCCCGAAAATCGAAGTATTTAGGGAAAAGATTGTATCGCCGTGGAAACGCCGCAGGGACGGCGGGGCAGAAATGTCGCACACGGCAGAAAGGCAGGAGGACCTATGAACAATGAGTTAATTCCGCAGATGAATTGTCTGACGGACGTTTACAGTCAGATATACGACTACGAGAGTCTGTATAACTCCTACCTTGAAGCGCGGAAAAATAAGCGTTACCGGGACGATGTTCTACAATTTACCGACAGGCTTGAAGAAAACCTAATAGAACTCCAAAACGAGTTTATTTGGGAAACCTACAAGGTCGGCCGCTATCGCCCGTTTTTCGTTTACGAGCCGAAGAAAAGGCTCGTTATGGCTCTGCAATTCAAGGACAGAGTTGCTCAATGGAGCGTATACAGATACTTAAATCCGTACTATGACCGACTGTTTATAGATGATAGTTTCGCTTGCAGAAAAGGAAAAGGCTCACACGCAGCGGCGGACCGTTTGCAGTATTGGCTACGACAAGTCAGCCGGAAGCCGGGCGAATGGTATTACTTGAAGTTGGATATAAGCAAATATTTCTACCGAGTAGACCACGCTGTACTGTTGGAAATATTGAGCCGGAGGATAAAGGACGAGAGGCTGATGAGGCTACTCGCCACGATTATCAATTCGGAGGACCAAGCCTTTGGATTACCGGCCGGCGTAGCCCCGGACGACTGCCCGGAGGAGGAATGGCTGTATGACGTTGGTATGCCTATCGGAAATCTCACGTCGCAGCTTTTCGCAAATATCTACCTCAACGAACTCGACCAGCATTGCAAGCACGACCTACATCTGCACTACTATATCCGCTATATGGACGATGTGATTATCCTCCATAACGACAAGCGGGTATTGCACCAAATCAAGGACGACATCGAAACGCTCCTGTTGGAGAGGTTACACCTAAACCTCAACAGCAAAACGGCTATACGCCCGGTGAGCCTCGGTGTCGATTTTGTTGGGTATCACATTTGGGCGACTCACAGAAAACTCAAAAAGTCCACCGCCCGCAGAATTATCCGCACCGTCAAGAGATTAAGTGCAGACCTCGGAGCAGGAATAATCGACCACGAATATTTTATGCGCCGGGCCGCCTCTTATAAAGGCATACTGCAACATTGCGACAGTTACGGACTGCGCCGGAGGCTTAATGAGATTTACGCAAACCACGCCCTTTGCGAGAAAGGAGAAAACCCACTTGGAAGCAGTTGACGTAATAATCAAGGTTGCGGCTCTTATCGGCGCAATAGGCGGTATAATCGGCGGTATTTACGCCGTGTTCAAATGGTTTCAGAAGCAGGAGAAGCAGACGACCGACATCGCCGCGCTGAAAGAGCAGCACAAAAAGGACTGTGAGGAACTACGGCAGAAAGAGTCAGAAGACCTCAAAGCACTCAACGACGAGTTATGCGTATTGAGTTACGCTATGCTTGCCGCCCTTGACGGCTTGAAGCAGCAGGGTTGTAACGGAGAGGTTACAAAGGCTCACGCCCGTTTGGAAAAGCACCTCAACCAAAAAGCACACGACCAATAACCGAAAGGAGGCGATTGCCGTGGGCCACAAGAAGAC
Source organism: uncultured Clostridia bacterium (assembly GCA_944375955.1). Lineage (GTDB taxonomy): Bacteria > Bacillota > Clostridia > Oscillospirales > CAG-382 > UMGS1052. The sequence continues at coordinate 57,161 of CALWBE010000041.1, read as the reverse complement.
CCCGAAAAGGAAAATCGGGGTTATGGATATTATTCTCATTTTCATCGCCGTTACGCTCATCGTGTTTACGGTGGTGATGATACGAACATTTTGGCTCTACGGAGCAATCCCGGACACCCTTTGCACTTGCGTTTTTGCTGTTCTCGGAACGGAGTGCGGCGCAATGGCGTGGATAAAGACCACAAAGGACCGTTACAGAGAGCGTGAGTATGAAAAGGAGGACCGGGAGTATTACGACAGGCAGAACGGAGGAAAAGCAATGACTGACAATAAGAAACAGGACACGACCGAGGAAATCACAGATTTCCCGCAGCAGGACACTTTTAACGGCGAGGATATGGCCGCTGTAGACGATGAGGAGGCGGAGTAGTATGTTCAAGATGAGAACTACCAAGCCCGAAAAGGGCAACAAATACTACACCCGCAAGGCAAACGGAGGCTATTCAAACGCCATCAAGGGCAGTCCCGCAGACGGCGACTGTGACGTGTTGGCGAACTGCGTCGGCTATGCTTACGGCCGCTTCAACGAAATCGGCGGGTATGGCTGTTGCAAATACCTCGCCCCGGTGAACGCGGAGAACTTTATGCAGTATAAAGGCCCTTGCAAAACCGGGCAGACCCCTCGCCTCGGTGCTTGTATGGTATGGCAGAAAGGCTCTACTCTTTCGGGCAGCGACGGCGCAGGACACGTGGCTATCGTTGAAAAGGTTATCAGCGCGACGGAGGTTATCACCTCGGAGAGCGGTTGGGGCGCGTCGAAGCCGTTTTGGACGCAGACGCGAAAGAAAGGCAGTAACGGAAATTGGGGCGCAGGAAGCGGCTACAAATTCCTCGGCTTTATCTACAACCCCGCCGTCCCGGAGGAGGAAACGACCTACGAGGCCCCGGCGGGAACGGATAACGAAACTGTTATCTACAATTTCCTCACCAAGAATATGGGGCTGAACTGCGCGGCCGCTTGCGGCGTTATCGCAAACCTCAACGCAGAGTCCGCCCTCAACCCGAAAAACCTGCAGAACTCCTATGAGAAGTCCCTCGGTTACACCGACAGCAGCTACACCGCCGCCGTAGACAGCGGAGCGTATGACAATTTTGTTAAAGACGCGGCCGGCTACGGTTTGGCACAATGGACCTATTGGAGCAGAAAGCAGAAACTACTCGAATATGCAAAGAGCAAAGGCGCGTCTATTGGCGACCTTGTTATGCAGCTTGAATTCTTCGCACAGGAAATCAAGGGCTATTCGAGCGTTTGGAAATGCTTGCAGACCGTGGAGAACACGGCGGAGGGCGCATACAAGGCGGCGTATACTATGTGCTACTCCTACGAAGCACCCGCCGCAAAGGAAACCTCCTCTGTAACGCGCGGAAATAAGGCAAAGACCTATTTTGCGAAGTACACCGGGAAGAATACCCCTGCCACCGAAACGCCCTCCACAGGAGGCGCAGAAACGGTCTACACCGTAAAGGCGGGCGACTCTCTTTCCGCTATCGCCGCAAAGTACGGGACCACCTACAAGGTCCTCGCCGAATACAACGGCATTGCCAACCCCAATATTATCCGCGTGGGTCAGCAGATTAAGATACCGGGTAAATCTGCACCCGCTACGCAGGAGAAGACCGAGTCGACCACACAGCAGCCGACCGCCGAAACCGTACACACGGTCAAGAGCGGCGAAACGCTGTCGGGTATTGCGAGAAAGTACGGGACAACCTATCAGCAGCTTGCCGCGTACAACAAAATCAGCAACCCGAACAAAATCAGCGTCGGTCAGAAAATCAAAATCCCCGGAACGGCGACGGAGGAAAAGGCGCAGGAAGCACCCGCGCGTACATACACCGTCGTCAGAGGCGACAGTCTTTGGGGTATTGCCTCCAAGCTGCTCGGAAAAGGCTCTCGCTACACCGAGATAAAGAGCCTTAACGGTCTTAAATCCGATGTTATTACAGCAGGGCAAGTGCTGAAAATTCCTGCGAAATAATGGCTGTATGTTCGGTATGCGGCAAGGAACTCAAAAGAATTGAGCCTTGCCCATACAACTACCGCCACGGACCAACTTGCGACGAATGTTGTGAGGCTTGTTATAAGAGTGAGCCGTTCCCTTGCCCGGAACACGACAAACGGAGCAAAACAAAAATCAGAAAACAAGGAGAAAAACAATATGAATGTTATCGAATTTATTTTAGCAAATTGGGATTTTATCCTGCTTATCGTAGCGGCCGTTTCGGCTGTTGTTTTCGCCGTATTCAAGGGAAACAAGAGCGTCGTTATGAAAATGCTCTACGCCCTCGTAACAGAGGCGGAAAAGGATTTCGGCAGCGGTACAGGCTCGCTGAAACTCGCTACTGTTATCGAGGCGATTTATCCGAAATTGCCTGCGGTAATCAAGATGTTTGTTACCGATAAGACATTACAAAAGTGGGTTGAGGACGCATTGACAACCGCCAAAACCGCTTGGGAACAGAATGCCAATATTGCAAATTATATCGCCCCTACACCCTCTGCCGACACGACAGACAAAGCGGAGGAATAACACCCACCACAGACCCGGCAAAGCACATTTATGGTGCTGATGATTTATGACTGCCCCGGACCGCCACCGCCGGAGCAGAAAAACGACCCCTCTATCATTCACTTGGTAGAGGGGTTTATTTTTTTTTGCCGATTTTCGGGGCAATACAAAGACGAGCGACGAAAAATATGGTATAATTAAATATTCAAAGGAGGAGCGGATATGAAACGGATTTTGTGCACTCTCTTAACGGTGGTATTGATATTTTCGCTATGTGCCTGCGGCAATTCAAAGCCGGAAGACACCTCGGACGCTATGTATCAAATAGGAATAAATGCTTTGCGAGCGGCAGACGACTATATTGCAGGAAATCTCACAGGCGAAGAAGCCTACGAAAAAATTGATGAATATTACGAACAGGCAAAAGCACAGGAAGAAAAAGACCTTGAAGAACTAAAAACAGACACGCTGTTTGATACTATATATGAAAACGACTCACACATTTCTATATATATTTCCTTGCTTTCTTATAGAGTTATGAACGCTATGTATGGAAGTGGTGCTATGTCAGAAGTAAGCGAGGTGAGGAACAACCTTGCCGACCAACTCGGAAAGGATTAGTTATGGGACGAGAATTAACTCCAAAAGAATCAGAGGAATACTTGAAGTATAGAGAGGAGCAAGGACATAAGGCTGCCGAACTCCTCGGAATACCATACGAAACTCTCGTGGAAATTGAAAACAGGGCAAGAGAAGAAGTGTTATCAGACGACTCTTGGGAAAAAGAACTTGCCGAAAAGAACAAGAGAAAAGCAGGAATATTATAAAACCGCCTCCATTGTGGGGCGGTTTTGGCATATTTCAAGAACAAAATATTAAAAAAGAGAAAATTCCAAAAAAATTTTGGAAAAGGCCTTGACATTTGCACGGATAAATGTTATAATTTAGATACAGTCAAGGGAAACCAAGGCGAGTAAGGTGGCAAGTGCCGGAAAGGAAAACAGATGGGCGAGGATATGACAAGGTTGGAACTCCTCACGGTTATGTTATCAATCAAGGCTCTCCTTGAAAGCGGCAACGTTGACAAGGCAAAGGAACTGATTGATGAGGTAATCGCAGAGGCCAAGAGAAAAGGCTCTGACAATTAAGCCAGAGCCACGTGGTAAAAAGGTTTGTGCGGTACTTGCCGCCGCACTCACCTTTTGAATTATAACACAGAATAACGAAAAAGGCAAGAGATAAGGAGGAAATCATCACGGCTTATGTAAAAAAGACGGACAATCCTAATATGGGACGACCTAAAACCGTAAACAGAACGGTCCGTCTTGAATTGAGATTGTCGGAAAGCGAAAACGCCTTATTAAACAAATGCACAGAACTTTCGGGACGCACAAAAACCGATGTGCTTATCAAAGGTGTGGCACTTGTTTATAAGGAACTTCAAAAAACCCACAATTAAAAGAAAAACAACGGCAATTCTGCTCCGTGGAAAGAAAAGAATTACCGTTGCCACAAACCACTCTTACAAGTGCTTTTGCCCTATTATTATATCGCAAAAACAGCCTCCTGTCAAGAGTGGACGAAAAGTTTACAAATTGAAAGGAGTTATTTTTTTTGCAGACATTCAACGATGTAGTAAAGATGAACGAAAAAGAGGCGTATGCCCTATCAGACAGTCCCCACGCAGAGGAGGCCAAAACCCGTGTCAGCATATCAGACACCGACACGGCGGAGAATGAATTTTCGGAACTGCTGAAACTTATCCCGGACGCAGACCTCAGAGAGAGGCTCGACCAAGCCGTCGGTCGTATTTCATACGCATACGAGAAACTCGGCTTTGTAGAGGGATATATAGCAGAACGCGCCCTCGCTTGTATCATCTAATTTTTTAACAAATTATGCCCCAATACAGGGCAAAAATGTTACACGTGAAACAATATTGACCCAAAAGGGAGAATTTCAAGGAGGATAACACAATGGCATACGAAAGCAAAATTATCATAGCAAACGCCCACAGAGAGAACAACGAAAAATCAGATGATTTCGGAAAGGTTTATTATGCTGAAATAGTTACAGTATTCAACCTCTCTTGTATGGGATATAACAACGGTTGGAAAGAACTGTTTGACAAAGAAATCGACTTTGACCTCTACATTGAAGACGGCGACCACGCAACACGCACCGACAAATACGGAGAGATTATGAAAGAAGCCGAACTCGGAGCGGTTATCGAATGGCTCGAAAAATGGGCGGACACCAACACATACCGCCGTACACCGCCATTCCTCGCAGCACTTAAAACACTCGACCCCGGAGCGTGGGACGAATTGCATATCGTCCACTACGGATATTAAGGAGGACATTATGGACTATCAAACATTCTTGGATATTATAAACGGCTCAACTCAATACGAGATACACGGGACCGTGCTTACGCTTATAGGCTACTACACCGGGGAAAGAGCGGAAATTGACCTTGCGAAAATCACGCCGGAAATGTTAGAGGAAATCACGGCAGACCCGGACGAAGACGAGGAGGAATGGTAATGAAAGAATTTGTATATGGTATGAGGTTAAGAGGCTTTTCGATAGGCTGTCAGCCGAAAAAAGGACTGCTCCGCCGGGAGGACGACACGACCGGGAAATACCACGATATTATCGTGTATGACAGAGAACTCACAGAGCGGGAAACGGCTGATTATGAACTTGATTTTATTAGAGCGGAGGAAAGATTATGAGAACGATAGAACATACGGTATTTGGCAAAACTGATGTGTACGAAATTGTTGATGAAGTGCCACTCGGTTATATCATTTGGAATATAGGACCGGAAAACGCACCGGAGGGATATATACCGTTTTGCAGACCCGCACACCGTCAGCGTTTCAAGGGCGGCCGAGAGATTGACCCCACTACGCTCAAAGCAGTAAAAGTAGACGGAGCGGCAGATATTATGGTAGCCGTGGGACACGGACAGGACACCCCAAAGAAAATGGAGCAATACATCAAGCGGTACAGTAATTCAAAGACGGATTATGTACGGCAGAGGGTCGAGGACAGCAAAAAGGCTCTCGCCGCCTTAAAGAATGTCAAAGGCTATGAAAATATAAAGGATTGGAGCGAACTGTATGGAAATTAAAATCACGGTCGAGCGTCGCCGTTCCTCGGTAACACAGGGTATGGTAGATGTACTCATTAACGGCGAAAAGGTTATGGATTTCGGGGACACGATAGAGTTGATAAACCCCGGCGACAAATACTACGGAGAAATGATAGGTCATTGGGCAAGTACAGTCCCGGACACGCAATTCATACTCGGTCTTTTGTTCCACCCCTTTGACGAACTTTACAAATACAGCGAGAGGGCAAAAACCGCCCTCCTCAAAGCAAAAGAAATCGAGGAAGACGGAGCGGAGATTTACCGAACTGAACTGCAGGAAATCGCCCACAAAAACGGGTGGCCTATGAGAATAAAAGCAAGAGGCTATGTTGCGTTCCTTGTAGGCGTTCAGCCACTCAACGACGGAAAGTCAGAGCCTATATATCGTTTCCCCGGAGGCGACAGCCTTGTAGATGAATGCGAAATGATACCGACAGAGGAGGACGACGAATAATGATAATCGGTGAGGTTGTAGAAACGCTTATTTACATAAAGGATAGCCCGACGCTCTCCGACCGCGAACGCGAGGCAGTAATCGAGGCCTGCAATCTACTCGACAAGCTGCCGAGATTGTCAGAGGCTACCGAGTACGAGCAGGGAGCAGGAAACAGATAATGCATTTTCGGTGATTTTCGGGGAGAAAAAGAACGGAAATCTCCCCGGAATTTCCGAATTGAAACAGATACCCTCTTTGACCTCGTTTTCAGCCCGAATTTGAACGCAAAAAGTTGCATAGGCGATTTATGTAATCGGAACGGAAAGTGCGTTTTGAGGCAGTTTTCGGAACGGAAACACCACCAAAACGGAGTAACCGAAACGAAAACACCGCATAAACGAAGTTTTCGGAGATATTCGGGTAATCAATCCACAAAGTAAAGTAAAGTAGAGTAAATAAGAGAAAAGTAGAGTATAGTAAAGGAGGAATATATACGCCGTGATTTACGACTACAATCACTACAACGACCCCGCAAAAGGAAACAAACACATATACGCATACGGCGGACGCGGCGAGAGCATAGAGTTTTGCGGTTTTATACACGCCGACAACAGGACGCAAGCACAAACAGTATTAAATGCTCATAATCGGGCGTGGGACGACTACGAGAGCGTTTTGCTCGACTACGACGAACGGACCTGCAGAGCCGAATTACAACGCCGAGAGTCGGTACAAAAGACAAAGGACACAAACAGCGGCACGGAATATCATTGATAACCTATTGGAGCGTATTCTTCGGTTCCTATATCAGTCAAAAGGCCGATGAGCGAACCGTTAGGCATTGAAAAACGCTGGGACAGATAGCGAAGCGAAGCTGATATCTCTCCGTCAGGTCCGCCGTATTGGCTCATTATGATTTTTGCAGTTCTTGCATCAGTATTCTTTATATTTATAGGAAATTGAAGCCTTTTTTCATAATTCCACATTTTTATACCCCCTCATTCCATGGCCACGGCATATTAACCCAGCTCCACTCTGGAAGCTCGGTGTCAAGATTTGTATTTACGGCACCGTATCTTTCCTGCAATTCTTTTGATACGGCAATGCTCATTCTATTAAATTTGTTGAAGTATTTTAAAGCCGCTGTACTTTCAGGATGTGTGTCAAGATATAGGCGTGCTTCATACGCTGCAAATGAATATTCCTGCCATTTTCTAAGCAAATATTCTTTTGATTTTCTATCTTTCATAAAATCCCTCCGTCCCTATAAGCGGAAGGTAAAGCTCAGGAAATATGGTACCTTTGCAAAGAGCTTCATCCGGTTCAAAAATGTCTTCGAAACTGCTGTTCTGATATGGTATATATGCTGAAGCCAGAAACATAGTTTCTTTATTATTATTTGTATTCAAGTATATTGCTCCTATATTTCATTTTGAGTGATATTCACTCAATGCATAATATGTTATGTTTATGATATTTGCTATATTATTTATAGCAGTAATATAAAAATGGCTCTGTGACCTTTTTTAAGAATCACAGAGCACATTAAACAAAATAACTCAGCTATTGAGGCAGAGCATCGGTTTTAAGGTCATTAGCATTTACTTTTTTGTATATTTCAAGCCACTTTCCAGACTTATATCTTATTGAAATGACTATAAAGTTCAGCCAGCTGTGGGCTATTAGAGAAAGCCACACACCGGTAAGACCTAGTTTTAAAGTTATTCCCAAAAAATAAGCGAGCGGAATGCGGAAAAAGAAAAAGCTTAATGAATTAAGATATAGCGCAAACTGTGTGTCGCCGGCCGCACGTAGAGCACCCATAATTACACCGTTTATGTTTCCAGTTATATATTGAACCGCAAGTATGTAAAAGATGGGGATAGCCAGTGTGATAAGTTCTTTTTCGCTGTCCTGCGCATAAAGTCCAACAATTTGGCGTGCAAAAGCACTTATAACTACACCCATTATTACTGAAAAAACAAGAGATATTTTGCAAAGATATGATTTGTACTTTTTTGCATTGTCAAATTCATTTGCTCCAATATATTGACCTATAACAGTATTTGCAGTGACACCCAAGGCAGTACCAGGAGCAGAAGTCAATCCATTTATTGTACTGCAGATTTGATGCGCTGAAAAAGCAGTTTTGCTAATGCTGTTAACTATTTTTACATAAAGCATGGAACCACATTGCATAATAAGATTTTCCACAGCTGTGGGTATACCAATGCGAAGCATTTGTGTGACGCGGTACCATCGGAATGTAAACTTTCCATATTTGTGACGAAGAGTAATATCTGATGCTTTTGAGAAAAAGATATATCCGAGCGCCCAGAAGCAACATATTATTCGGCTTATCAAAGTTGAATAACCGGCTCCTATAACTCCCATAGGTTCAAAACCGAATTTGCCATATATCAGGATATAGTTTCCAAGTACATTCAAAAGATTTGAAAAAGTGTTGTATATCATGGGAACTTTTGAAAATCCCGCACCGCGCATTGCAGCAGTTACGCTGTAAGTAAGAGCCTGAAAAGTTGTTCCCATAACAAGGATATTATAATAATCAATAGCCAGCCGCATGACGTTTTCATCGCCGCCCATGAAATTAACTATCGGATGTGCCATAAGTATGCCAAACACAGTCATTATCAATCCGGATACTAAATTCATCAATAAGGATATTTTTACCACATCTTGAGCGTCTTTTTTCTTTTTTGCTCCGATATTCCATGCTACAAGCGTAGTAGTACCCACGTTAATTGCCTGAAAAATAGCTAAAAATATCGAAAGGGGGTTAGAAGTAAGACCTATAGCTGAAAGTCCGTCTGCATCGTATTTTCCAACCATCATCATATCTACCACATTGTAAAATGATGACAAAGCAGTTTCTATGAGTACAGGAAAAAATATTGTCGCTGTTACGGTAAATTTACTGGTATTAAATTTTAAATAGTTAATATGATGTCTGCTCATATGATAAGCTCCGTTTTCGAATAGTATTTCGAATTTTCCACGACATTTATTTCCGTAGTTATACTACCACACGCAAACCGGTAAGTCAACTGTAAATATTTCCAAAAAAACAAGTAAAAAGTAGGTTAATTTGTTTAATACTTCAGTAATTAAAAATTTCTCAAAGTGTGATTTAACATTAAAGAGGTATTTATCATAAGGGGTTTGTCACAAGCTTATGATTAAATAATAAAATAATAAATTTTTATAATATACTTTTAATTTTCTTACGAATATGATAAAATAGAAAAAAATAATTTTCGGGGGATTTATGTCAGATAATTATATAGTTTACAGCTCGTCATGTAGTGAATATGACTATGATAAAATAAAAGAAATAATTTATTCTCACTTTGATCAAATTATATCGGCACAATATTCCGAATTTGACTTCAAAGGAAAAAATGTGGCTTTAAAACCTAACCTTTTAGCAAAGCGCACACCTGAAGCCGGCATAACTACAAATCCGCTTTTTGTAAAGGCTGCGGGCGAATATTTCATTTCAAAAGGCGCAAAGGTGATTGTGTGTGATAGCCCAGGCGGAATATACAATAATATGATTATGAATTCTGTTTACAATGTATGCGGAATGAAAAAAGCGGCTGAGGAAAGCGGAATAGAACTAAATTATGATATGGGGTCTGCCGAGAAATTTTTAAAAGACGGTGTAGTATCAAAATCATTTAATATTATAAATCCTTTGACGAAAGCTGATTTTATAGTAAATCTTTGCCGGTTGAAGACGCATTCACTGTGCGGAATGTCTGCCGCTGTAAAAAATATGTATGGTTCGATACCTGGACTTCAAAAAGCAGAGCAGCATGCACGCTTTCCGCATCAAAAGGATTTTTCAAGATATTTGATAGATTTGTGTCGTGTTGTTTCGCCGAGTATAAGCGTTGTGGATTCGGTAATAGCGATGGAAGGCAACGGACCTGCAGGAGGAACGCTGAAAAGGGTAGGCGTCGTAATTTCTTCAGCAAACCCATATGCACTTGACTATATAGCATCACACATAATGGGATTTTCCGTAAATGAGGTTCTAACTGTAAAAAATTCAATAGAACAGGGCTTATGTCCAAAAAATATCGATGAAATTACTGTTGTCGGAGATGATATAGAGGAATATGTTTCAAATTTTAAAAGACCTGAAAGCAGTGCTGGCGGGCTTATAAAACAGCTCCCGGATATTTTAGGTGGGCGTTTGAAAAAATGGCTTGAGCCTCGTCCGTATATAGTTATAAGTAAATGTGTAGGGTGTGGAGAGTGCGTTAATTGCTGCCCTCAGGCTACAATAAAAATTGAAAATAAAAAAGCTCATATTGACTATGACAACTGTATAAGATGCTATTGCTGTCAGGAACTGTGCCCGATGAAAGCGGTAAGTATAAGACGAAATCCTTTTATGAAACTTTAAAGATGGGAAATTAGGATGCTTAGTAGAATCGCATATGCAAAAATTAATCTCACTCTTGAAATATTAAACAAGCGTGATGACGGATATCATAATATACGCTCTGTAATGCAAAAGGTGTCATTAAGTGACACATTATATTTCGATTTTTTTGACAGAGGCGATATTTTTCTCGAATGTGACAGAAAAGTCTGCTCAGCAGAAGATAACCTTGCATATAAGGCTGCGGCGATGTTTAGGAATAAGTATTTTAACAAAACCGGAAAAACGTTTGGAGTTCACATAATTATAAACAAAAATATACCTGATAAAGCAGGTCTTGCAGGCGGCAGTGCCGACTGCGCCTGCGTTTTGGATTGTCTATACGAAACGTTTTCTGGTATAGATTATGTGGAAATAGAAAGCATTGCATCAAAGTTAGGTTCGGATATAAATTTTTGTCTTGATAGGCATAAAAGCGCTCTTTGCACCGGACGGGGAACGGAAATCCAAGATTGCATGCCGTTAAAAGATGTGCAGATACTTATATGTGTGCCTGATTACGGAATGAAAACTTCAGATATATATAAGGCATTTGACAATGATCCGATTTATTTTAAAAATGATCCATCCGGAATAGTAAAAGATCTTTTAAATGCCGGCAGAACAAGCGAAATATATTCTCTAACGGTCAATTCCTTTGCGCCGATTTGTGAGTCAGTATGTAAGGATATTGCATACATAAAAGAGACGATGTTTTCTCAAGGAGCACACGCAGCTCAGATGTCGGGCAGCGGTTCAGCAGTTTACGGAATATTTGACGATGATGAAAAAATGCGCATTTGTTTCGAGAGACTTTCGGCGCAGTACCAAAAATGTTATATCTGCGGTACGGTAATATGAATAATTTTGTTTTTATTGTAAATAATTCTGCTATCCTAATATCGGAGGCAGACAATGAAAAAAAATATTATAAGAATTATTGTTTCAGCTGTATTAGCATTAATTTTTGCAATTATATTTACTGTGGGAATATCCGCACAGCGTATGCAGCAAAGATTTGACAGTGAGATTTACGGAAATCTTGTAAGGCTTCATATCCTTGCGGATTCGGATAGCGAATACGATCAGGAAGCAAAGCTTAAGATGCGGGATAAAGTCACTGAACATATTGCCGATATGGTATCATCATGTACCGATGTGTCTCAGGCATCGGAGATTATAGCGTCGAACATGGAAAACATAAGGAAATATGTGCAGGGCGCTTCAGATGGCCTGGGATATGATTATGAAATAACTTTGGATTTTGGAGAAGAATATTACCCGGTGAGATATTATGACGGGTTTTGTTTTCCTGCAGGAAAATATAAATCGTTGAGGATTAAGCTCGGAAGCGGGCAGGGGAAGAATTGGTGGTGTGTTCTTTATCCTACCGTGTGTACTGCAATGGCATCGGATGTCCCTGACATGCTGGAAGATGCAGGAATCTCAGAAGAAACTGTAGATATAGTCTGCGAAGATAATAACAAATATCGCTTGGAATTCTTTCTTCTTGAGCTTTTAGGAATACAAAAATAAACGGAGGACGATATGCTCATAAGGATTTTCGGAAGAAAAAAATACGGAAAGACTAAATATTGCATAAATATATTAAAAAAATACGTTGAAGAGCAAAAAAAATGCTATTTTATTGTACCAGAGCAGTTTACATTTTCCTGCGAGAAGAAAATAACTGATGAGGTCGGCAATAAAGCAAATATGTATACAGAGGTGCTGAGTTTTACGAGACTTTGCGACAGAGTTTTCAGGAAATTCGGTGGAATATCAGGAAGCTATTTGGATTCTGTAGGCAAAATACTGTGCATGTCAAGAGTTTTAAAGGAATTTTCATCAGAGCTTTGCGAATACGGAGCTTTATATAAGGATATAGGTTTTTCTTCTGAGGCTGTGCGTACGGTTGAAGAATTTTCAGCTTACAATGTTTCGTCTAAAGATATAGAAAAGATCTTGCCTGAACTTGAAATCGAAAATCCTGCATTGATGTCAAAACTTAAAGATATTTCATTTTTGATGTCCGCTTACCGTGCGGAACTTAAGGCCAATTACGGGACAGACGGAGAACGGCTGGACATGCTATGCAATGTTCTCGAAAAAAATAATTTTTTTAAAGGATCGTCTGTAATAATAGATTCCTTTTACGGATTTACTCCCAAGGAGCTTCGCATTGTTCGCCATATGCTGAGACAGGCAGATAATGTTTATATAACGTTCTGTATGAGAAAAGATGACACAGATATTATATTTGAAAGACCACGCGATGCGTCTAACAGAATTTTACGGATGGCAGAAGAAAATCTGATAAAAACTGAAGACAAATGTCTTTCCGAGCCGATTTTTGATGATGATATCTCTTTTTTAGAAAGATGCTATTCTTCCGGTATGTGTCTTAATATTAAAAAGACTGAAAAAGTCCATTACGGAGAAAGTATAAAAATAATCAAATGCAAAAATCAAGTAGATGAGGCAAAAGCAGTATCTGCCATGATTTATACTCTAATATCAAAAGGAAATGTACATTTTAGAGATATTGCTGTTTCGGCCAGAAATGTATCTTCTTATGAAGGTATTATAGACGTTTTTTTTGATAAAGCCAATATACCTTATACATTTTCTGCTAAGGAAGATTTGCTTACAAAACCGATTATTTCATACATACTAATTGCTATAGATATAGTTACCGGTTGGAAAAAGCAGAGCTTTTTGGCTTTTTTAAAAACTGGACTTATGCGCATTACGGCAGAAGAATGCGCTATACTTGAAAATTATATAAGAACTTGGAATATAGACGGTAAAAAAGAGTTTAATACTGAATGGTATATGAACCCTTCCGGATATGCCGCTGATTTTACTGAAAAGGATTCTAAAATTTTACAGACTGTAAATGCCGCAAAAGAATCGGTAATGAACACTTTAGCAAAGTTTGGCGAAGACATATCGGTTTCTAAAAAATGCCGGGATACGGCCGAAGCGGTATATAATCTTATTCTTGATTCTTCATACAAGGATAAGATTGAATGTGATGATGACATAAGATTTTGGAATCTTACGATAAAAGCTATTGATGAAATAGTTAAGGTTTATGGAAATGATTCTATGTCAGCGAAAAGCTTTTCGGACATTTTTAAAATAGTTATTTCAGAATATGGAGTTATGGATATTCCTGAAAAACTGGACAGTGTTCTTATAGGTTCTGCAGATCTTATAAGAAGCGAAACAGTTAAATATATGTTTGTGTTAGGATGCAATAACGAATATTTTCCGATGCAGAAATCGGAAGACAGTATTTTTTCCGACAACGAAAGAAACATACTTCACAATAAAGGTATAGATATTTCATTACCCGTAAAGGAAAGCGTTTACGATGAGTTTTTTCTTGCCTATAATATTTTCTGCGATCCATATGAAAAATTGTTTTTGCTCTACTCTGAAAAAGACATAGGAGGAAAAAAGCTGAAAAAGTCTGTTCTTCTTGGATCTGTTCAAAGTTTGTTTGACGGAGAATTAGAGATTAAATATCCTTTTGACAGTGAAATTGAAAATTTGACTACTCCTGGTTCTTTAGCTGATGACATGTATTATATAGGAGATAGCAAATTTATAGTTGCAGCTAAAAAAGTTTTGTCAGATTATGATGAATATCGAGAGGTATTTTCCAACGCAGAAAAAATATTAAATTCTGAAGGAAAATTATCGAAAAAAAACTTGTCGGAATTCTTTAGAGGTGTAGTATGCTCAAGTCCGTCAAGATTTGAATGTTTCAGTAGCTGCAGATTCAATTATTTTAATCGTTATGTACTTAAAATATCTCCCGAAAAAAAAGCTGAGCTTGATAATTTGCAGACAGGTCTTATATCTCATAAGATCTTGGAGAACTTTGTTAAGGAACTTGCAGAGCGCAAGACATCAGGGGAAATGTACAGTCATGATGAGGCAAAAGCTCGTATAAAGGAGCTGCTTGACAGTCATTTTGCTGATATAACTCATTCAGCAGGTCATGACGACGCTATATCGAAGCGTTTTAAATATTTATACGGACGTCTATACATTATTTTGTCATCACTTGCAGAACATCTGGTAGACGAAATAAAGCAATCAGATTTTATTCCGACTGATTTTGAGGTGAATATAGGGATATCAGAAGGAACAATAAAGTCCGTACCTATACCGCTTACCGACGAGAAAGGTGAAATATGCGGAGAACTCCGTATAGTAGGGCAGGTAGACAGGGCGGATGTGTTTCATAAAGACGGAAAATCATATGTCCGCATAGTAGACTATAAAACAGGTCCTAAAAGCTTTAAAAAGGAAGCAGTTGCATACGGATTTAACCTTCAGATGCTGCTTTATCTATACTGTATAGCGTTGAGCGATACAAAGAAATACGGAGAAAATATTGTGCCAGCAGGTGTACTTTATATACCTGTAAGAAAACCCGAGGCGAAAAATGCTATACTTTCTGACAGCACACGCGAGAAATCTGGAAAAGCAATTGCTTCAGCTTTTAAGGGCGACGGACTTTTGATAGATGACCGTGAGATACTTGACGCAATGGATAAAGGGATAACCGGCAAATATATTCCTGTTTCAGTCACAAAAAGTAATCAACTGAGTGCCTTTTCAAGAGTTGAAAGCTTGGAAAATATGGGCAAGCTTCTTGAAAAAGCTGCAAAGGTTTCCGGCAAGCTTGCTTCGCTTATGTATTCAGGAAATATTCAGACTAATCCGTATAAAAACATAATGTCATCGTGTGCAATGTGCGATTACAGTGCTGTATGCAGACTTGATTCCAGAAACAGCAATATAAGATATAAAATGGAAGAGGTGGAATAACTGCTATGAAAATGACGCCTCAGCAAGAAAATGCTGTTAATTATCGCGGCTCAACGATTTTGGTCTCAGCTGGCGCGGGGAGCGGAAAAACCGCCACCTTGTCAAAGAGAATAATAAGTCGAATTTCTGATCCTTATGATCCTGCAGAGATAGACGATTTTCTTATAGTTACATTTACAAATGCGTCTGCGGACGATCTTTCCGATAAGATAGAGCGAGAATTAACCGAATGTGCAGCTTCTGATATTAAAAATGTAAAGGCAATGCGTCAGCTTGCAAAGATTAAATATGCTAATATATCAACAATAAATTCATTTTGTCTTGGAGTAGTAAAAAAACATTTTCAGCTTTTAGATTTGCCGGCAAAAATAAGAATCTGCGATGCTGCGGAGTCTGAAATGTTAAGAAAGCGTATAATTTCTGAAGTTTTGGAAGAAAAATATTCAGATTCATCTGAAGGATCAGCATTTTTTGATGCAGTGGAAATTTTTTCCGGGAGCAAAAATGACAGCGATTTTACACATCTGTTAGAAAATCTGCACAAAAAAATAATGTCATTTCCTGAGCCTGAAGAGTGGTGTGCAAAAGCACTTGAATATTATGATGAAATAATAAATTGTACTGAATATAATGCCACATTTTATGGCAGGGAAGGCTGCGAGTGCATAGCATATGCTCTTAAGGAATATATATCTGCGCTTAAATGCTGCCTGTCGATAATATATAAGATGCCTGAGCTGTTAGCATATGAAAAAACGTTTTTATATGACTGTGCTAATGCAGAGGATGTTTTGCACAAAATTGAAGATATTGGATATGAAGATGAGAGAGCAATATTGGATACTGTGGTGAAATCCAAGCTCAGTCGGGTAAAGGGCGAAGAAAAAGCAAAGGATTTTATAAAATCGGCAAGGGATACAGCTTATGATAATTTTACTGAAAAGAAGAATTTGTTTTTCGGATCTGATATTTCAAAAATCAAAGCTGCAGCTTTTGACAGCAGACGAATACTCGCCGAACTGTTTGATATCATATCAAAAATTGAAGAAAAGTATTCTGCTGAAAAAAAGGAAAGGGGTGTAATAGATTTTTCTGATGCTGAGCGGTATACATATAAACTTTTTACAACAGGAAAATATGACAGCAACGGCAGAATGGAAATATCAGAGACAGCAAAGAAATACAGAGATACTTTTGCAGAGATATATATTGATGAATATCAGGATATAAACCCGATACAGGACACTATTTTTAGATGTATATGCCGATATGATAAGGATGGACACGAGCTTAACCGTTTTATGGTTGGGGACATAAAGCAAAGCATATACAGATTTAGAGGAGCACGCCCTGAGTTTTTTAATTCATACCTAAAAAAGTTCGATAATATCAGTGAAAATGATAAGTTAAAAACTGAAAAAAAAGAATTTCTTTCAAATAATTTTAGATGTTCGGAGCCTGTTGTAAATTTCACTAATTTGATTTTTTCTGATGTTATGCGAGGGAATTATGAAAATAGCGAACGGCTGGTTTATTCCAAAAAAGAGGAATTAAAAATAGATAATCCGTGTGAGGTTATTATATTTGAAGAAGATGAAAGCGAAGATGAGGACTATTACGACGCTGAAATAAAAGCTGCGGCTCAGATGGTGATGTCGATAGTTGACAGCAACATAGGAAGCGACGGCAAGCCATATACTTACGGTGACATAGCCGTGCTGTTGCCTAAAGTTAAAAAAATAGCTGAAAAGTATGTTAAGTATTTTGAAAGTACAGGTATACCTGTATACTCAGAAACTACAGAAAACTTTTTTGAAAACCCGGAGATAGTTCTTTGCCTTTGTATATTAAACACGATCGATAACTCTCTAAGAGATATATATGTAACGGGTGCTATGCGTTCTGAAATATTTATGTTTTCTGACGACGATCTTTTAGCCATACGCCGGCTTTATCCGAATATAACAGGAACAGAAAAAAGCATGTGGCAGTCGGTAAAAGAAATTGCATATTCTGATATTGCTGAAATTGAATTGCGGGAGAAATGCGTTAAATTTATAGATAAAATAGAAAAATTGAAAAAATTTTCTATAGGAGCTTCATCAGATAAATTAATTTTAAAGATTTATTCTGACCTTCATATGATGAATGTTGTTTCAGAAAAATCATTTAACCGTTATACTGAAAAAGCAGATGCAAGACGTGAGAATCTTATGATTTTATATGATCTTGCACGTAATTTTGAAAAAACCTCATTTAGAGGGCTTTCTGCATTTTTGGAATTTTTAAATGATAGAGCGGCAAACCCTGCCGACGTACCGTCTGCAGCATCTTTATCAAATTCCAATGCAGTAAGAATAATGAGTATTCATCATTCAAAAGGATTGGAATTCCCGGTATGCATTCTTTGCGGCTTGTCTAGCCGGTTCAGCAAAAAGGACGAGCAGGGAGTATGTGTGTTCAGCGATAACGCCGGAATAGGATTTAAGCTTTCCGACCTTGATACAATAAGCTCATCGGACAGTTCGACGTCAATGGTTAAGTATGACACACCGTTTAGAGGTGCTATAAGATCACTTGAATCAAGAAATATGATAGAAGAACAGAAAAGACTGCTTTATGTTGCCATGACTAGAGCAAAAGACCGTCTTGTAATGCTTTTAAAAAAATGTAAAAATGCTGATCTTGTTTCATATTATGAAAATGGTATAGGAGAAAACTCGTGGTATATAAATTCGGCTACAGGATTTTATGATATGTTGTACCCATGCTTGTGTAAATATGACAAGATGGAGGAAATGTTTAAAGATATAGAGTTTGTTAGAAAGACAGTTTTGCAAGACATAACAAATTGTTTCTGCGTAAAAAAAATTACTGTCCGAGATTTATATAAAAGCGAAAAGGATTCCGCTGTCAGCGAAAAATCCGATTATTTCGAAAATACTGCAGAAAAAATAAGATCGCGGCTTAATTTTGCTTATCCGTACATACAGCTTGCTGAAATACGCTCAAAGATAAGTGTTTCCGATATAAAAAACGGAAAGCTTTCAAGATTTGAGGAAAATTTGCGTGACGAAAATAAATTGCAATGTCCTGCATTTCTTATTACAAAGGAGCAAGATAGCGCGGCGGTTGGTACAGCTGTTCACGCTTTTATGCAGTTTGCTGATTATGGCAGCTGTGAAAAGTCAGTAGAAGAAGAAGCCAGAAGGTTACTTGAACAGGGATATATTTCCGGTGAACAGTATTCTATGCTTGATTTAAAAATGATTGCAGGATTTTTTAAAAGCGAAATTTATACAGAGATAAAACAGGCCAAAAATGTAATGCGTGAATATTCTTTTACACTGAGATTGCCTTTGCAGGAAGTGTATTTAGATATTGATAAAGAGATTCCCGGCGAATTTATGCTTGTACAGGGAAAAATTGACTGTTTTTTTGTGGATGAAAAAGGCAAATATACAGTTGTCGATTTTAAGACTGATAGGGTAAAAAATATATTTGAACTTGAGGAAAGATATTCAATGCAGCTTGATTATTACAGGAGAGCCGTATGCGAAATGACTGAATCTAATAACGTCCGTATGGTTATTTACTCTTTTCACAAAAACGGAAGTATAGAGTTGCACTCTTAAAATTAAATGAATACATTTTTTGGTAGACAAAAAAATAATAATGTGCTATAATACATATTATTATCTTTTTATCGTGATCGATTATACTGGCAAATAAAATATTCCTAAATTTTACTTTTATATTATATAAAATAGAATTTTAGTTTTTATCATCATTATGTTTTTGCCGCGGTTGGAGATGGGATGAAAAAAAAGCTTTTAGGTTCAGTCAGCTATGTTATGCTTATAATGGTGATGTCAAGAGTTCTTTCGCTTGTCAGCACACAGTTTTATATGTCAAAATTCGGTGTAAAAGATATGGAAATCAGCATATATTCTTATGCTGTTTCTCTGCCGAATATAATATTTAATTGTTTTGGTACGGCACTTTCAACTGTCGTTATACCTATATACACTGATTATATATCAAATAATAAACGTTCAAATGCAAAAAGCTTTGCCGATAATATTATTACAATATCATCAGTTTTTTCATTACTGCTCATTGCTGTCGGAATTGCAATATCTCCAATACTTCCAAAATTTACGCAGTTTGATTCAACTCCGGAAGCGTATGCGTTTTGCACTAAGGCGCTTATGATAATGATGCCGGTTATGCTGTTTTATGGATTGAATTATATTTTTCAGGGCATGCTTCAGTCTGAGGGCGTATTTGGCTGGCCAGCGTTCGTAAGCGTTCCAAGCAGCGTTGTAATAATATGTTACGTATTGTTTTTTTCGGACAGTTTCGGTGTTACAGGTTTGCTTGTTGCCACTTTTGTCGGTCTTTTTATGCAGGCAATGATACTTATACCTCCTCTTTTAAAAAAGGGATACAGGTATAAGTTCTCTTTCCGGCTAACTGATCCGGATATAATACGAGCGGGAAAAATGACTTTGCCGGTTTTACTTGGGGCTTCGTCATATCAGCTAAACATGTTTTACAATGTAAATATGATTGCCAATTTTGACGGTATGGTAACATTGCTTACATTTGTTCAAAATTTAATATTAAATATGGTTTTGGCTTTTGTTTACTCAATAACTGCAGTATTATATCCTAAATTAACAGAGTTTGCTTCTACAGGCAAAATGAATGAATATAAAGAAACGCTCGGAAATGTGCTGAATTCGGTTTTGCTGCTTCTAATTCCAATTACTTTTGGCCTATTATGCATGCGTATACCTCTTCTTGAGCTTATAACCAAGTGGGGAAAGATAGAAAGTACTGATGTTGAAAATGCTGGAATGCTGATAGCTATGTACTCTATCGGTATTGTAGGCATCGGGTTAAAAGAAATACTGGATAGAGCGTTTTATTCACTAAAAGAAACAAGAGTATCTGCAGTAAACGGTTTTATAATAATGCTTGTCAATATTTTGTTAAGCTTAATTTTTATAAATTTTATAGGACCATTCGGAATACCTCTTGCATATTCTTTGGCATCTCTTTCCGGAAGTGCAATACTGCTGATAGCATTGAGGCGCATAATAGGCGGATATCTTAAATCTACATTTACAGTGGGCGCAAAAGCGGTAATAGCTTCGCTAATAATGTCGGCTGCGGTAATTTTAATAAACAGAGCTCTTTCTGATATGTTAGATGACGGTGTGCTTGAAAGGATAATTAAACTATTCTTACCGTCTGGCATAGGTGTTATCATATATGCCTGTTTATTGTATATGTTCAGAGTAAACGAGATTAGAAGTATCGTAGGTTCAATAATTATAAAATTTAGGTATAAAAATACAAAACAGGTGAAATAATATGAAAATATTGTATTTAATAAATTATGCAGGTAAGGGTGGAACGGAAAAATATGTTCGTACTCTTATAGATGAATTCAGTTCGAGAGGCGAAAGATGTTATTTTGCTTATAATGAAAACGGACTGCTTACGGAACAAATCAAGGATAAGGTTGTTAAAACTTTCAGAATAAATATTAGATCTGCCTATGACATTAAAGCTGCACGAGAAATAGCGGATATTTGCCGTGAAAATAGAATCGATATTTTACATACTCAATTTCCACGTGAAAATTTTGTCGCTGTTTTATCGAAGCTGTTCTACAAGGGTACTAAAGTTTTTTATACAAATCATATTATTGTTCATAATAATTATCTTTGGAAAACAGCAAATAAAATTATGACCCATTTTGATGATATGGTTTTTGCAGTTTGCAATTATGGAAAAGAGGTACTTATAGAAAACGGATTTGAAAAAGATAAAATACAGGTCATATACAATGGTATACAGCCTTTAGAGAATCCTGTTGAATCAAAAATACGTGCAGAGCTTAATATTGGCAGCGACATTTTTGTGATTTCGGCTCTGACAAGGTATAGCAGTGAAAAAGGTTTGCCTTTTCTTATTGATACAGTATATGAGCTTAAAAAGAATTCAAGTAAAAAGTTTGTTTTATTAATTGCCGGTGACGGTGAAATGTATAATGAGATTGGAGAAAAAATTAAATCTATGGGGCTTGGCGGAACGGTTATTCAGCTTGGCTACAGGAATGATACAGCAAATATTTTAGCCGGATCAGATATGTTTGTTAACCTTTCATCAACTGAAGCATTAAGTTTTGCAATATTGGAAGCGCTCAGTCATGGATTGCCGGTTGTTGCCACTGATGTCGGCGGTACCGATGATATAATCAACTTTGACAGTGAGTGTGGAGTGCTTGTGAAATACGGCGATACTGCTGGTGCTGCGAAAGAAATTTTAAAAATAATGGAAAATGATGATCTTCGTGAATTTTACTCGGAAAACGCAGTAAAAACGATAAGTTATAAATTTAATACTGAAAGAATGCTTAACAAAATAATGTCCAGCTACCGGGATATGATGTATTAAGTTTACAGGAGGAAAAGAGAAAAAATGAGAAGAAAAATCAAAATCAACATAATAGATCTTCTTGTAGCCGTAGTTCTGGTAACTGCGCTATGTGTAATTTGTATTTCGAAATATACTTCTGCAAGTTCGGAAAGCAATAAAACAAAGATGATGAATATTACTTTTTATGCTGAGGAGGTAAGCGATTCGATAGCTGAAAGTATAAAAGATGGAGATATTGTATCAGACAGTATAACGAATGTAAATTTCGGACCATGCAAAGATATTATGATTGGCGATTCTGCATCTTATATATCAACTAGCGATAATACGTTTGTAAAAGTAAACAGAGCCGGGTACAAATCTGTCGAGCTTACTTGTACGGCAGAAGGCATATACAGCGATATAGGAGCTGTTTATAATAATGAAATATATGGAGTAGGTCATACGCTTACAATATTTGTCGGTGATACGCGTATAACTGCAAGAGTCAAAAATATTGAGGTTGTAGGGGAATAAAATGGAAAAGAAATATAAAATTTTCGGCAAAATCAATGTGATAGATTTTTTTGTAATAATTATTTTGATTTGCGCTGTAATATTAGGCGTATTTATTATCAGCGGTAAGCTTAATAATAATTCGGGACAGAATATAAGACTTACATTTACGGCAAAAGAAGTGAGCGACTTTGTTATTGAAAAAGTTGAAGATGGCTGCAGGATGTATGACGATACAGAAAAAGTTGATCTCGGACGGTGCACCAACATAGAAATAGCGGATTCATTTTCAAGCATTGTTACAGACGACGGAAGCTGGATAATCGCAGATAAGCCGGATTATTCATCTATTGTTCTTCAAAGCGAGACTGTGGGGCAAAAGCTTGACAACGGAGTTGAAATAGGCGGTCAAAATTACTTTATCGGTGATTTTATAGTGCTTCGTGCCGGTATTGCAAAAATATATATTGAAATAACCGGAATTGAAATAATTGAGTAATTTTCGGAGGAATGTTATGCTGCAAAGTAGTATAACCGCGAAATTTTTAAAAAAACTGTGGTATTTGCTTACAGATTCGCTGTTTTATAAAATTATTCTAATCTTTTTAAGCTTTATTGCTGAAAGCTATAAAACCAGTTATCTGCGGAAATTTCTTTTGTCTTTAGGATGTTTGGACAGGTTTGCTGACAGTTCGGTTTTTTGCAAAATTTATAAATCAGCGAAAAAAGTCTTTTACGGTCTTGCAATGTATATATCAGAAGCTGCAAGAAGAAGTTTTATTTTAAAGATTTATAATAAATTGTGTTTAGGTTCATTGTTATTCGGCAAAAAAGAACTTTTTGCGTTATTAATATCTGTGATGTTTCTTATTCCTCATAGTTATTGGAATAACATTTATGGATTATTTATATCGCTTATACTTCTTGTCTTGTATGTTTTTTCGATTTCTGATCCGGATAAAAATATAAACGGCAATGAACTTATAATGAAAGATAAACATATTCCGTTCTCTTTCTTGCTGTTTGGATTTTCTATATTTATAGCAGTGCTTACCTCAAATGATATAAATGATAGTTTAAGAGTTCTGTTTTTTTTCATTGCGTCTTTTATAATGTGCTTTTCGGTCAGCAGAAGGATAAATACAAAAGAAATGCTTGACTGTTTTATGAAATTCATATATTTCACGCTCATTCTTATGTCATTTGTATCTATAGGTCAAAGAATACTTGGAGTAGAAGCTGATGCATCTCTGACAGATCTTACTCTTAACAAAGATATGCCGGGAAGGGTTTTCGGAACTATGGATAATCCCAACAATCTGGCTGAATATCTGACGATTTTTATTCCATTTGGCTTTGCATATTCTTTAAATCGAAAGAGTGCAGATCAAAAATTGCTTTATTTAGTATTTATGATTTTCCCTATAGCATCCATACTTATGACTTATGCACGTTCAAGCTGGATTGCTCTTGCCATAGTAGCAGTAGTTTATATCGTGCTTTATAACTATAAGCTTCTACCAGCATTTTTTATAGCAGGTGTTGCAATGATTCCTTTTATACCGCAAAATATTTATAATCGCATATTAACTATTGGTAATTTGAAGGATTCTTCCAGCGCATACCGCATTGAGATTTGGAGCGGATGCCTTGAAATGCTAAAGAAACACTGGTTTACAGGCGTAGGGTTAGGTCCCGGAGCTTTCGGAAAGATTTTTCCAAAATATGCATTTGGAGAAACTACGGTAGTAATGCATTCGCATATGCAGTTTATGGAAATGTTGGTCGAAGGTGGAATATTGTGTTTTATAGGATATATAGCTATGGCATACGGCGTAATAAGAGCGGCATGCGTCGCTTCGGCTCGCGTGACGGACGGATTTAAACACTATGTTGTAGCTGCTGCGGCATCTATTTCCGGAATTACTCTTATAGGCATGTTTGAATATTGCTGGTTTTACCCACGCGTCATGTTTGCATTTTTTATAAGTGTAGGTTTGTGTCTTGCAGTTTCCCGAATGGCAGAAAACAGTTCTGAAGGAAATAATGATTAATAAAGATAATAAAAGGCGGCAAAAATTGTTATGAAAATTCTTCATCTTATAAGCGGAGGAGATACAGGGGGAGCAAAAACGCATGTTTTTGCTCTTCTTAGCGCTATCGTCGGTAAAGCCGATGTAAAAATCGTATGTTTTACAAAAGGTACTTTTTATGATGAGCTTCAAAAAATTCCTGTTTCAAGCGAATTGATAGAACAAAAAAACCGAACTGATATGTCAGTACTTATCCGTTTAAAGCAGATAATAGACGAAGGTTACGATATAATTCACTGTCATGGTGCAAGAGCAAATTTTATAGCAGCAGCTTTAAAAAGAAAAGGAGTAAAACTGCCTTTTATAACAACTATACATAGCGACTATCTTC
The DNA here is from genome assembly GCA_944375955.1 of uncultured Clostridia bacterium. Taxonomy (GTDB): domain Bacteria; phylum Bacillota; class Clostridia; order Oscillospirales; family CAG-382; genus UMGS1052. The sequence continues at coordinate 32,382 of CALWBE010000041.1, read as the reverse complement.
TTGACTTTGACGGTATATATAGAAAGATCATTTTTACCTCGCTAAATATTTACTCACTGAAAAAATTTGATTATTATATAGCAGTATCGTCAAACTTTAAAAATATGTTGATTTCACGCGGATTCCGGCCTAATTCAGTATTTACGGTCTATAACGGCATGGATTATTCTTCTCCAATGAATTATTGCAGCAAAGAAGAATTTGCAGCACGTATTGGCATAGAATACGATCCTTCAAAGACATATATAGGAATCGTAGGCAGACACGACAAAGTAAAAGGACACGACATATTTCTTAAGGCAGCAAAAATTGTATGTGATAATTGTCCGAATATAAGATTTTTGATAGCCGGCGATGGAGACGGAAGAGAAGATCTTGTAAAGCTTTGCAATGTTTTGGGAATATCGGATAAAGTTACATTCTGCGGATTTATAAAAGATATATACAGTTTTATAAATTTTATAGATATAAATACACTTACCTCAAGGTGCGAGAGCTTTCCATATGTTTTAATGGAAGGTGCCAGAATGAAAAAACCGACTGTCAGCTCTCGCGTAGGCGGAATACCTGATCTTATATTGGAAGGGGAATGTGGGCTTCTTTTTAAGAGCGAAAACTATAAAGAGCTTGCTGAAAAGCTAATATTTCTTGTAAATCATAAAGATATAGCTGAAGCATACGGTGAAAATCTATACAGGAGAGCGACAAGCACATTCTCAAGCGAAAAGCTTGCGGACAGTCATATCAACATATATAAATCTGTAATTTCTGACTATTATAGTAAAAGGCGCTATGACGTATCAATATCGGGCTATTATGGGTTTAGAAATTGCGGTGACGATGCACTGCTTCACGCAATCATAAATGATCTTAATGAGCAAAAACCTGACATAAGAATAAATGTTTTTTCTGCAAGACCTAGAAGTACTCGTAAAGAATATGGGGTGGATTCAAGTTTTAGATTCAATTTTATTACTTTAAATCGTAAGCTTCAATCGAGCAGAATGCTTATAAATGGTGGCGGAAGTTTGATACAGGATGCTACAAGCTCAAAATCATTATGGTACTATTTATATGTAATGTACAGGGCTTACAAACAAGGCTGTAAGATATTTGTTTATGCAAATGGAATTGGCCCTATTAAAGACAGAAATTTAAAGTTGGCGGGAAGAATAACAGATCTTGCCGATATAATAACGCTGCGTGAGGCATCCTCACTTAATGAGCTGACTCGAATGGGTATATCTCAGGAGAAAGCGAAAGTTACTGCTGATCCCGCTATTTCTTTAAAGGGAGCTTCTGATACGAGGATATATGAGCTGTTAGGAGAAATAGGAATAGACAGCAGAAGAAAGATTATAGGAGTTTCTGTACGCGACTGGCCGAGAAGTTCGCCCAATTTTTTTCCAGGTCTTGCTGAGGTGTTGGATTCAGCATCAAAGGAATTTGATGCACAAATACTGTTTGTGCCAATGAAAACACCCGATGATATAAAAGCATCTCAAAAAGTAATTTCAATAATGAAAACAAAAGCATATATCGCATCTAATAAGATGTCTTATGATGAAGTTATAGGAGTAATCTCAAAAACATATTTGATGATAGGTATGCGGCTTCATACACTTATATTTTCAGTTGCAGCTGGAGTTCCGACAATAGGAATGGTATATGACCCAAAAATAACAGGATTTCTCGATTATGCCGGAATGGCATACAGTGTGGATTCTGAAAAGTTTGATAAGATTTGCCTTTATGATTCTGTACGTGAAATATTCGAAGATTATGAAATAATAAAATCAAATGTCGAGAAAAACAGCAAGGAACTATCTGATAAGGCTAAAGCAACGGCAAGACTTGCAGTAGAGCTTCTTGAGGAGTGTGACCGATGAATTATATTATACTTGATATGGAATGGAATCAAGGGTATCCAAGCAAAGGTGTTTTTATCGGTGACACAAGGAAAATTCTTGCCGGAGAAATAATACAGATTGGAGCCGTAAAACTTGACGAAAATTTTCTTATTAAATCAACTTATACAAGTCTTATAAAGCCTGTATTTTACCGAAAAATGCATTTTAAAGTTCAGGAACTCACCGGAATATCAAAAGATATGCTTTCAGAGGCAGCACCTTTTACGGAGGTGTTTCCAGATTTTATTAAATGGTGCGGTGAAGAATACGATTTTATAATTTGGGGTGCTGATGATATACGTATATTGAAAGAAAATATAGAGATAAATAAAATTGAAGGTTATGAAATGCACAACTGGTACAATCTTCAAATTATTTATAATTCTCAGTGCAAATCTGAACATAAGCAGTCAGCTCTTTCCACCGCATGTGAATCTTTGGGTATTGCCCAGGAAAAACAGCTTCATAACGCGTTGAACGATGCATTTTATACAGCAGAAATATGCAGAAGATTGGATATGAAAAGCGGACTTGCATTATGTCGTGAAAGTCAAAAAAATTCTGATGAAAATTGCAAAAGAAAATATCGTTATTACGATTTCGGAAGTGCAAAGGAAGCGCTGGAATATTCAAGTTCGTGCGATAATATTTGTCCGATTTGCAAAAGACCCCTTGTTATTCAAGGTGGAGATTACAGCAGAAAATATTACAATCAATTTTGCGCAGTTAGAGAATGCAGCGAGCACGGTTTTTATTTTGAAAATATTGTTGTTGCAAAAAGCGGTGAATGTGCAGGGTCAAAATACAAAGCTGTAAAGACTGTTCAAAGAATGCCTGACTTCGAAACTGCTCTTAAAAATATGAAAGCAAAAAAGAATAGAAGAAAATCAAATAGGTCTGTAAACGTATAATTTTTTCAAGTATATAAATGTAAATGGCCCATCCGCATCCGCTTTTTAAACAATAAAAAAGGCTGTAAACTAACCTAAAAAGGTTTGTTTACAGCCTTACTTCTTTATAAAAAAAATCAGAATAATCCGGAAATTTTTCCGTTATCATCTACATCAATACGTTCTGCTGCGGGTGATTTTGGAAGCCCGGGCATAGTCATTATATCGCCTGTAAGTACAACAATAAATCCAGCACCTGCGGAAACTTTAACATTTTTTACGGTTACGGTAAAATCTTCAGGAACGCCAAGTTTAGAAGGATCATCGGAAAAAGAATACTGAGTTTTTGCCATACATATTGGAAGGGAACCAAACCCAAGCTGAGTAAGGCGTTCTATTTGTTTAGCAGCTGCCGGAAGTATTGTCACACCGCTGCCACCATAAATTCTTTTTACGATCGTTTCTATCTTTTCAGTAACAGTTCCGTCTAAACTGTAGGAGTATTCAAAGGTGTGATAGTCATTGTCGCTTGAACTTTTGCTTTCGCAGAGACGAACAACTTCTTGTGCAAGTTTTGTAGCTCCTTTTCCGCCGTCTGCCCATACGGTTGACAAGATGGTATTTACACCGAGAGCTCTGCATTTCTTAATAATAAAATCAATTTCTGTATCTGTATCAGTAGGGAACCTGTTTACAGCAACGACACACGGAAGCTTGTATACTTTTGTAATATTGGCTACATGTCTCAGCAAGTTAGGAATACCTTTTTCAAGAGCTTGAAGATTCTCTGCTGAAAGTTCTGTCTTTGGCAGCCCTCCATGCATTTTTAGTGCTCGTACAGTCGCTACTACAACCACTGCCGAAGGAGTGAGAGAAGCCATCCTACATTTAATGTCAAGAAATTTTTCAGCTCCGAGATCAGCGCCAAACCCAGCTTCGGTTACGGTATAATCTCCGATTTTAAGAGCAGTTTTAGTGGCAATTACGGAATTACAGCCGTGAGCTATATTAGCAAATGGTCCGCCGTGAACAAATGCAGGAGTACCTTCAAGAGTCTGAACAAGATTCGGTTTTATTGCGTCTTTTAAAAGCGCAGTCATAGCCCCTTGTGCTTTAAGATCTCCACATGTAACAGGAGCGTCGTCATATGTGTAGCCTACGATTATTTTAGACAGTCGTTGTTTTAAATCAGATATAGAAGAAGCAAGGCACAAAACAGCCATTATTTCAGAAGCTACTGTAATATCAAATCCGTCCTCACGCGGAGTTCCGTTTGGTTTTCCTCCCAATCCGTCAACAATATTTCTAAGCTGACGGTCATTCATGTCAACGCAGCGTTTCCAAGTAATTTTTCTAGGATCAATCCCTAAGGAATTTCCTTGCTGAATATGATTGTCAAGCATTGCAGCAAGAAGATTATTAGCCGCGCCTATTGCATGAAAATCTCCGGTAAAATGAAGATTTATATCTTCCATAGGAACAACCTGAGCGTATCCACCACCAGCAGCTCCGCCTTTTATACCGAAAACCGGACCTAATGAAGGCTCACGCAAAGCGACTGTTACTTTTTTACCTATTTGCGCAAGTCCGTCTGCAAGACCTATAGTCGTCGTTGTTTTTCCTTCTCCTGCAGGGGTAGGGGTAATTGCAGTAACAAGAATAAGCTTTCCATCCGGACTACCGGATCGGTCATTAAGCAATGACAGATCTATTTTTGCCTTGTATTTTCCATATTGCTCTATATATTTTTCTGGAATTCCTGCCTTTTCAGCAATTTCAGATATAGGTTTCATTTTGACGCCCTGTGCTATCTCAATGTCACTTAAATAAGCCATAATTTGCTCCTTATTTGAAAAATTTTACAGCTGAACGGAACATGCCTATATCATAATTACCCGGAACATTCTTATAAAGTCCGGTTCCGGTACGCTCGGAATGTCCCATTTTCCCAAATATTCTTCCATCAGGCGATGTGATACCTTCGATTGCAAAGTCTGATCCGTTAGGATTGCACCTGATGTCCATTGTAGGTTCTCCATCGTAATCTACATATTGAGTCGCTATTTGTCCGTTTGCAGCGAGTTTTTCTATCAATTTTGTGTCAGCAATAAATCTGCCTTCTCCGTGAGAGACAGGAACAGTATAAATATCACCAATCGATGTTTCTGAAAGCCATGGAGATTTATTTGAACATATGCGCGTTCTTACCAACCGTGACTGGTGACGTCCGATTATGTTGTATGTAAGAGTAGGGCATGTTTCATCCGTATCTATTATTTTTCCATACGGAACGAGCCCAAGCTTGATAAGTGCCTGAAAACCATTGCATATACCGCACATAAGACCGCCGCGTGAGTCAATAAGATCTCCTACAGCGTATTTAACAGCTGCGCTTCTGAAAAACGCAGTAATAAATTTTCCGGATCCATCAGGTTCGTCACCCCCTGAAAAACCTCCAGGAATAAAAATTATCTGCGATTTCAATGCTTTTTTGGCAAATTCTTCTACTGATTTTGCAATATCATCTGCGGTAAGATTGCGGATAACGAAAATTTCAGGCTTAGCACCGGCAAAAGATAGAGCCTTTGCAGTGTCATATTCACAGTTAGTACCTGGGAAAACCGGAATCAAAACTGTCGGCTGTGAAATTTTTAAAGCCGCATAAATGTTTGATGATTTAGTATAGTCAAGCTTTTTAACAGGTTCTTTAGCGCATGAAATGTTGCATGGGAAAATAGGCTCGAGCTTGTTTTCATAGATTTCAAGAAGCTGAGATACAGATAATTTTTCAGCGCCGTGAGATATTTCAGATTCGGTTGTGGTGTATCCAAGCAGCTTTCCACATGCAACTTGTGAAGCATCATTAAGTTCAAGTATAAAAGAACCATAATTATATCCAAATATATCTTCTAAGGAAATATTTGCTTCAAATCTAAACCCTAAATTATTTCCGAAACACATTTTCATAATTGCTTCGGCATAACCTCCGTAGCAAGGCGTATAAGCTGCAACCGCTTTGCCTGAGGATATAAGTTTTGATACAGTGTCGTACACTTTTATTTGTGAAGCAGGATTTGGAAGATTTTCTTTTGTGTATTTAGGAGAAATTACTATAACAGGGTTGTTTGCCGATTTAAAATCATTAGATATAACTTTGCTGATTTTACCTGTCGTAACAGCAAACGAAACAAGGGTAGGGGGAACGTCAAGATTTTCAAAGCTGCCGCTCATAGAATCTTTGCCTCCGATAGCACCTACTCCGAAATCAAGCTGAGCTGAAAACGCTCCAAGAAGTGCTGCCAAAGGTTTTCCCCAGCGTTTACTGTTATGTCCGAGCTTTTCAAAATACTCTTGGAAAGTGAGATAAATATCTTTATAATCCATACCGGCTGCAATAAGTTTAGACAATGATTCAACAACGGCAAGATATGCACCATGATAAGGACTTTTCTCAGAAATAAAAGGATTAAATCCGTAAGACATAACTGAGCAATCCGATGTATCCTTGCACTCCACTGAAATTTTATTTGCCATAACTTGAGAAGGAGTAAGTTGATATTTTCCTCCGAAAGGAGCAAGAATAGTGCCTGCGCCTATAGTAGAATCAAATCTCTCGGCAAGCCCGCGCTTTGAACAGATATTAAGATCTGAAGCGAGGGAAATATAATTTTCCGTAAAAGTTCCAGTTACCTTTTTTTGATAATCTAAATGTTTTGAAACTGTGACGGAAATATGTTTTTCAGCTCCGTTAGAATTTAGAAATTCACGGCTTATATCTACAATGTTGTTTCCGTTCCAATTCATTACAAGACGTGGATTCTCCGTAACGTTAGCCACTATAGTAGCCTCAAGATTTTCATTTTCGGCTAGTGATATAAATTTATCCGCATCCTCTTTAGCAACTACAACTGCCATTCTTTCTTGAGATTCGCTTATTGCAAGCTCTGTACCGTCAAGTCCCTCATATTTTTTAGGCACTGCATTGAGATTTACATAAAGCCCGTCAGCAAGTTCGCCGATAGCCACTGAAACTCCACCTGCGCCGAAGTCGTTGCAGCGTTTTATTAGGAGAGAAGCTGCAGGATTGCGGAAAAGCCTTTGAAGTTTACGTTCTTCCGGTGCATTTCCTTTTTGCACTTCAGCGCCACAGCTTTCAAGAGAAGATATGCTGTGAGATTTTGACGATCCAGTAGCACCCCCACAGCCATCCCGGCCTGTCTTACCTCCAAGAAGTATTATAACATCTCCCGGAGTTGGCCTTTCACGCCGCACATTAGCTGCCGGAGCAGCCGCAACAACAGCACCTATTTCAAGACGCTTTGCAGCGTATCCTTCGTGATATAACTCATCTACAAGACCGGTCGCAAGTCCGATTTGGTTTCCGTATGAAGAATAACCTGCAGCTGCAGTAGTAACAATTTTTCTCTGAGGAAGTTTCCCTGGGATAGTCTCTGAAACGGGTTTTAAAGGATCAGCAGCACCTGTAACTCGCATTGCCGAATAAACATAAGCCCTTCCGGAAAGCGGATCGCGTATAGCGCCTCCTATACAGGTGGCAGCTCCTCCAAACGGTTCTATTTCTGTAGGATGATTGTGGGTTTCATTTTTAAATAAAAGAAGCCAGTCTTCATCTTTTCCTTCAATTTCAACTTTAATTTTTACTGTACACGCGTTAATTTCTTCAGATTCGTCAAGTTTATTAAGAAGACCTGCTTTTTTTAAATGCTTGACAGCAATCGTGGCTATATCCATGAGATTCACAGGCTTTTTTCTATCAAGCTCTTTTCTTACCGATAAATAACGCTCATAAGCAGATTTTATAAGTTCGTCATTAAATTCAACACCATCTATTGTTGTAAGAAAAGTTGTATGACGGCAGTGATCTGACCAATATGTATCTATCATTTTTATCTCAGTTATGGTAGGATCTCTTTTTTCACTTATAAAATATTTCTGACAAAACTTCAAATCGTCAAGATCCATTGCTAGTCCGCGCGCTGAGAGAAATTCTGACAAATCTTGTTCAGACATACTGCAGAATCCTGAGAGTACCTCGACTGTCTCCGGAACCGAATAGTTTGTTTTAAGAGTTTTAAATTTATCAAGTGATGCCTCGCGGCTTTCAACAGGATTTATAACATATTTTTTTATTTTTAGAACTTCGTCATCAGAAAGATTGCCTTTCATTATATAAACTTTTGCGCTCTTTACAGTTGGACGTTCTCCGCATGAAATTATCTGAATACACTGAGCAGCAGAGTCTGCTCTTTGATCAAACTGACCGGGTAAATATTCTACTGCAAAAACTTTTTCACCTTCTGATAAATTTAATTCGAATGAAGTTGTGTCAAGCTGAGGCTCTGAAAAAACAGTTTTAACTGAATATTCAAAAAGCTTTTTATCTATATTTTCAACATCATATCTGTTTAAAATACGCAGTGAAATAAGGTTTTTAATTCCTAACAGTAATCTTATATCGTTAAAAAGAGCTTTTGCATCATTAGCAAGCGAAGGTTTTTTTTCAACATATACTCTGTAAACCACGGTTAATTTTTCTCCTTTTTACAGTCATATATTTTAAGTGCGCGCTGTCCTATATCCTTACGGTAATATGAGTTTGAAAACTTAATATTTTCAGCAAGAGCATAGGCACGTGTAATAGCAGTTTTTAGATCTTGCGCTTTTGCAACTGCTCCTAATACTCTGCCTCCCGCTGTCAGGAGTTTTCCTTCGGACTGTTTTGCGCCGGCAATATATATTTCTTCGAAATCTGCGAGTTTTTCCGGAACTGATATTTCAAATCCGGTTTCATATTTTTCTGGATAACCTGAAGATGCAACAACAACGCAGCAGCATGCTCCTTGGGAAAATTTAACGCTTGTCTCTGCAAGCTTTCCGTCTGATACGGCTTTCATAATTGTATAAAGATCACTTTCAAGAAGCGGTAAAACTACTTGAGTTTCAGGATCTCCGAATCTGCAGTTATATTCAATTACCTTAGGACCGCTCTTCGTAAGCATTAAGCCAAAATAAAGACATCCGGAAAATGATCTGCCTTCTTTGTTCATTGCATCAATAGTAGGAAGAAAGATTTTTTCCATACATTCATTTGCAATATCCGGTGTGTAGTACGGATTTGGAGCAATTGTTCCCATACCTCCGGTATTCAATCCTGTATCATTATCACCTGCGCGCTTGTGATCCATAGAAGAAATCATAGGCACAATTGTTTTCCCGTCAGTAAACGACAGCACGGATACCTCCGGTCCTTCAAGGAATTCTTCTATTACCACACTGTTGCCGCTGTCACCGAAAATTTTATCCTGCATTATGGTTTTTACAGCCTCTTTTGCTTTTTCGCGTGTTTCTGCAATAATTACACCTTTGCCGAGAGCAAGTCCATCGGCCTTTATTACAGTAGGTATAGGTGCAGTCTCAAGATAAGAAAGCGCGTCACCTATATTATCAAATACCTCGTAAGCTGCAGTAGGAATACCGTATTTTTTCATAAGGTTTTTGGAGAAAACTTTACTGCCTTCAATTATGGCTGCTTTCTTTTCAGGTCCGAAGCAGGGGATACCGACGTTTTTCAAACTATCAACAGCTCCGAGTACAAGCGGATCATCAGGAGCCACAACTGCAAAATCGATTTTGTTTTCCACTGCAAATTTTGTTATTCCTTGTATATCCTTTGCACCGATATTTACGCAGACAGCGTCCTTTGCTATTCCCCCGTTGCCAGGAAGAGCATATATCTCAGTAATAGCGCTGTTTTTCTTAAGTGCTTTTATTATGGCGTGTTCACGGCCGCCACTGCCGACTACCATAATTTTCATTTTGAATATGATCCCTCATTTTAATAAAGTAATCAGTGATGGAAAAGCCGCATACCGGTGAATGCCATAGCAATACCGTATTTATTGCATGTCTCTATAACAAGGTCGTCTCTTATAGAACCTCCGGGCTCTGCAATATATGAAACTCCGCTCTTTTTTGCACGTTCAATATTGTCACCGAATGGGAAAAACGCGTCTGAACCCAAAGAAACTCCTGAAATTTTCGAAAGATATTCTTCAGCTTCTTCGTTAGTAAGCTTTTCAGGTTTTTGGGTAAAATATTTTTGCCAAATTCCGTCTGCGCACACATCTTCTTCATTTTTGTTTATATATCCGTCTATCACATTATCTCTGTCTGCACGTCCAAGTGTAGGCAGAAAAGGAAGTGAAAGCACTTTGTCATGTTGACGCAGCTGCCATGTATCCGCTTTTGAACCTGCAAGTCTTGTACAGTGTATTCTTGACTGTTGACCAGCTCCTACTCCGATAGCTTGTCCGTCATATGCAAAGCATACGGAATTAGATTGAGTATATTTAAGAGTTATTAGAGATATAATAAGATCCTGTATTGCTTCTTCAGGTAAATTTTTGTTTTCCGTAACTACATTTGATAAAAGCTGTTTGTTTATTTTAAAATTGTTTCTTCCCTGTTCAAATGTAATGCCAAAAACTTGTTTATGCTCGATTTCTTCAGGAATATATGACGGGTCAATTTTTACAATATTATATGCGCCCTTTTTCTTTGTCTTAAGAATTTCCAAAGCTTCTGGAGTATATGAAGGTGCTATAATACCATCGGAAACTTCACGTTTAAGCAATGTAGCAGTGATGGCGTCACACTCGTCAGATAAAGCTACCCAGTCTCCAAAAGAGCACATCCTGTCTGTTCCGCGCGCTCTTGCATATGCACAGGCAATAGGAGAAGAGTCAAGCTCTTTTATATCGTCTACAAAGCATGCTTTTTTCAATTTTTCAGGAAGCTTCTTGCCTATCGCTGCCGAAGTTGGGCTGACGTGTTTGAATGAAGCAGCCGCAGGTGTTCCTAAAGCCTCTTTAATTTCGCTGACTAATTGCCATGAATTAAATGCATCGAGAAAATTTATATATCCCGGTTTTCCGCACAATATTTCAATAGGAAGATCGCTGCCGTCTTTCATAAAAATCTTAGCTGGTTTTTGGTTTGGATTGCAGCCGTATTTTAATTCAAATTCTTTCATAATTTTTCCTCTCAATCAATTGTTCTTATTGACTATAATTTCTTCCGGATCTGTTCCGTCTAATGGAACTGCACGAACAAACAGCGAAACTTTATTATCAAAATTAAGATTATTCCATATGTTATCTGCAAATTCCTTTGCAGTATCAGGTATTGATATTTCTTCGGGTTCCCCATAGAATGACGGAATAGGATTTCCGTCGCATTTATATGTATGAATGAAGTGACCGATACCGGCCTTGGGTACATAATTGTAAAAATATCTGCAGCATGAGTTGGGATCTCCATTTGCACTTTTCAAAATTGAAAGTTTATACGCGAATATATTTCTCGGAAAACAATAATATGCTATTCCTGAAATACGAGGAGTGTAGTTAGGGGAGTCAGGCTCAAATTCACGTGTCATTAAAGCATCCTCAAATGTTTTGTCATTATTGAGAAACTCGCATATTGTATTTGTTTGATCGCCGTTTGTAATAATATCCACACTGTGCCATGATAGGTAAGGGTTATATATAATAAGACTGGGGTCAGTAACTTTTGATTCGTCAAACGCTTTTGTTCTCATGCCGCCGTGAAAACGTTCAAAAATACGGTTTCGGCTGTTTTCACTGCGTCCCATAATAAAATATGCTATCATTGCCTTTTTACCGTCATGCGATAATCCAATAATGATTCCTCGGCCTGGGTAAGAATTTTCATTAAGAAGTTTTTTCAAATCATATAAAGCCATTATTATGCCTCCAGTTTATTATTTAATATTTTCAAACATATTTTTTCACATGCCTGCGGTAAAATAACCCATTCTGCTTGTTCCATAACCCTTTTCTGCAAGATTTCCGGTGTGTCGTTATCAAGCACGTCAACGGCTTTCTGCATAATTATTTTTCCGCCGTCCGGTATTTCATTTACGAAATGGACCGTAGCACCTGTAACCTTTACACCATATTTAAGCGCCGCTTCATGTACATGAAGCCCGTAATAGCCCGCTCCACAGAAAGAAGGTATGAGCGACGGATGCACGTTTATAATACGATTTTTGTATTTGTTTGTAAATTCAGCGCTTAAAATACACATAAAGCCTGCAAGAACTATGAGATCAATTTTTTCCGAGTCAAGATATGATGTTATTTTTTCTTCAAAATCTTCATTTGAACGGCATTCTTTCTTTGAAACGACAGCCGTTTTTATACCTGAGTTTTCGGCGCGTTTTAAAGCATAAGCATTTGGGTTAGATGATAAAACAAGAGAGATTTTTCCACTTTTTATAATGCCGCTTTTTTCAGCATCTATAAGAGCTTGAAGATTTGTGCCTCCTCCTGAAACGAGAACAGCTATTTTAACAGTATTCAAGATTAAAAAATACCTCCGGTTATTTAATAATGCACGCAGTTTCGGATTTAATTACTTCACCTACGATATATGCTTCTTCTCCGCTGCTATGCAGCACATCTAAAGCTTTGTCAGCATCATTTTTGCTTACCGTTATGCTCATGCCAACGCCCATGTTGTATGTGTTGAACATATCGCGTTCCGGAATATTTCCTCGTCTTGCGATAATATCAAAGATGGGAAGAATTTTTATACTGTTTTTTCGTATAGAAGCGCCAAAACCTTTAGGAAGGCTTCTTGGTATATTTTCAAAGAATCCGCCGCCTGTTATATGAGAAACTCCCTTTACAGTAATGGCATCAAAAAGATTCAGCATTGGCTTTACGTAAATTTTAGTAGGTGTCAGAAGTGTTTCACCGATTGATTTCCCTCCGAGCTCCGCAACAGGGGAGGTGATATCCGATTTTTCTACATCAAAAATTTTTCTGACAAGAGAAAAACCGTTAGAATGAACTCCGCTGGAAGGCAGGGCTATAATTATGTCTCCCGCTGTGATTTTGGAGTTGTCAAGAATTTTTTCCTTATCCACTACACCAACAGAGAATCCGGCAAGATCATATTCGTTTTCAGGATAGAATCCGGGCATTTCGGCAGTTTCACCGCCTATTAGGGCAGCACCTGACATTACACAGCCATCTGCTACACCTGAGACTATGTCTGCAATTCGCTCAGGAATATTTTTTCCGCAGGCAATGTAATCTAGAAAAAATAGAGGGCGCGCACCGCTGCATATTATGTCGTTAACACACATTGCAACGCAGTCGATACCTACAGTATCATGCTTATCTAAAATAAAAGCAAGCTTTAGTTTTGTTCCGACACCGTCAGTGCCGCTAACTAGAACCGGTTTTTCAATTCCATGAAGGTCCAGTTCAAAAAGCCCGCCGAAACCTCCTATGCCTGAAATACAGCTTTTAGTTATCGTTTTCGCAATATGCTGTTTCATGAGTTCTACCGCACGGTATCCGGCCGTTATGTCTACACCGGCAGCTGCATAGCTGTCAGATTTTGATAATGGTTCCATTTTTGCAGACTCCTTTCGTTTTCTTACATACAGGTAAATGTTTTTTTATATGGGAAAATGTTTATTCCTTACCGCTCCAACAGTAAGTGCACAACTTGCACGGATCAATTCCGATAGCTTTGATTATCCCGTCAAGCGACTGAAATTCCAGTGATGCAAAATTAAATTTTTCGCAAATTGTTTTTCTAAGCTGCTTGCCGCGCTCGGTAGAAGCATCGCTGTATTCCTCTATATGTTCAAAACCTTCCTCACCCTCAAGCTCCATAATTACTCTTCTGGCTATAAGTTCCATGTCGCTTGTGCTTCTTGAAAAGTTTAAATATTTACATGCATACATAATAGGCGGACAAGCAGAACGCATATGTACTTCTTTTGCTCCGTTATCATAAAGGAAATCTACTGTTTCTTTTAGCTGTGTACCCCTAACGATCGAGTCGTCAACAAATAGAAGCTTTTTATCCTGTATAAGCTCGTGTACAGGAATTTGTTTCATCTTTGCAACTTTATTTCTGTCAAGCTGATTAGCCGGCATAAAGCTTCTTGGCCATGTCGGAGTATATTTTATAAATGGGCGAGAAAACGGAATTCCGCTTTTCGAGGCATATCCTATCGCATGAGGTGTGCCTGAATCGGGGACTCCACCTACATAGTCAATATCGGATATTTTACCTTGATTCGCGTCATTTTCCGCCATAATCGCGCCGTTTCTGTATCTCATGCACTCTACGTTTACACCTTCGTAATTTGAGGTCGGATAACCATAATATGACCATAGAAATGAACATATACGCATTTCTTTTCCAGGCTTTGCGAGCTGTTTTATACCGTCAGCAGTTATTTCAACGATTTCACCTGGACCTAGCTCTTTTTCATCTTCAAAACCTAGTTTTTTATATGCGAACGATTCAAATGATACACAAAAACCGCTGCCGCTTTTTCCAATAATAACCGGCAGGCGTCCAAGTCTGTCGCGTGCCGTTATAATTGTTCCGTTGTCACGCAAAATAAGTATGGATGCAGTTCCTTTTATTTCTTTTTGAGCAAATTTTATACCGTCGACAAAATTACTTTTCTGATTTATAAGAGCTGCTGCAAGTTCAGTAGAATTCACAGCCCCTCCGGTCATAGCGTCAAAATGACCTCCACTAAATGACAAATATCTGTCAATTAGTTCGGGAGCGTTGTTTATTATACCTATAATACATATTGCATAAGTTCCAAGATTCGAGCGTATAAGAAGCGGCTGCGGATCAGTATCGCTTATACAGCCGATAGCAGAAGTTCCACGCATTTCTTCAAATACATGTTCAAATTTTGTTCGAAACGGTGAATTTTCTATATTGTGAATTACTCTTTGTAAGCCGAGGTCTTTGTCATATGACGCCATTCCGCCTCTGCGAGTGCCGAGATGAGAATGATAGTCTACACCAAAAAAAACATCGGCCAAACAATCTTCTTTTGAAGCGATCCCAAAAAATCCTCCCATAATATCCTCCAATGTACTCTTAAAGGGCAATACTGATTAATTTAGAAATACAAATTATGCGAAAAAAAGTTTTGAAAGAGTCATGGGATCAATATAATTTCCATTTTTGTAAACCCGCATATTTCCTGAAGCAATTTCGTCAATAAGCATAACTTTGCCATTAGAGTCGTATCCGAACTCAAATTTTATATCGTAAAGCAAAAGCCCTTTTGAAGCAAGGTCGTCAGCTACTATTTTTGTTATTTTCTGTGTCATTGCTTTTATGTCATTATATTGTTCCGAAGTCATTACACCGAGCGCAACAAGTCCGTCCTCAGTAACAAGCGGATCACCTTTTTCATCATTTTTGAAAGTCATTTCAACATATGCGGGAAGATCGGCTCCTTCTTCTATATAATCGCTATAACGGCGGTAAAAGCTTCCGACGGCCTTATATCTGCATATAACTTCGAGTCCCTTTCCGAATACTTTGGCAGGCAGAACTTCCATAGTAGTATTATCAAAATCTGCATTTACGTAATGGGTAAGAATACCGGCAGCGTTGATCTTTTCAAAGAAATATACTGACATTTTAAGGTTTACGTCCCCAACACCGTCAATAGTAAGGCCGACAGAATTTTCTCCTGGATCAAAGACACCGTCTTTACCTGTACAGTCGTCCTTAAATTTCAGAAGATAATTACCATTTTCAAGTGCATAAACATTTTTTGTTTTTCCGGTGTAAACAAGTTTTTTTTCCATAATTTTTTCCTTTTCTATATTAGTTTATTAAAATTGTGACGATATTGCTTTATCCTTTTCAAGCACTTTTTTTGCATCTTCCGCTTTTTTTATTTCGAGTTTTTTAGCAAGTTCAGCATCGTTTACTGCAAGTATTTGTACACATAAAATCGCAGCGTTTACAGCTCCGTTGATGGCAACAGTAGCTACCGGTACACCTGACGGCATTTGAACTGTTGAAAGAAGAGCATCAATGCCATCGAGATTAGAAGATTTGCAGGGAATGCCTATAACAGGCAAAGTTGTATTTGCCGCGATAGCTCCTGCAAGATGAGCTGCCATGCCGGCAGCTGCAATAATTGCTCCAAAGCCATTTTTGCGAGCGTTGCATGCAAAATCACGAGCCTCATTTGGAGTTCTGTGCGCCGAATAAACGTGCACCTCAAAAGGTATGCCAAATTCCTTTAAGGTATCGGCTGATTTTGATACAATAGGCAAATCACTGTCGCTGCCCATTATTATAGCGACTTTTTTCATGAATTTTCACCTCATTTTAGATATATAAAAGAAAAAAAGACAGTTCTATCTTAAAAGCATCACATTGATAGAACTGCCCAGACGGTCGGCATTTTTTGCAGGCTGTTTCCATAGCGTTTATTCGCTGTTTCCGTCAGTAGCAGCTGCAATTAAATTATGTATATATTATACAGGAAAAACAAATCTTAGTCAATAGCAAAAACAATTTTTTAAAGTTTTTTTGTCTCAAAAGTGCTTTAATATATTTTTTTTGCTTTTAATGATCGTATTTTGTAAAAAGCAATTTTCTAAAACTGATAAAAAATATCGTCGAACAGCATATAGCAGCTGTAGCATCTGCAATAGCTTCCGCAGCATAAATTCCCATAACGCCAAAATGTATCGGCAGAATAAGAGCTAAGGGGACAAGAAGTATGACTTTTCTGAGCAATGCTATAAAAAGAGACACTTTAGCTTTCCCGAGAGCTACAAAAGTGTTTTGGCAAGCTCGCTGAAGTCCAAATATAGTCATGCCGGCGAAAAAGATGGGAAGTGTTTCAGAAACTTTTTGTATAAGAATAAAATCATCGGTGAACAATGTAGCAACAAACTTTGGAAATGACATCATAAGTATAGTTAAAGTAAATATAACTGAAAACATTATGGCTAAACAAATAAAGAAGCATTTTTTTACTCGCTTTATATTGCCACGACCAAAATTATAGCTTAAAATGGGAGTTATACCTTGCGCGAACCCGGTTGTGGGAACACTTATCATTTGCATCGCACTTTGAAGAACTGCAAGAGTACTGACATGAATATCGCCGCCATAACGATAAAGTCCGCCGTTAAGAACAAAACCTATTAAACTTTCGGTGCTTCCCATTACAAATGGAGACACTCCCAGTGCAAAAATAGAACCAATGACTTTAATATCCGGTTTCATATTTTCAAATTTTAATCTAAGTGAAGCTTTTTGCGAAAACAGGAAACACAGCACCCATAAACATGAAGCAAACTGCGATATGACAGTAGCGATAGCGGCGCCTTTTACGCCCATACCAAATGTAAAAATAAAAATCGGATCAAGAATTATATTAAGAACTGCCCCTATTATAACCGACAGCATAGAAATACCTGGTCTGCCTTGAGCGTTTATAAAAGTGTTTAATCCGGTAGATATCTGAACGAATAGTGTTCCAGATAAATACACTGACAAATAGTCTACAGCATATTTCATTGTGGTTTCAGACGCACCGTTTAAAAGCAAAAGAGGTTTCATAAAAATAAACGCGCATACAGATGTGAAAACCGTAAATACTAGTAAAAGCACAAAACCATTTCCGAGAATTTTGTGCGCTCTGTTACGGTTACCCTGGCCAAGTTCAATAGCCGCGATTGGAGCGCCACCGCCGCTTACAATTGACGAAAAAGCCGATATTAAAACAATAATTGAACTTGTTACGCCGACACCTGCTAATGCGTCAGTTCCTATAACTTCCATATGTCCGATATATATTCGGTCTACAATGCTGTATAAAAGATTTACTAGTTGCGCCATAACAGACGGAAGAGCCATGCTGAATATAAGGCGTCCCAGTGGTGCAACAGCGAGTTTTTCTTCATAATTCTGATTTTCGCTCATGTGTTTTCTCCGAATTTTAAATATATAATATGTTTTTAAATAAGCAAATAACGACAGTTAATTGCAAATTTTTACTTAATGACTTCAAATATGTGATTATATGCAAGATTTGAGTTTTTGTAACGATAGTCTTCTGTAACCTCTTTTATTACGTCAATATAAGATGGAATTACAAAGTTTTCTTTTTCATTTAAAAGCTCTACTTCAAGAATAGCTCTGTCATTCCAAAAGTCATATATGTCAACTTCAAAAATATGACTGTCATAAGGTATAGCGTATCGTGTTTTGCTTATAGGATCCCTCAGCGGGTCAGATAAAAGCAGAAGCTTGTCGTATTCGTCTGATGAAATTTTTCTTTCATTCTCAAAGCTTGACATGGCGGAGATACGGCGTTTTACTGTATGTGTGTACGTTACTATTCCGTTTTCATATGTTTTTCTGACACGCGTTGAACTGCTTTTTGAAGATTTAAGATATGTTTGTATGATTCTTTTTGCTCTTATACCGTTTTGAGATTCAATTAAAGAAATATCTGGCATTTTAATGAGAAATTTTCTTTCAGTTTCGACACAAGTTTTACTATTTAACATAAATTTCTATTTCCAGTTCAAAAATTCTGTACAACAATTATTTTATCATTCAAAATAAGCAGAGTCAAGTATAAAAATTGCTAAATAATAAATACTAAATTCATAAAAATATTAGGAGGATAATATAATGTTAGGAAAATACACATGCGGAATGTTAACCGGGCTTGTAGCCGGAACAATGATGGGATTTGCAGCAAAATGTATGCTTGAGAACGGAGAAAAGGCAAAAATTAAGCGAAAAGCAAAAAAGCTTTTAAACAAAGTTGAAAAATATGTAAATGACTCAATGCCGTACAACAATTAAGGAAAAAACCATGTGTTTATTAATAACACATGGTTTTTATTACAATTTGAGCAAGAATCAATATTTTTTACATATCGAATTCATATTTGAAGCACTTATTTTTATACTCTCAAGCATGTCCATATCAAATTTTTCCTGTTCAACGATTATCCATTTAAGTCCGGGAGTAAGAACTTTTACAATATCGTCAAATTTGATTGACCCGCTGCCTGCCTCTGTATCTTCGCCGTCAGATCCTATATCTTTAGCATGTATGAGAGGCATTCTATTTTTATATTTTTCAGCGCGCTCTACGGGATCAAATCCGCCTTTTGCAGCCCAATGAGTATCCATTTCCCAACATACGTTAATTGGGTCGGAATTTTCAAGGATAATATCCATGGCGGGTTTTCCGTCATATTTCTGAAGAAGCTCATGCGCATGGTTATGATATCCGAAAATAATACCTTCTTTTCTGAGGATTTCTCCAAGTTTATTCATTTTTAAAGCAAAATCTTCCCATCCTTTAGCACTGTCAAACTGTGCATAAGGCACAACCATACTTTCGAGACCTAAGACTTTTGCGCCCTTTATCGAGTTGTCAATATCTGCGGCAATAGCATCATATCCGACATGAGTTCCTGCAGCCACCAGACCGTTTTTATCAAGAACTTCTCTTATCTCCTCAAAAGGCTTATCATAATAGCCTGCAAATTCAACTCCGCTATATCCTGCTTTTGCAACATTTTCCAAAGTGCCGAAAAAGTCTTTGCTGCACAAATCTCTTATTGAATAAAGCTGTAATGCTGTTTTCATAATTTTTCCTCCACTTAAGCACATGATATAGGAAATAATAGCATATTTTTATAAATTTTTCAAGTAGTTTTAAATATTATAGAGAAAGATTTCTGTATCAAATTTCTTAAATATTTAAACGAAAAAAACATTTATTTTTTATATTATTGCATATATAATAAATTCATATTGTTATGAAAATATGAAAAAGTGGAGGCTTTTATGGATTTTACTGGTAAAGTAGCACTAGTTACAGGTGCTTCACAAGGTATAGGATTGTCAGCAGCCCGCATGTTTGCAAGCAGAGGCGCTTCTCTTGCAATCATAGACATTAATTCAGAAGGACTAATAGCAGCTGCAGATGCTATAAACCATGATTTCGGTACTCAAGCTGCATATTTTTTGTGTGATGTCAGCGATGAAGCTTCCGTACAAAGTACAGTACGCAAAATATTATTAAAATTCGGTAAGATAGATATTTTAGTAAATAATGCCGGGATTTACCGTGACGAAGCAAAATTTTTTGAAGATACAGAAAGTATGCAATGGAAAAGAAAAATAGATGTAAATATTCTTGGAACATTGTATTTTACACATGCGGTTTTAAAGGGAATGATAGAAAATGGATATGGCAGAATAATTAACATAGGTTCTGTTGCCGGTGTTTACGGTATAAGGGGAATGGTTGATTACTCTATGACAAAAGGAGCTATAATTGCGTTCACAAGAGCTCTTGCAAAAGAGGTAACAGAAAAAGGTGTGCTTGTAAATTGTGTTTCTCCAGGTAACATTCAGGTGGGAATAGATTTGCCTGATCTTTCTTTTATGAACCGTTCGGGAACACCGAATGAATGTGCAGAAGTTATTTGCTTTCTTGCAAGTGATAAAGCCAGCTATGTTGCAGGGCAAAACTATCTTGTAGATGGCTGCCGAAAAAAGATGTAAGCATAAAATAAAAAACGGTTTCAGTTTTAAAACTGAAACCGTTTTTCTATGGGAATATTCATTATTTGATGATAAAATATTTGTAAGCTTATGCTAAAAAAAGCAGTTTGAATTAGAAGGAGATATGAGACATGAAGAAAAAGATGCTAATATCAGCCATAATTGCTGCAAGCATTGTGATTATAGTATTAGTTTTTTATATTTTATACTCGTTTAATTATATTCCGCACAAAAAATACAGCAATGATGACTTTAATATAAAAACATATAAAAGTAATATTGATAAAGACGGAGATGAGGTAGATGACCAGACTGATATATTGAATAATGTTAGAGCGTACATATCAACAAATCCTAAA
This sequence comes from uncultured Clostridia bacterium, assembly GCA_944375955.1. Taxonomy (GTDB): domain Bacteria; phylum Bacillota; class Clostridia; order Oscillospirales; family CAG-382; genus UMGS1052. The sequence goes on along the minus strand of CALWBE010000041.1, from coordinate 11,775 downwards.
TATAAAAGCAACTATTATGCAAACGGATATCCTGATGATGAATATGGCGTATGCACTGATGTTGTAGCGTTCGGATTAAAAGGCGCAGGATATGATTTAATGCAGCTTGTAAACGAGGATAGAATAAATAACCGCAGTGATTATGATGTAGAAATTATAGATAAAAATATAGATTTTCGAAGAGTGGTTAATTTAAAAGTATATTTTGAAAATAACGCAATACCTTTGACAGCCGATATTAGAAAAATTGACGAATGGCAGGGCGGGGATATAGTTATTTTTAGCAATCACATCGGGATAGTATCTGATAAGAGAAACCGTAAGGGAATAACTTTTGTAATTCATCATGGAAGTCCTTATCAAAGATATTATGAAGAAGATATATTGGAGTCAAGAAAAGATATTGTCGGACATTATAGGATAAGTTAAAAAACAAGTTAAAAAATTATTATATCAGTTTTAACTTTATTTGCGATATGCTTTTTTCCCATTATATATTATATGGTAAAAAAGCATATTTTTAAAGCTAGAATTACAATTCAACATTTATATTTTTAATGAAATTAAACAAAAAATATAAGTACACTTTTAGTTTTATGTCGAAAATTTCTAAAAAAACATATATTTATTAACAAATATTTACAAAATTATTCTATAATAAAAATATAAACACATATTTTTATTAATAATATATGTGATTATAAAATGTCAAAATTTTAACGGAGGATAATTATGAAAAGGACAAAAGTATTAATTATGATTATTGTTTTTTCCATTGTTTTTACATCAAATGTTTTTTCAACTAATGTAGCGAACGAGGATTATTTATCAAATGAATATTACCTAAATAATTTTGTCGAAGTATCCGAAGAGCTGCTAGAAGATTATCCTTTTAAAGAAGTAAAACATCCAACGCGTGAATCAATTGATATTTCAGACTACGAAGAATTTTTTACAGGCCCATACCAAAGAGCAAATACTGAAACTTCTAAAGACGAATATGTGACAATAATATAATCTATTTACAAGAAACGGATACTGAAATAGCAGAAAACAACAATGAATTTTTAGATAATTTTAGTGAAAATTTTAATAGTGCTCTTAATGTGGATTTAAACAGTGCAGAAGTTAATAAAAAATTAGATTTTGCAGTAGAGCAATCGGATGCCGGTTATTCAGAACTGGAAGTACGTTCATCTATGATACTTTCTGAAATTATAGGCGATGAGCCAGAAGAACTGATTGTTGATATCTGCGATAATAATTATATACAAAAAAATGAAACTTTAAATTTAACACAAGCAGAAAGAGATTTTCTGTATTTTTTCCCGGTCGATATTAACGTTTTACGCGATTATGTAAAAGAAAACTATAACGATTTATCTGATGAAAATTATGAATTATTATTTGCGGAAGCGATGAATTTAAATGCAAGCATGTTTTCAGATGTAGAAGATGAAGATTTAGAACTTATTGATACAAGTGTAGAAACTATATATGCAAGTCAAAACAATTATAATGAATATATAGATCTTAGAACAGGAGAACTTATTTATACAGAAAACTTAATTTCCGTTCCAGGGATAAATGGTTTTGACTTTAATTTGGATCTAAAATATGAATCTTTCGAATCAAGAGGCAATGATTATTATTTTTATACAATGTATACAGACACCGTAATCATTGACGAAAACGGAATTGCAATAGATGTAAAAGTTCCTTTTTTAGCTATAGGTGAGCATGGTAGGAGTGATGCAGATTATTATATAGCGGCAGGATGGCGTTTTGATCTGCCATATTATTCTAAAAATATTAATGGGAAAATTTATATTCCCGGGCTTGGTACATTTGATTCGTATGCATTACCGGACGGAATTGAAAAAGGAACTGAGTCTGCTGTAGTAAATAATGTTACTGATACCTATGATACTTTCACAATAGAAAACGGTGAAAAATATTATTTTGATCGGGAAACGGGATATATTTGCATGCATAAGGACAGGTATGGCAACAAAATTGAGTATCTGTATGATTCATCGACTAGTCTTGGCAATCTTCCGGTACAAATAAAGGATACTGCCGGCAGATTATATAATTTTGTTTACACGCATGACCCGGAGGATTACTATACACAATATTGTACGATTACAAGTCCGGACAACTCTACTATAAAAATTAAATATAGCGGAACACCAAGCAATGAAACGTTAGATGAGATAATATATAATGAAGGAACTTTGGTAGAAGAAACTAAAAGTTTTACTTATACTATATGTGAAACAGGAGGAAGCTTTTCTAAACCGGCATCAATAGAAGAAGGTAGTTTTTTATCTGGTTACAACTATGCTCTTTTAAGTTCAGTAGATTATCCTTATACATCGACTACATATTATACATACGAGAGTGCACTGGCAGATGTGGGAATGTATGGCTCATATATATATTATAGGATTGCCGAGAGAAAAGACAATATAAATGAAAACAGAATATATTATATATATGATGGGAATTTTACCGGTTATCCAAACAATGAGCTCGAAAGTGAATATGAGTTTGGAGTCCAGGTATACAATGACTATACTATGCTTAATTACTATAAACATAATAATAATGTATATGAAGATAGCGAACATTTAGGTAAATACATAACTGAGACAGAAACTTCTAAATATAATTATTCTCCAAACAGAAGATATGAGATAGAAAAAACAGAATTTGTTCCAAAAACAAATCTTGTGAAGAAAATACATAATTACTACTATGCAACTCCACTGACATACAGCAGTTATTTTGAAAGTATTGTAGACTATACATATGATGGTTTTTCTGTAACTTCATATAACGACCTAAAAGGCAATACAACAGATGAACAGTACAAAACATATATAACTTATGACTCAACATATAAGCTGCCGTTGACCAAGACATATATGACTGATTCATCTACTACAGTAAGAATTGTTAACACGCTGTCAAGCGATAAAAAGAATATAATTTGTACGGAAGTATATGTAAACAATGTACTTAAAGAAAAAACAGAATATACGTACGATTCATACGGAAATATTACGCAGACAAAAGAATATACTGATGTAACGCAAGGCGAAGAAGAGTACATCTTAACAAATTACAGCTATGCAGATAACCAGCAGGGAAGAAATCTTGACAATGTATATATGACTTCAAAAACAGTTGTTGGCGTAAAAGATATTGATGGAAACAATATAAATACGGACGGTAACGTGACTTTTGAAAATGAATATGACATTTTAGGACGTGTTGTTCGTCAGACAGATGCGAAAGGATATAATTATTTTTATGAGTACGACGCTGCTGGCAGAATTACTTCTATTACACGCCCACGCGGCACGGAGACACGTTCTTATGCATGTTGGGGAGGAAAAGTTATCTGGGTATACAAACCATGTCTTGACGGAATTATGTATGGATATGACGATTTTGGACACTTTAACGGAACTTATCGTTTTAATGAAAATGTTGAACAAACAACTGCGATTGAAGCATATGGATTTGATTCATATTATAATATAATAGTGGCTCATAATGATACATATGATACAAATGGATATTATAAAAAGGTATATACATATGACGACTGGAATAATCCTTTGACATTAAATGTATATAACAGCAATAATAATTTAGATTATTCCGAAACATATTCATATAGCAAAGACTCATATTATCCAGGCGATTATTACAGCGACGCAATGATTGTTACTACAAAAGTATATGATGATACAGAACTTCTTTCAAAAAGCAGTGTATCTTATAATATGTATGGTGAAAAAGTTAAAGAAACTATTGCACCGGACATAGAATATATTCAGGATACTACAGACAGATTTTCATCGATTTATTATACATATGATAAATACAGTCAGCTGACAAGTATAAAATATTTTACAGATGATCCTGACGTTGAAGACTATTTTACATTTGACGAGCATGTTTTAGAATCATACGAATATGATTATGCAGGAAGGCTTATATCTAAAACTAACGCTCTAGGTAATACGGCATATATTAATTATGATGCGCTTGGCAGAAAAATATCCGAAAGTGATTATATGGGAAATTATGTGTATTATACATATGATGCTCTCGGTAATGTAATAAAAACCGACTCACCTTTTGACGGCGATGTTAGGTCTATAAAGAAAATGTACTATGATGCAAACGGAAATCTAATAAAATCACAGCAGTCAAATAATGCCGATAACAGTACAACATACACTTTTGACACTGTAGAATATAGTTATGATAACATGAATAATCTTACAGATATATGTGTTCATGTAAGTGAAGCTGATGGTGATACTCCGGCAGTTTATAATTATACACATTATGAATATGATGATGCAGGACAATTGGTAAAGGTTTATGCAGGTCTTTCTGTGCCATATTCTTCTGAATTGCCTGAAAGTGCATACAGTCTGACAACATATACTTATGACGGAAACGGAAACAATACGTCTATAAAAGACGCACTAAATAACACCGAAACATTCACATATAATTATAACGGAGTTATGACAAGCAGTACAGACAGGAAAGGTATAAAAACGGATTATGTTTACACAGCGCTTGGAAATATAAAAAATTTAAAAGTGTATGTTAACGATACACTTGATTATACAAAAAATTACAGCTATGATCTTTCCGGGCGATTACAGTCGGTTTCCGGCACAGGAGAGAGCACAGTCAGCTATACATATGACGTAGCTGACCGCGTTACTTCGGAAACATTTGGGTATGATGTAAAAAATTATTCATATGATACACTTGGAAATAGAACACAAGCTGTACTTTATGTTAATGGTCTCTATGACTCATTATATACTAATTATACATATGATGCTGAATCAAGGCTTATCAGCGTTTCAAATAGTACTATGCCGAACGCCGTAGAAAATACGTCATATACCTATGATGCAAACGGAAAAATATTAAGTGCCACAACAGGAGGGCTCGTAGAAGAATACGAATATAATGATGCGGGATTGGTCGTGTTAAAGACTCATTCAGTAAACAACGGTGATCCTGATGATTATAATTACCTAAGCGGTACAAATAAATTTCAGTATGAGTACAATACAAATGGAAATCAAAGATATAAATATTCTACTTCACAATTGTATACAACAAGTTACGTATATGATGGAGCCGGGCGTTTGTCAAGTGAACAAATAGTCGGTTCCGGAGAGAGAAATACAACAAATTATGAATATGATTCTTCTGGAAACAGAGTATCAAAGAATTATATTGTGTATGATCCATATGCTGTTACTGATACAGTTGTTGATGAACTTATGACCACATATACATATGATAAAAACAACCGTCTTTTAAGTACAAGCTCAGGTGCTAATGCAGTAACAAGCTATACTTATGATGCAAACGGAAATATGCTGAGCGAGGGAAGCAAAACGTATACTTATAACAGCCGTAATCAGCTTGTAGGATTTTCATCAGGAACAATAAGCGCGACATATACATATTCTGCAACCGGGCTCAGAACATCAAAGAGAATTATCGAAAACGAAAATACTCGATATCATGGATATACATGGGATAACGGAAACCTTATTTTCGAGTACGAAAGTGCAAGCGATTCCACCTACACTCCGTCATCATATGAAGGAACTTACTATAATTACGGGAATGGCATAATATCTCATAGCAACACCGCAGGTGATGATACCTACATGCTATATGAAACTGACGCGCATGGGGATGTAATATATCTTCTTGATGCAGACAATTTGTCAAATACCACTGAAGAAAACAGGCGGTACGATGCGTTTGGCAATACATACGACTATACATGTTCAAATCTTGGATATTGCGGTGAATACTATGACAGCGAAAGCGGGCTTATCTATTTAAGAGGTAGATATTATAATCCGGAATTAGGCAGGTTTATTAACGAAGATCCTGCTCATGATGGGTTGAATTGGTATGTATATTGCTCAAATAATCCTATTAAATACAAGGATCCTACAGGGAAATGGGAAGAGGGAGATGAAAATCTTCCTTATATAGCACAAAAAATCATTATGCTATGTACAGAAGGATATATAAATAGTAAAAATGATCGTGAACGTAATTTTTATCATTACATTGCAGAATACACAAGAAATTTTTATAATAATTATGATGTCGGATCTTCTCTGCCGATTCTTAATGTAAGTCATCAAGAGCAACCTAATGGTAATGCATGCGTTGTAACGTGCTGCGCGATGATGTTTAGTTATTATTCTGATACAACAATCTATGCTGGCGATTTGCTTGAGGCAAACGGATCTAATATGATGAATTATTATACAGGATTAGAATTTGCAGGCTTATCTGGCGTTCTTCAATTTCGCAGTTCTTTAGAAATTTCTGTAGCTGAGGTGTTAAGTGAATGTAAAGCACAACTTTATAAAGGAAATCCAGTTATGGTTGAAATCAAATATTATGAAGATAATAAAGATAACTACCATTCTGTCGTAGTGTATGGAATGTGCGGAGAGGGAACTGATCCGTCTCATTTTCTTGCAATGGATCCTTTTAGAGGTGATGCAAATTGTCCGCAAACTCAAACACTCAATACCCTGCAAAATTCAGTAGAAATGTTTGAAAGGCAAAATGAGAATCCTGAAATTCACGGCTATAGAGAATTTTTGCCATACGATAATTAAAAGGTTTTCTGCCATGCGATCAGAACCAATAGTAGTCAGTATGCCGCAGCGTCCAAGAAATTAAATAGGAATTGAGGTATAGAACGATGAAACAAAAGTATAGTTTCTTTGCATTTGCCGCTCTTGCACTTTTAGTATGCGGAATTCTTACCGGATGTTACAAAAATAATGAAAACGAAATTGAAGCAAATATAGATTATGACGAAGACACCGTTTTATCCGAGAATAATTCCGCCAATGAAAATGATGTTGATTTAAATTCGGAAACCGATACAGCTAACCGCAAGAAAACCTTGAAAGAAAAACTGGAAGAAATAGTAGAAAACATAAAAAAGGAAGATATCAATGATTTGACGCTGACATTATACTATACTTCCAGAACTTGCAAAACCAGATTTCCTTGGGATAAGGAAGATTTAATAATAGATACTGAGTGCAATCCAGAATTTCTCGGAAAAGTCAACGGAAAGGTTATAGTTACCGGCGAAGAGCTAGAAGAACACATAGAAGGTTTTTACGGATTGAGCGAAGCAAATATAAAACCTGATTTATTCGGCTATATGAATGCAAGGATATATTCCGTATTGGAAAGTAAAAAAAACGGCGTACTTCTTGAGATTATAGATGACTACTATATAAATGGTATTTATGTAAAACCAAATATTTATCTTTACAATATAGTTGTTGTATATATGCCGGATGATCAAATAAGCAATTATTGGTGGGAGGATATTACAAATTTTAATGAAGCACTAAAAAGGTATCGTGGAATGTAATAATAAATAAAGCAATCAGTATGACGGAGGTATTATTATGAATACTCTTTATTCAATTACAATTATTCTTTTCATCCTGATTAATTCTATTAAAATACACGAAGAGTTTGAAAAAAAAGAGATAAAAAACTATACTGCTCCTGAAATAGAATGCGGATTTACTATGGAGGTTGAAGACGGCAAACTTATATATGAGCGCCCTAAGGGGTATGACAATAGAGTATTGTCGTCAGATACGGCACTGCAAATTTATTGGGAATGCTTTGATGCTCAGTGGTCAATATATACAAATGCATTATCGCTTTATAAGAACTCAAGCATGCGTAGGGAATATTTTTGGAGCTCTGATACAATTTATCCGGATCGTGCATACTATTGCGCTCCTCTCGATACCGAAGCAAAATTTGACGAATTTTACAGAAAGATGCTTACGGAAGATTCGGTTGAAATTATGAAGGACTCTTGTGATATTGAAGAAATAGACGGACGGCTTATAGGAGGAAACGGCGATGATATTGGAGTAATGTGTCCAGTATGGGGTAGATGTGAAGTATTAAATATTGAACAAGATGAATCACATGCGATTGCAACTATAAAAGTATACACTCCATATAGTTATTATTATGAAGACTTTGATGACTATCAATATATTTCAGAAATCGAATTTATATTTTCTGATGAATATGGCTGGAGAATAAACTTTTCACCGCGCGGTGATATTGAGCGTTTTAAATATATTCTTATAAAATTTGAGGATGAAAACGTTGGCCCAAAGTATTTAAGAAAGCTTATATATAATCCGTCAATGCATGATGATTATGGATTTTGCAGGCTTAGAGGAGTGGGTAAACAGGAAATAAATAATATAATTAAATACCTTGAAGAAAATGACTGCGAAATATTGCCGGGTGAATATAAAGTAGGATATTTTAGCTTATGGAATTTTAAGGACGGATATTTTGAAGATTATTACGGAAAAAAATACGAGGTTTTTAAGTATACAAAATAAAAAATTCCTGTGCCGCACTAAATACGGCACAGGAATTTTTTTATATATTATGAAAAATAAAAATTTTTCTTAGTACAATTTTGCACCGGCAGGAATATGGTTATCAACCATCAGAAGATTGAGCTTTTCTTCGCCTTCCTCGTGATGTACGGCACTTATCAACATACCGCAGGAGTCGATACCCATCATCGGACGAGGCGGCAGATTTACAATTGCGATACAAGTTTTTCCGATCAGTTCTTCCGGCTCGTAATAGGCGTGAATACCGCTTAAAATCGTCCTGTTTTCGCCTGTACCATCGTCCAGAGTGAACTTTAAGAGCTTCTTCGATTTTGGTACCGCTTCGCAGGCAAGTACTTTAACGGCTCTAAAATCTGATTTGCTGAAAGTGTCAAAATCCACGAAATCCTTGAACAAAGGCTCGATTTCCACTTTGGAAAAGTCGATCTTTTCAGGCTCAGCCTTTACATCATTTAAGACGGTTTCAGGAGTATTATTTACTACATCATTTCCCGCATTACCATCTTTCAAGGGTTTCATTGTGGGGAATTAAACCTTGAAATGTACCAAAACAAGACATAGACATTGCATTTTGCTGTTTTGGTTTGGTTAAACCACAATATGTAGTACAATATCTACTACAGCCCTTTGTTATCCTTATGTTATTTATTGTGGCACAATACCAAAATTTTTGGTATGATTTTTGGTACAAGCATTAAACCCACAAACATATTATAACATAAAGTATCACAAAATCAAGAGAACATCAAAAAAGTTTAAGTTTTCCATTAAGAAAGTTTAATTTTCCCTTGCAGGCTTGTAAACGCTTCTTGCTTAATCTGTGTTGTCAAATCAGTATAAACATCAAGTGTTGTGTCTATGCTACTATGCCCCATAATCTCCTGTATAACTTTTAAATTTACTTTGTTGCTTTCGTTCTCGCACATTCTCGAACAAAAAGTATGCCGTAGATTATGTACTGTAAAATGGGGTAATAATACAGGGCTTCTGTTTTCAGCTTCTGCCTTTGCTGTTTCCTCAGCGTTGTAATCTCTGCATATCCGCTCTATACCTCTGTTTATACAATGGGGATTATATACAGTATCAAAACGATTTTTAAAAATAAACCCGCTATATCCGTCTATTACTGTTTGATTAAATCCCTCTGCCTGTTGGTACTCATATTCTTTTAACAGTACCTTTTTAACCTCGTCAAACATCGGTATAACACGCATACCCGCCATTGTTTTTGGTGTTGTTATGTGAAATTCGCATTTTCCGTTATCTTGCGGGCGGTATATCAAATTATGATTTATGGATATTAGATTGTTTTCAAAGTCGCAATCTTCCCACCGCAAACCGATAATTTCTCCAACTCTGCACCCTGTACCGAGAAACAAAGTAAATAGCGGTATCCAATGACAATATGTTATTGACCTTGATAGATAGTCGATAAACACGCCTTGTTGCTCCGCTGTTAATGCTAACCGCTTCGGCTTGCTCCAATCCCGCCTTGCTTTTATTTCTGCCATAACTCCGTCTGTTGGATTTTTCCTTATCAAATCATCACGAACAGCAACCGCAAAAATGGGGTGTAAAATGGTATGTACAACTTCCATACTGTTTGGCTTAAATCCCTGTTCATCTATTAAGGAATTATACAACCGCCGTATATCGCTGTATTTGATGTTAGAAAGCTTTTTCTGCCCTAATACACCGCTAACATACTTGTTATACATATACTTGTAATTTGTCCTTGTAGATTGTTTTAGCGGTCTTTCCTGTATGTACTCTGCAAAGAAATCGTCAAGACTTGTTTTTCGTGCTGATATGGTGTCTATCTCGTCTTGCTTATCTCTAACAATAACGCTTTCCAATTCTCGCAAAGACAGCGTTTCCTGTTTGCCGTATGGGGTGCTGTCCTCTGGCTTTAATCTCCACGCATAAACACTTTGCGATACTCCTTTTGTGTCGGTGTATCTGTATTCATACATTCCGTTTGCACGCTGATATTCGCCCTTGTAAAGTACCCTGTTTCTTTTATCTTTTCTGTTATGTGCCATACTGCTCCTTTCTGTCTGTGGCACACGATATAGTATTGATATTATACCATACCGCATACCAACTGACAATATAAATTTACCAAATTATTTACCGGTGTTATCGTGTTTTTCTTGAATGTACACATTCAAAATCACACTAAAACACTATTGAAAATCCCGTTGTTATGGGTGTTTTATAATGTATTGTTATTATATCCAATATGTATAACTCCTTGTGTTGTAACAATGATGTATCAAAAATACAGATGTTGACAACCGCCTTTTTATGCAAGAAAAATATATGCCTATGGGAGAAAAAGCCCATAACAATCGCTATTTATAAAGCTTCTATCCTTGTTTGCGAATTATATCCCACCTTACATTTGTTTCTCTACCTACATAATGCTCACTTTTCCACCGTTCCAAATCTTTTGGTTTGCCGGGGGAATTGCAGGTAATATCAATATAAAGCATAGCCAACATAGGCATATCGTACATATCCCACCAACATAAAAAATCATTTGCAAAATCTATTGTGTAGCGTTTAAGGTTTGGATAAATCTTTTTTAAATTCTTTTCCCGCTCGTCAACAGTCAAGTTTAACATACCCCTCTCAACTCCTGTTATATTAAGATAGACGATTAAAAACTTGAAAATCCGCCTCGTTCATTTTTGATAATATTTCCTGTGCGTGCATAGAATGATTGATATTTTCGCACCAACAAGGATTATTATTTTTAATCCAATTACCGCCGTTTTTCAATGGCAAAGCCCACTCATATTTTTGTGATATGATATACTGCAAACAATCTACAAAACTTTCTGTACTCTCACAAATAAAGTGCATTGCACAAACCCCCGCTGTGTCTGTAATGCTTTCATTAAACAGCTTTCCTATACTGTTGTTTATATCATCAGCAGAAACAGCCCACAATAGCTGTACCCTATACCTATCATTACAAAAAGATACATTTAGATATGCGGGCATTTTAACCCTTGCTATAATTGTACCCTTTGTTGAATTTAGCGTTTTATCCATAAGAGATAAATTGTATTTTGTGTTGTTTCGTACATTGTTGTCGGCGTGGTCTATTGACAGATTATTAAACGCCTTGTACTCGTGGTATTTTTGCATATCACTAATAAATGTTTTACTATGCACCCGCTCCGAATAACAGGCAAAGGCTAAATCGTGCAACGCTATATTGACATCTGCCCCGTTGTGCCATACTTTAAATTTC
>CALWBE010000040.1 GCA_944375955.1 uncultured Clostridia bacterium | reverse complement strand
CCAGCGGCAAGCGGGTACAGAAGGTGAAAATCTATTTCAACTTCGTGGATGACGTAGAGATTCCTGTGATTTCCGAGCCTGTTGTTGCGAAATCTACCCTTGGACGCAGAAAAACGGCGTGACCATTACGGTCACACCGTTCTCTGCCCCTCGCAAAGCTAAATAGTACCTTATCACTATTACGCCTTTTGGCAGGGGGATTTTTTATTCAAAAAATTACACTCTGTATTTGTAAAACTTTCAGACCTGCAAGCTCTTTCTCAGCCTATTCAGTCCTTCCTCAACAAAAGATCTCGGACATGCGACATTCATTCTCACAAAATTTTTCCCATTTCCTCCGAACTGTTCACCTGAAGACAGATACAATCCAGACTTTTCACGGATTAGTTTTGCAGCCGAAACATCGTTTTTATAATCTGATTTCAAGTCCGACAGAAATTTTGTACAATCTATCCATATAAGATATGTCGCCTGTGAAAAAACTGCTTTTATATTGGGAATTTCTTTCTTTATAAAACTGTAAACAGTATTTTTATTGTCATAAATATAATTTCTCAGCTGATCTAACCATTCTTCTCCGTTTTTATAAGCCGCAGCGGCGGCGTCGGCAGCAAAGAAATTCGGTTCTGCTACTTCATCTGTATTAAGTCCGCGCCATACCTTATGACGCAATACAGGATTAGGTATATATACCGCAGCAGTCTGAATGCCGGCAAGATTAAATGTTTTTGTCGGAGCAATACATGTTATACTGTTATCGCGGCATGCATCTGATACTGAAGCAAACGGAATATACTCAAGTCCCGGATCTGTAAGATCGCAGTGAATCTCATCTGAAATAACCGTTACATTATGCTTTAAGCACAGCTCTCCTATTGTAGACAAAGTCTCTTTATCCCATATTTTGCCTATCGGGTTATGCGGGTTGCATAATATCATAAGAGAAGTCTGAGGATCAGACAGTTTCTTTTCAAGCTCGTCAAAGTTTATACTGTATTCCGCAGCTTCCGAATCATATCCTAAAGGACATTCAAGTACTTGCCTTCCGTTGTTGATAATAGAATTAAAGAAAATATTATAAACAGGCGTCTGTATCAAAACTTTTTCGGCAGGAGTCGTAAGCTTACGCACTATGCTTGAAATAGCCGGTACAACTCCTGTGCAGAAAATCAGATATTCCTTTTGCATTTCAAAACCGTGTCTTTTGCGCCACCATTCCGCATATGCCTCCTGCCATTCCTTCGGTATAACCGTATATCCGAATATTCCGCTTTCCGCACGCCGTTTTATTGCTTCATGTATCTCCGGTGCTGTTTTGAAATCCATATCTGCCACCCACATGGGAAGTTCATTTTCAGAAACATCCCATTTCAGAGAGCTTGTATTTCTTCTGTTTACGGGAGTGTCAAAATCATATATCATTTTCGCTTTATCCTCCGGATAATATAACTTAAATAACCATTATCAGTCTTATTCGTTTCTGCATATGATCTTAGTCTTTGAAGGATCTACCTTATCCTTTTCGATTATAAGCTGTGATATTGAATCTGCAGTGATAAATCCTCCAGACGGATTTAAAACACTGTCTATACTGCCGGAAATATCAGCTTCTACCGTTGAATACTCAAATGCAAGAGTGGTATTAAGCAATTTGCAGTTTTTCATTATAAGATTATCTATGTAACACATTCCCTGTAGACTTTCTATAACACAATTTACAAAAGTTAATTTTTTAGAGTTCCATCCGAGATATTCTCCCGAAATGAAAGAATCATATACTGTTATATTCTCGCTGTTCCAAAATGCGTCTTTAGATAAAAGCTTTGAAGAATGCACTTCCACATTTTTTGAACCATCAAATGAGTAGTTGCCGTAAAGTGTGAGATTTTTTACACGAAGATTTTCGCTGTTCATAGCGAAATAATCCGCGTTTGCGGCAACCGTATCCTCTATATTTACATCATCGCAATGCCACAATGTTTCAGCGGCGTTTGAGAAAGATACATTTCTTAATATGATACCTCTGCATCTCCTAAAATTTTTCGGAGCTTCTATTGCAGAATTTTCAACGCTTATTTTGTCTGTATACCAAACACCTGCTCTTGCCATTTCAAACCAAGTGCAATTTTTCACGATTACATTTTTAGAATACCAAAGAGGATATTTCCACTTGAACATGCTGTCATATATTTCTATATTCATGCTCTCTTTAAGCGGAGATTCTCCGTCAAAAAAAATAGTATTATGTATTTCAAGAGACTCGCCTTTGAAAAGCGCTCTTTCTCCGGAAAGCATTTCACAATCTATCTTTGTCTTTAAACTCATTTTTTCCCCTCATTTTACATAAAACAGCTTTTATAAAAAATGCCTTATTCTATTTTTTTACAAAATCATTCGCACTCAATTATGTATTTACAATGATTTTTAAAATTATTTACTGCTGCAATCCTATAATATTACGTAAAAGAAAATGCTTATAAAATGCAATATGCTTGCTATAACTACAAAAATATGAAAAACAGAATGCATGTACTTTTTATGCCTTCCTTTTCCGGAAATAGCATAAAGTACGGCTCCGACTGTATATGCTATGCCGCCGGCGACAAGATAAATAAAACCTTGCATTCCGACTGCCTCGATAAGATAATTTATTGTAAAAATTATACACCATCCGAGTCCGACATAACAAATCAGCGAAAACTTTCTAAAAGACTTAAGATCAATTGCATTAAGTATTATTCCTATTATGGCAACGCCCCATACTATACCGAAAAGTGACCATCCAACAGCCGCATTTACTTTGCGTATAGCCGAAAGAGTAAATGGCGTATATGTGCCTGCAATAAGTATAAATATTGTGCAGTGATCTATCACCTGCATCACTTTTTTTGACATATCAGTCCTTAGACCATGATATATGCTTGACATTGTGAAAAGCAGTATTACTGAAAAGCCGTATATAAACGACGATACGATACTGTAAATATCTCCCCCTATGAAAGAAAATACTATACACAGCACAGCCTCAGCTATCCCTACTGCTCCCCCTGCAATATGAGAAATCATATTGAAGTTCTCTTCTCCGCGGGTATATTCAGGCAATTTTCTGTCCGCAAGTTTTGTCCTTTTCAAGTCAATGTATTCCCTTCGTTGATTTATGAATTATACTGCGGCATGAAATTGCAGATAATTCCGCAATATCCAAGCCGCATTTTCTTTGCTTAATATTTTATTTATATAAATTTCATTCCTCATTAGCACTGCCGTTTTTTTCGCTGCTGTCACACATATTTTCACATGAATTGCGCTTTATTTTCTTTGTCGTAGTTTTTTCAAATTCTTTTTCTCTTATAATTATTTTTGTGATAGCTTTATACGGCATACCTGTTTTATTGATCTTTTCTACCGCATCGCAAAAAAGACTTTTTACTGCTTTTTTATACTCATCCGAAGAAGTTTCCGCAGATATTCCCAATCTGTCAGCAACGGCTTTTTCATCCGGATATATCGCAGACGTAATTACTGGGGAATTAGGATCTCCGCTTCCGAAAACCATGCATTCTTTTACAATTCCGCTCTGCATAAGTTTGTATTCCAATTCTTCCGGGAATATTTTTTTCCCGTTTTTAGCAACAATCATGCTTTTCAGACGACCTACTATTTTTATTGCTCCGTTAGCACATCTTACTGCAAGATCTCCCGTATAAAACCACCCGTCCCTTATGACATGCGCGGTCTCCTCCGGCATTTTGTAATAGCCCAGCATAACATTGTTTCCGCGAATTGCAAGCTCTCCTTTTCCATCGGCATCTGCATCGCATATTTTTGCTTCTATACCGGCAGCCGGATAGCCGTTATCATCGGCAGAACGGTAAAAATCGCTGTGCATTAAACATATAGGTGAAGTTTCTGTAAGTCCGTAACCTATATACACCTTAATGCCAAAACTTTCATAAGTTTTGTATATCTCGGGAGACAGGGGCGCCGCTCCGCATAAAATCAGTCTCAGTCTGCCGCCGAACGATTCATTTACAAGTGAAAAAAGTTTTTTTCTGGCTGATGAATTCCCATTTACCGGAAGCAGCTTTGACGCCGCTTTCTGAAAAGCAAATACGGTTTTACCGCCGGGGATCGAAGCATACTTTTCAAGTATAAGCTTCAAAAAATTTTCAAGCAGCAGTGGTACAGCTATAAATACAGTCGGCTTGAATTCTGCAAGGTCTGCCCTAATTCTGCGCAAAGAATCGTTATATGCAATACAGGCCCCAGAATATATAAATCCCAAAAAACCTGCCGTACATTCATAAGTATGATGCAGGGGAAGCACAGACACTGATACGTCGTCGGGATTTATCTTTACATATTTTAATACTGATGTGATATCAGAGCATATATTTCTCTGTGAAAGCATAACACCTTTAGCAGCGCCGGTAGTGCCGGATGTATATATCAACACTCCCAAACCATTAGGATCTATTTTATAATCTGCATAAGAGCGGTCTCCAGCCTCAATAAGACGGCAGCCTTCGCTTATATATTCAGGTATATTTTTCATATAGAATTTTCTGCATATATCTGAACATTCAAATTTCTCTTCAAGTTCAGGAGATACCATAAGAGCTTTCGCTTCGGACTCCTGCAGAATATATTCTGCTTCCTTTAAAGGAAGATCTTTGTCAAGCGGCACAACAACTCCGCAGCCACATGCCACTGCCATATATGTCAACGCCCAATAATATGAATTCCTTCCGGTAACAGCAATTTTTTCTCCCTGCAGTCCTGAAAAATTCAAATAAGTCGAAAGCGCTCTAATATCTTTTATAAATTTTTCATATGTTACTTTTATTATTTCATCTTCTTCACGGTACATAAAAGCCGTATTATCGGCAAATTTTTCACAGCTTGACTCCACAAGCTCTCTTATTGTTATAACATCTCGGACAGGATACACTAATTTCGGATTAAATTTCATACTGTTTCCCTCCGTTACAGCATGCCATTTTAATAAAAAGGCATTTATTTACAATATTATTTTAACATGTATTTTTTTGTTTGTCAATTAAATATATTATATACCGGGGAATATAAAAATATAAATATCCCTATTATTAACCTTCATTTAAAATGTAAGTATGACATTATTAAAAAATTTTGTTTGTGATTATGACTTTGGGAACAAAATATTGAAAATTCTGTCAAATTATGATATACTAAATATATTATAATATTTTATTTACTTAATTTAATACAAAAATTTTTATTCGTTTGTATTTTTAAATACTCTCTATCCCTTGTCGGATATCGGAAAGGAGATAAAAATGTCGCCCAAAAAGCAATTTATTTTGTCGTTCTTTATATGTCTTGTCGCCTTTTCCTTTCTTGGCATAATGGTAAACGGATATTTTGAAGATGCTTTGTTTCATGATATTAACATTGACAATAATCAAAGCAAAGACTATGATGAGGACAGCAGCGATGACTTTTTCACAACTCCTGTAACAGACGGAAAAGGATTCACCGCAATGATAATAGGAAACGATATATCAACAAATGAAACCGATGCAATAATCCTTGTAAAGGTTGATTTCAACACTGAAAAAATAATGGTTTGTTCTATTCCTACAGAATCTAAATATGAAATCACCGGCATAGATTCGACAGGTAACAATTATTCCGGCTCGATGTCTTTTAAAGATACTATCCAGAATTACGGAACAGATTATCTGATAAATAAAATATATGCCCTTACTGATATGAAGATAGATTATTATGCCGTTATAAATACTTCAGATGCCCGACGCATATTTAATGAATTCTGCGGAAATACAGGACTTCGGTATACAGTTCCGGAAGCTATGGAATATGACGATATATATGAGGATATAGATCTTTATGAAGGAGATCAGTATCTTAACGGTTCAAAAGCAGTACAGCTTATGCGATATCGTGACTATGAAAGCGGAAACGGTGACGTCAAACGCTGTACTACTCAGGTTGAGGTTATACGGGCTTTTGTAAAAACCGCTCTTAACTCCGAAAATCCACTAAAAGAAAAACTTTTGGACGAGTCTGCCCGCAAAAATCTTCTCTCAGGCATTAAGACAAATGTCACTTCTGCTGATATTCTTGAAAATATCGACTTCGTCTTTTCTATCGGTGAGTTTGAATTTGTTTCAGTTCCTTTCAGATACAGCGCCCTCATAACTGCTGACAACGTGTCTTCGCTGCATGAAGATTTTAACAAACCTTTCGAGCAGGAATAATACATAAAAAACAATTACATCTCTGCATATATTTTCACTCATCGGAAAAAATATATGCGGAGGTGTTTTTATATTGAAAAACAAAAATAGCAGCGAACGTGAAACTCGAATAAAAAAACAACTTATCAGCACAGGGGTTTACATAGCCCTTGCAGCTGCCGTAGTAGGAATCACATCAAATAGTGTGAAAAATATCCTCGGAGGCACTGACGGCTATGAAATTCCGGAAATCGATCAGACAGAAAACGATATTGTTCTGCCGTCTCTTGACGAGAAGGATGACAATCCCGATTACACTCTGCCTTCACAGACAGAACATGAATATCCGGGATCTATAGTTTCAGAAACTCCCGGCAATGTCTCGGCCGAAGTAACCGAACCTGTAACTGATAATAATTCAGCTGTATCAGGTGAACCTGATGACGTACAGGAAGAAGTAATTCCCACACCTGACGCCGGACAAAATCAGCCTCAGACTCCAGATTTCGACAGTCCCGATCCGCCGAGCGTGAGAGTAAAGCCTGCTGACGGTTATGTAAGCCGTGAATTTTCTAAAGATGAATTGCTTTATACTCCTACCATGAATGACTTTCGTACCCATGACGGTATTGATATAACCGGTGACATCGGAAGTCCGGTACTCGCATTTGCAAGCGGCATAATAACAGATATTTACAATGATGCCCTTATGGGAACTACCGTTGTTATAAAACATTCAGGCGGGCTTGTTTCAAGTTATTCAAATCTTTCCGAAACCCTTCCACAGGGAATTGAAGTCGGAGCTGTAGTTGAAGTCGGCAGCACTATAGGAGGAATAGGCGAAACCGCCATTATTGAAAGTGCGGAAGTTCCACATGTTCATTTTGAGCTTTATAAAGATGAAGTGTGCGTAAACCCTGAAGAGTATTTATCATAATCAAAAAAATATACTCGAATATTTTTATGCTCATTTGCTGTTTGAAAAGCAAAAATCCCCGGAGCGTTTATATAAACGCTCCGGGGATTTTAAATGATTTTATGGCATGTTTTTTAGAATATTAAATATAAACTTTTAAAACATAAAAATACGCTGATAATCCTTAATAAAAATATCTTACAGTGCCGATCCTCCCTTTACAAGCAGGGCTCTGACCTCTTTTCCGTCAATATCCCAAACCGGTTTACCGCTGTTAACTGAAAGGTATGCAGCAACGCCCGCTGCTTCTCCTATCTGATTAAGGTTTACCATTACTCTCAGGGCTCCGTATGCCATCTTATCGGCATTTATCATTCTTCCTGCCGCAATTATATTGCGGTATTTTTCCTGTACCAACACAGAGAATGGCATTTGATAATATTTTGCCGGTTCCCCTGTTATTCCTTCATCTTTCCGCCAGTTTCCATATATGTAGTTACTCGATATTCCGCCTTTCATGCGAACTGTCTCACCGTTAAGATAATAAAACGTTACACATGCATCTTCGTCATGAACATCTATTCGATATGTGCCGTTTAATACCGCGTCTTCATACCTTTTACCCAAAAGCATATCTCGCCCGCATGCCTGCTGCTTTGTCTCGTAATGTCTCGTTTCACGCACTCCAGCAAGAGAATTCAACGCTACTATCTTAAGGTCTGTTCCTGCGTATTTATTTATCAACTCAACAAAAGCATATGCTTTTCTTCGTCCTTCTATTTCGGTCAGAGTCAATCCGTCGGCTGTTGAACAATCAACTCCGAAAATATGAAAGTCGGCTCTTAGATATATGCCCGGAAGTCCTGTTACAGGTTCACTCCAACCGAAATCATCAGGAAGACCCACTTCATTTCCGTGCTCCACTATTATACTTTTATAATCTATATTTTCAAGAGATCCCTGCATTAAATAACATGGCGTTGGCGGCTGCATCGGAGACCCTGTATAGCTTTTTACACCAAGATATTTCATTATGTCCCCGTCTCCGGTAGCATCTATATAAAAGCCGGCTTTTACAGCACTTCTTCCGTCTTTATTCTCAATCAGCGCTGCTGTTATTTCATTGCCGTCTGTTATTACGCCCACACAAAGCGTATGTAAATATACTTTTATTTTCTCTTCTTCTACAAGTCTGTCAAGCTCGTATTTCAATCTGTTAGGATCAAAATTTATTGCCGTCGAAGGGTTATCATCAAGTCTTGCCGATCCGCTTTTTACAAGACGTTCTGTCATTTCATACGTTAAGCCAGCGATTACCTGATTTTTATAATCCGTATCTTTAAGACTATGCCAAATATTTACAAGTCCTGCTGTCGCAGTGCCACCAAGACAGTTTTCACGTTCGACAAGCACTACCTTTGCCCCAAGCCGTGCAGCGCGAACTGCGGCAAATACTCCTGTACAACTGCCGCCTGCCACAAATACATCAGCCTCCATACAAACCGGTATTTTTTTTGCCGGTTCTTCTATGCATTTCATTATTTTTTCTCCCTCATTTTTATAAATACATTAAATAAAATTCATTTCGTATGACGGTTTTTCATAACTTTTTCTACGAGTTCAAGATCTTCTACAGTGTTAACACCTAAAGTCTCCTCCAAATCATAAATTTTATATGCGTCTACTTTATATCCGTTTTTTAACAACAATGCCGGAACATCAGTTATATAATATTCCCCCTGAGCATTGTCAGATTTAATGTCATGAAGATAATGAAAAAGAAGCTTTGAATCAAACACATATACACCTGCATTAAGCTCTGTGGATTTTAATTGTTCTTCATTGCAGTCCTTTTTCTCTACTATTCCTTTAAAGTT
>CALWBE010000039.1 GCA_944375955.1 uncultured Clostridia bacterium | reverse complement strand
TTGTCTACAAGAAAACCACGCGATAGTCGCGTGGTTCAAAAGAGGTTAACCGATGAGAAAAAATCCTCCTAATGTGATATAATATGGAAGACCTGCCAGTCGAACATAAAAAACACATTAGGAGGATTTATCTATGAAGAAAGTAGCCATAGACAACAATAGTTTAGCACATACAAAGTGGGATTGCAAGTACCATATTGTGTTTGCGCCGAAATATCGGAGAAAGGTGTTTTTCGAAGAAAAACGTGCAGAGATAAGAGAGATACTGAGACAATTATGTCAGTGGAAAGGTGTGGACATAATAGAAGGAGAAGTATGTCCCGACCACATACATATGTTAGTAAGTATCCCTCCCAAAATGAGCGTTTCGGGGTTTATGGGGTATCTAAAAGGTAAGAGCGCGCTATTGATATTTCAGAAATGGGGAAATATGAAATTTGCATATCGAAACCGCGAATTTTGGTGTAAGGGATATTACGTAGATACCGCGGGGAAAAATACTAAGGCAATAAAAGCGTATATAGCAGATCAATTGAATAAAGATAAAGAAAGCGACCAGCTAAGTATGTTTGACCCGCGGGACCCATTTATGGGTAGTAAGTAACAATTGCATGGCTGGCAGGCCAATTTTAAACGCACTTGTGCGTCGCCAGTATCAGTTAGGGCTTTGCCCGAAAATGAAATACCACCCGCTATGCGGGTGGATATTTATTTTTTTAATATGGCAGTTTGACATATTTTATTTTGTAATTTAAGTTTCTCTATTTTACTTATTTACCTATTTACCTATTGACTTTATCAATATAATGTGATATCATAGTAAAGTGCTAAAGTGAATTAAAAAAATTAAGCAAAACAGCAATAGGTTTTTTATTATTTATTAGTATTTATATACTATTGCGTTATATTTGCCTTGAAAGGAAAGGATTATGGAAAAGTACAATAACGAAATAACCGAACAGCTTTTTAAAGCGATCCTGCTTTTGAAGGATATAAATGAATGCTATAGTTTTTTTGAAGATATTTTTACTGTACGCGAACTTCAGGATGTTTCTCAAAGGCTTCAAGTAGCGCAGCTGCTGAGAGAAGGGAAAAGTTATCAGGTAATTTCAAAAGAAACAGGCGCAAGTACAGCAACTATAAGCCGTGTAAACAGATGCCTTGTTTACGGAAGCGGAGGATATAACAAAATACTTGACCGGCTTGAAAAGAAGCAATAAAACATTTCCGCACTTTATCTGAAAGGAAAATATTGTATGAATATAAGTGAATGTGTATTGAAAGATGAAGAAATAGCCGTATTTAAACTTCGCTCTTTATACCGAAACTATGGATTTCTGCCGTATAAAATGAGCAAATTTGAAGAATATGAGCTTTATGCAAGAAACAAGGACTTTCTTGTATCAGATAATATAATAACATTTACCGATACTGACGGAAAATTGATGGCGCTAAAACCTGATGTAACGCTTTCAATTATTAAAAATACAAAGGATGATTATTCCGGAGTAAAAAAAGTATGCTATAATGAAAATGTTTACCGTGTGGCAAAAAGCTCACAGTCTTACCGTGAAATCATGCAAGTCGGGCTTGAGTGTATCGGTAATATAGATGATTATAACATTTACGAAGTTTTAATGCTTGCGGCAGAAAGCCTTTCTCAGATTTCCGAAGATTACATGCTTGATATCTCGCATTTGGGAATTTTATCATCTGCAATCGATTCGCTTTCTGTTTCACCAGAAATCGAAAAGTCTATACTTAAATGCGTAGGAGAAAAAAATATTCCGGAATTGTGTTCTATTCTTTCATCATACGGAAAAAATTCAGACATTCTGAAAAATCTTATATCAAATTACGGCGCAGCTGAAAAGGTTATTCCGGTGTTAAAAGAACTTTCCATACCTGGCGCAGAGAATGATATCGAAACGCTTGAAAAAATAGTATCTATTTTAAAGAGAAACGGTTACGGAGAAAAAATAAATATAGATTTTTCCGTAATAAACGATATGGGATATTATAATGGATTTGTTTTTAAAGGATTTATTAATGGGATAGCTTCAAGTGTACTTTCAGGCGGTCAGTATGATAAGCTTATGAAAAAAATGGGCAGAAATTCGCGTGCTGTCGGATTTGCCGTTTATCTTGATACTCTTGAGAGACTTGAAAAGTTCGGAACCGACTATGATGTAGATACTATACTTCTATATGAAGACGGCTGTGAACTTTCGGCATTGTCTGATGCCGTAAAACTTCTTTCGGAAAACGGGAAAAGCGTCATGGTACAAAAATCAGTACCGAAAGATATAAGATACAGACAAGTTTTAAAATTTAGAGAGAGGGGAGTTGAAATCGTTGAAAACAATGCTTAATATTGCTCTGCCAAAAGGCAGACTCGGCGAAAAGGTGTACACAATGTTTGAAAACGGCGGTTTTGAATGCCCCTCAATTAAGGAAAACAGCAGAAAGTTGATTTTTGAAAATGAAAATACCGGAGTAAGATACTTTTGGGTAAAGCCATCTGATGTCTCCATTTATGTTGAGAGAGGAGCCGCTGACATAGGAGTTGCCGGGAAGGATATATTGCTTGAATATGAGCCGGATGTATACGAGCTTTTAGATCTCGGTATAGGAAAATGCAGAATGGCAGTGGCAGCAAAAAACGATTACCGCGACGATATGTCAAAAACACTGCGAGTAGCAACAAAATTTTCTAACATAACAAAGAACTATTATTCTTCTCTTGGACGCGATATAGACATTATACATTTGAACGGCTCTATAGAGATAGCACCAATTTTAGGGCTTTCAGACGTGATAGTAGATATCGTTGAAACCGGTACTACTCTCAAGGAAAATAATCTCTCGGTAGTTCAGGAAATCTTTCCTATAAGCGCAAGACTTATATCAAACAAACCAAGTTTTAAGTTTAAAAACGATATTATAGAAAAAATTTCCGATGCGCTGGCATTGCAGATAAAGAATACGGGGGAAAATAAATAAATGATAAAAATCATGAAATACGGAGATGTACTGCCTGAAGAAATATTTTCACGCAGTATGCAATCCGGAGACGTATCAGAAATTGTTACAGATATAATAAATGATGTGAGAAAAAACGGAGATTCAGCTTTGTTTAAATATTGTGAAAAATTCGATAAGGCAAAGCTTGATTCTCTTATAGTTACGAAAAAGGAAATAGAAGAAGCGCTTGAAAAGACAGATAAAAAATTTATTGAAGTATTAAAAAAAGCTGCAGCCAATATCAAAAAATTTCACGAAAGACAGGTTAGAAACAGTTTTATAATCAATGATGACAACGGAATAATAATGGGGCAAAAAATTATACCGATAGACCGTGCAGGTCTTTATGTCCCTGGCGGTACAGCCGCATATCCTTCAACCGTATTAATGGATTCAATTCCCGCAAAAATTGCAGGATGCAGTGAAGTGGTAATAGTAACTCCTCCTAACAGCGAAGGAAAAATTAATCAGGCGATACTTGCAGCGGCACATATTGCCGGAGTTGACAGAATTTTTAAAGTAGGCGGAGCACAAGCAATTGCAGCATTAGCATACGGAACTGAAACCATACCGAAAGTTGACAAAATAGTCGGCCCCGGTAACGCATTTGTAGCCGAAGCAAAAAAACAGGTTTACGGTACAGTTTCTATTGATATGATAGCAGGTCCCAGTGAGATACTTATAGTAGCTGACGAGAACAGCAATCCTAAATACATAGCTGCGGATCTTCTGTCTCAGGCTGAGCATGACAAAATGGCAAGCGCTGTACTTGTTACAACTTCCTTTAAACTTGCTGAACAAGTCAGTAAAGAAATTGAGCTTCAAATCAAACAACTGGAAAGATTTGATATAGCGCGTGCTTCAATAGACAATAACGGCAAAATAATTGTCGCAGAAAATATTTATTCCGCTATAGATATTGCTAATGAAATTGCTCCCGAACATCTTGAACTGTGCCTTGATAATCCTTTTGACTATCTTGACTCAATAAAACATGCCGGTTCTGTGTTTCTAGGTCGTTATTGTCCGGAAGCTCTCGGTGACTATTTGGCAGGTCCAAACCACACATTGCCGACAAGCGGTACGGCTAAATTTTCAAGTCCGCTTTCAGTTGACGATTTCGTAAAAAAGACACAGTACACATATTATACGCGTGACGCACTTGAGCAAGTTGCTGACTCTGTAGGGTATTTTGCTGAAAAAGAGGGACTGACTGCTCATGCAAAAAGCGCAAGAATACGTACGGAGGATTCAAAGCAATAAACATATGAGCCGCTTTTTTAGTAAAAAATATAAAAATCTTGTTCCATATACTCCCGGAGAACAGCCGGCTGAGAAAAAATACATAAAGCTCAATACAAATGAATCGCCGTTTCCTCCTTCAAATAAAGCTGTGGAATTTGCATGCCGATCCGCTTATGAACTTCAATTATATCCGGATCCGGAATGTCGAAAACTTACTGATAAGCTTAGCGGTATTTTAGGGGTATCGAGAGATGAAATTCTTGTCACAAACGGCTCAGACGAAATTTTGAATTTTGCTTTTATGGCATTTTGTGATAAAAATCATCCGGCAGCTTTTGCTGATATTACATACGGATTTTACAAAGTGTTTGCTGAAATAAATAACATTCCGTATTTTGAAATTCCGCTAAATGAAGAATTTAAGCTTACCTTTAATGATTATTGTGGAATAAATAAGAACATTTTTATTGCAAACCCAAATGCTCCGACCGGTCTTATGATCTCAAAAGATGAAATTGAAAAAATAATAAAATCAAATCCTGACAATATAGTTGTTGTAGACGAAGCATATGTGGATTTCGGCGCGGAAAGTTGCATACCGCTTATACACAAATATGATAATTTACTTGTAACTCAGACTTTTTCAAAATCGCGTTCGATGGCAGGTGCAAGACTTGGGTTTGGAGTCGGATGCAAAGAAATTATAAAAGATCTCAACACAATTAAGTATTCTACAAACCCTTATAATATAAACAGAATGACCATGGCCGCAGGAATCGGCGCATTAGAAGATGAAGAATACACAAGAGGAAACTGTGCCGAGATAATTAAGAACCGCATTTACACGGAAAACAAACTCAAAGAAATAGGATTTTTTACATTGGATTCTTCAACCAACTTTATTTTTGCTAAGCATCCAAAAATAAGCGGCGAGCACATATACATCAAATTAAAAGAAAAAGGAATACTTGTTCGTCATTTTGAACAGAGAAGAATCCGCGAATATAACCGGATTACTATTGGTACGTCAGAACAAATGAAATCTCTTATTTCTGCATTAAAAGAAATATTGGAGGAAGTATAAATGAGAAAATCAGAAATATCAAGGAAAACTTCAGAAACAGATATCAATCTTTCAATTGATCTTGACGGGAAGGGGAGTTCAAAAATCAATACCGGCATAGGTTTTTTAGATCATATGCTGACTCTTTTCGCAAAGCACGGAAGATTTGATTTAAATATAAAATGTAAAGGAGACACCAATGTGGATTTTCACCACACTGTTGAAGATACAGGTATTTGTTTGGGAAAGGCTGTAAAAGATGCGCTCGGCAGCAAAAAAGGTATCATCCGCTACGGAAGCATGCTTCTTCCTATGGACGAAGCATTGATAATTTCTGCCGTAGATATTTCCGGCAGAGGCATGCTTGTATACGATATTGACATTGCTTCTGAAAAAGTCGGTGATTTTGACACAGAGCTTGCGGAGGAATTTTTCAGAGCATTTGCACAAAACGCGGAAATAACTTTACATATGCGCAAAATATCGGGAAAGAATTCTCATCACATTGTTGAAGGAGCTTTCAAGTCAGTAGCTCACAGTCTAATGATGGCAGTAAAGATAGATGAAAATTTTAAAGATGAAATCCCGTCAACAAAAGGAGTCCTCTGATGATAGCAATTATAGATTATGGTGTAGGAAATTTATTTTCGTTAAAGAGCTCCTTTGCTGCAGTAGGTGCTGATGCAATTGTTACCGGAGAAAAAGATATCATAAAAAAAGCTGATAAAATAATACTTCCCGGTGTCGGAGCTTTTGGCGACGCTTCGGAAAAGCTCTATGCGTCTGGGCTTTCTGATTTCTTGTCAGAAGCCGCTGCCGATAAAAAACCTATATTGGGTATTTGCCTCGGAATGCAGCTTCTTTTTGAAAAAAGTT
Source organism: uncultured Clostridia bacterium (assembly GCA_944375955.1). Classification (GTDB taxonomy): domain Bacteria; phylum Bacillota; class Clostridia; order Oscillospirales; family CAG-382; genus UMGS1052. The sequence continues at coordinate 9,065 of CALWBE010000039.1, read as the reverse complement.
TCGAATATGGAGAACATAAAGGACTTGGGCTTATTAAAGGCGATGTTAGGCCTATATCCGATATTATACCGAAAGATTTAAAAATACCGCATATGGGATGGAATTCACTTGATTTTTGCGGCGAGCGTTCTCCAATATTCAAATATATAAATAACGGTGATTTTGTTTATTTTGTTCATTCATATTACGGATCTGGGTGCAAGTCGTCTACTATTGCGACGGCTTCATATGGAGTTCCTCTTACTGCTGCGGTTTCTTGCGGAACTGTTTTCGGGTGTCAATTTCATCCGGAAAAAAGTGGAAAAGTAGGTTTGGCAATTTTAAAAGCTTTTTGTGAAATTGGAGGCTAATATGTATATTTATCCGGCAATTGATTTATATGAAGGAAAAGCTGTAAGACTTTTTAAAGGCGATTACAGCAAAATGACAATATACAGCAACGATCCAGTTTCCGTGGCATGGGATTTTGCTTCTCAGGGGGCAAGTCATATACATATTGTTGATCTGGAAGGCGCAAAAAACGGCACTGCAGCAAATATTTCAGTAATAAAAAAAATAATAGAAAGTTCGAATTTGTTTGCCGAAGCAGGCGGTGGGATACGCAGCATTGAAACAGTAAAAAAATATATAGATATAGGCGTGCAGCGAGTAATTTTAGGAACTTCAGCAGTTATTGACGAGGAATTTTTAATCTCTGCAGTAAAAATGTTCGGAAAAAAAATAGCGGTAGGAGCCGATATAAAAGACGGTTTTGTAGCTATTCGCGGCTGGACTGAAAAATCCTCGTACAAATGGTTTGATTTCTGCAAAAAAATGTCTGATGTCGGTATTGATACTATAATATGTACAGATATCTCCAAAGACGGTGCTATGACCGGAATAAACAAAGAGCTTTATCGTAAATTGTCTGAAAATTTTAATATAAATATAATAGCTTCCGGGGGAGTATCTTCGATTGACGATATAAAAAGTCTGGCTGAACTTAATCTTCACGGAGCAATTATCGGTAAAGCATATTATACTGGGGCAGTTAGTTTAAAAGATGCTATTGAGGTGGCTGAATGATTACAAAACGAATTATACCATGTCTAGACGTAAAAGACGGAAGGGTAGTAAAAGGAGTAAATTTTCTTGGACTTTCTGATGTTTCATCTCCGGTAAAACTTGCAAAATATTACAGTGATAACGGTGCCGATGAACTTGTATTTTATGATATAACAGCATCTGCAGAAGGAAGATCTTTATTTACAGATATACTCTGCAAAGTAGCTGAAACAATTTTTATACCTCTCACTGTCGGCGGAGGAATAAATACGGTGGAAGATTTCGACAGGGTTTTAAAATGCGGAGCCGACAAAGTAAGCGTAAATTCAGGAGCTATACGAAATCCAAGCCTTGTGTATGAGGCGGCAAAGATATACGGGAATCAGTGCGTTGTCATATCCGCTGATGTAAAGCGAGTCGACGGTGTATTTAGAGTATTTTCAAAAGGCGGAAGGGAAAATACCGGATTGGAAGCAGTGGAATGGATAAAGCGATGCGTAGATATGGGAGCCGGCGAAGTTGTGTTAAATTCTATAGATACAGACGGAGTAAAAAACGGATTCGATATAGAAATGTTAAGAAAAGTATGCGATGCAGTAAATGTACCCGTAATAGCTTCCGGAGGAGCGGGCTGTGCAGCACATTTTACCAAACTTTTTAAAGAGCTCCCAAAAGTGGACGCAGGACTTGCAGCTTCGATATTTCATTTCGGTGAGCTGACAATATCCGATCTTAAAAAGGAACTGTATGCAAACGGTATACCTGTAAGAATATAAAAGGAGAAAAAGTTATGATAAATACTGAAGATTTAAAATTTGATGAAAAAGGCTTGATACCAGCAATAGTTGTAGACGCTGAAACGAAAAAAGTGCTTACACTCGCGTATATGAACAAGGAAAGCTTAAAAATATCTATGGAAAAGGGACTAACATGTTTTTACAGCCGTTCAAGGCAAAAACTTTGGCTCAAAGGAGAAACATCAGGCTGCTATCAGCATATAGTTTCAATTACCGCCGACTGCGACAATGATGCTCTTGTTGTGCTCGTTGAAAAAGACGGCCCTGCATGCCATCTCGGCACCGATTCATGCTTCACGCATACGCTTTGGGAAAGCGAAAGCCTTAAAGAATTTTCACTTGATATACTTATAAAGCTTATTGAAGGAAGAAAAACAGAAAAAAAGGAAGGTTCGTATACTACTTATCTATTTGAAAAGGGAATTGATAAAATATTAAAAAAGATAGGCGAAGAAAGTACGGAAGTAATAATCGCAGGCAAGGCAGGCGATAAAAAGGAGACTATATATGAAATTGCCGATCTTGTCTATCATGTTATGGTCCTAATGATTGAAATGGGAATTTCTCTCGATGATATTCATAAAGAATTAGCATCGCGTCATGTTATCGATAAAAAAATAAAGCAGGAAAAAATGACCAAGTAGTTTATTAGAAAAAGTGGGTATTATATGAAACTTTCAAAGTTACTTAAAGAAGATACGCTGTCCATTTCTTTCGAGGTATTCCCTCCAAAAACAGACAGCTCGTTTGACAGCGTAGAAAAAGCGGTTAATGAGATAGCAAAGCTTAAACCGTCATTTATGAGTGTTACATACGGTGCCGGCGGAGGAACAAGCAAATATACTCTTGATATCGCAAAAAAAATAAAAAATGAATATAGTGTTTCTACTCTTGCACATCTTACATGTGTCTCATCCACAAAAAATACCGTTAAAAAACGTATAGAAGCGATGGAGCTTGCCGGCATAGAAAACGTATTGGCATTAAGAGGAGATATTCCTGCCGATATCAAGACGTTTGAACCAGGTGAACTGCAGTATCATCATGCTGCCGAACTTGTAAGAGAACTTAAAGATAGCGGAGCGGATTTCTGCATAGGAGGAGCATGTTATCCAGAAGTTCATCCGGAAAGTGCAAACCAAAAAGAGGATATAAAATATTTAAAGGAAAAAGTTGACGCCGGATGTGAGTTTCTTACTACACAGATGTTTTTTGACAATAATCTTTTATATAATTTTTTATATAAAATACGGGAAGCTGGTATAACTGTACCGGTAATTGCAGGTATAATGCCAATTACAAATGCAAATCAGGTAGAAAGAGCAATCAAATTGTCAGGATCTTTTATGCCCAACAGATTTAAAAGCATAGTAGACAAGTTCGGTTCAGATCCAAAAGCTATGCAGCAGGCAGGAATAGCATATGCTACCGATCAGATAATAGATCTTTTCGCAAACAATATTAAAAATGTACATGTTTACTCTATGAATAAGCCTGATGTTGCAAAAAATATTTTAAATAATCTTTCGGAGATTGTCGGCAAAAAATGAGTATGGTTTTTATAAAAAGTTTTTCGGCACCTCCCATTGACCGCACGGAAATACTTAGATATATGGGAGCCGGAAAAAGTACAGACATCCATGAAATAAACGAAGCTCTCGAAACATGTCTTGATGAATGCGAAAAAATTGATGCTTTTACATACAATGTATGTTATTGCGAGAGAGATGTAAGCGTATCGAACTGTTATGTAAAAACTGAAGATTTAGAAATAAATAGCCTTGATCTTGCTTCAAATCTCAAAGATTGCAGTAAAATAATAATGTTTGCAGCAACTGTCGGGATAAAAATAGATCGTCTTATAGAAAAGTATTCTTCTATCGGTTATGCTTCTAAAGCCTTGATCTTTCAAAGTATCGGAGCTGAACGCATAGAAAGCTTATGCGATGTATTTTGTAAATATATAAAAAATCAATATTCGCAGGCGCCGTATAATTCAAATATAAGACCGCGATTTAGTCCTGGGTATGGCGATTTTTCGATATACTTCCAGAATGATATTTTTCGAATACTCGACTGTCACAGAAAAATAGGACTTTCTTTATGCAACAGTATGATGATGACGCCATCAAAATCAGTAACAGCAATAATAGGAATTTCGAAGAACAAATAATATAGGAGAACTAAATGAATATTCTCGAATATTTAAAAAGTAAAACGCTGTACCTTGACGGAGGCATGGGAACTCTTTTGCAGGCTGAAGGGTTAAAGCCTGGAGAATATCCGGAATTGTGGAATATATCTCATCCGGATGTTATACAAAGAATTCACAGAAATTATTTTGATGCCGGAAGCAATGTTGTATGCACAAATACTTTTGGTGCAAACACTCTGAAATTTACCGAAAACGAGCTTGACGAAATAATATGTGCCGCGGTAAAAAATGCACGAATTGCGTCGGAAAGTTCGCATTCTCCTCAGGAAAAGTATGTTGCACTTGATATAGGTCCATCAGGAAAACTTTTAAAACCCTACGGCGATTTTGAATTTGAAGAAGCTGTAACACTGTTTTCAAAGGTAGTAAAAGTCGGCATAAAATACGGCGTTGATCTTCTGATGATAGAAACTTTTTCGGACAGCTATGAGACAAAAGCTGCATTGCTTGCAGCCAAAGAAAACAGCACGCTTCCGGTTTTTGTGTCGAATGCATATGGAGAAGACGGTAAGCTTATGACCGGAGCTTCACCGGAAGTTATGTCAGCAATGCTTGAGGGAATGGGTGCTGACGCTGTCGGAGCAAACTGTTCTGTCGGACCGGACAAGCTGGAAGATGTCGTAAAAAGACTTATAGAATGTTCTTCAGTTCCAATTATTATAAAACCAAATGCAGGACTTCCCACAAGCGATGGAAAAACTACAACCTACGGCATTCAGCCTGAAGAGTTTTCTGATATAATGAAAAAATTTGTATCTTCAGGAGTACGTATTGTGGGCGGCTGCTGCGGAACTACGCCAAAATATATTTCAGCGCTTTATAACTGCACGGCAGATATTGTACCTGTTCCGATAACTCAAAAAAACTTTACTGTAACTGCATCTTATACAAAAACAGTGAAATTCGGGAATTCTCCTATACTTATTGGAGAGAGAATAAATCCTACCGGTAAAAAAAGATTTAAGCAAGCGCTTGTTGAAAATGACATGTCATATATACTTAAAGAAGGTATATCTCAACAAGAAAAAGGCGTACAAATACTTGACGTAAACGTCGGAATACCTGAAATAAATGAAAAAGAAATGCTGATATCTGCGGTAACCCAGCTCCAAAGCGTGTGTGATCTGCCTTTGCAGATAGATACTTCGTCTGCAGAAGCTATGGAAGCAGCACTTAGACGTTATAACGGTAAAGCAATGATAAATTCGGTTAACGGCAAAGAAGAAAGCATGAATACAATTTTCCCTCTGGTAAAAAAATACGGAGGCGTAATTGTTGCTTTGACTCTTGATGAAAAGGGTATACCTGAGACAGCAGAGGGACGTATTAAGATAGCCGAAAAAATTTTATCACGCGCAAAAGAATTCGGAATACAAAAAAAAGATATTGTATTTGATACTCTTGCAATGACCGTAAGCGCAGACGCCAAAGCTCCTGAAGCTACTCTTTCGGCAATGAAATATATAAAAAATAATATCGGGTGTCATACTTCGTTAGGTGTTTCAAATATTTCTTTCGGGTTGCCGTCAAGAGATGATATTAATAGCACATTTTTCATAATGGCATTGGAAAGCGGACTCTCAGCTGCAATAATGAATCCTTATTCATATAAAATGATGAGTGCATACTATTCATACAGAGCATTAAAATGCCAGGATGAAAATTGTTCGCAATATGTAGAATTTATTTCTTCTTTAGCAGATGATAACTCGGCAGGCAGCTCTCCGGTACAGTCCGGGATAAATCCATTATCTTCATGGAAGGCCGATTTTTCGTCTGATCTTCAGAAAGCTATCGCTTTCGGTATGTGTGAAGAAGCCGGAAAACTTACGGCTGAACTTTTAAGCAGCATGCCGCCGCTTGATATTGTTAACAATGAAGTTATACCTGCATTAGACGCTGTAGGGCAAGGATATGAAAAAAAAGCAGTATATCTGCCTCAGCTTCTTATGAGTGCGGAAGCCGCTAAGAGCTCGTTTGAACAAATAAAATTATTTGCTTTAAAAAACCGAACTGATTTCACTCCTAAATGCGATTTTGTAATAGCAACTGTTCATGGAGACATACATGATATAGGAAAAAATATTGTAAAATTGTTATTGGAAAATTACGGTTTTCTCGTTCACGATTTAGGAAAAGACGTTCCTCCTGAAAAAGTCGTTAATGAAGTTATACGAATACACGCTCCTGTAGCAGGATTGAGCGCGCTTATGACAACTACCGTGCCGTCTATGGAAAAGACTATAGCACTTCTTAAAGAGTCTGCGCCTTGGTGCAAAATAGTTGTAGGAGGAGCAGTAATGACACAGGAATATGCAGATAAAATAGGAGCTGACGTTTATGCACGAGATGCTATGGATACTGTAAGATATGCTCAGAAAATTTTTGAAGAAATAAAAAATAAATAATTAAATATTTATAAAGCTTTATACGGAGGAATTATGACAAATTCAAAAAAAATACTGTCAATGATACCTACTGAAAATGAAATAAAACAAAAATTTGTATCACTTTCTGCTAAATACGGATACAGTATTGATTTTTCAGAGAACGATAAAATTTCCTCTGAATCATTAATTCCGTATGAAATTATCTTAGGTTCTCCGTCTCCCTCTTTACTTTCAGAGGCAAAAAACTTGAAATATCTGCATCTTGCTCAGGCGGGTTCTAACGCATACGTTGCAGAAGGAGTTTTGCCGAAAGACACTCTGCTTACCAATTCTACCGGAGCTTTCGGACATGCTATCAGCGAGCATATGCTTGGTATGCTTTTCGAGCTTTATAAAAAGCTGCATCTTTACCGTGACAATCAAAATTTGTGCAGCTGGAAAGACGAAGGAAGAGTAAAGTCAGTTAAAGGCTCGCGCTGTCTTGTAGTAGGTCTTGGAGATATAGGATCTTGTTTTGCGCGCTCTGCCTCAGCTTTGGGAATAAAAGTATGCGGAATGCGCAGGACTACGACAGCACAAAAACCAGAATATGTAGAAAATATGTATCCCTTCAGCTCTTTAAATGATATAATAGGAGAATTTGATATAGTTGCTCTGTCTTTGCCGGAAACTCCTGAGACAATAAAGATTATAAATGAAAAAAACATAGCGCTAATGAAAGACGGTTCTATAATACTGAACGTAGGTAGGGGATCGGCTATCGATACTGACGCTCTTTATAATGCTCTCATGTCAGGCAAATTGGGCGGAGCCGGAATTGATGTCACAGATCCCGAGCCGCTGCCGCCGGATCACCCATTATGGAAATGTAAAAATGCGGTTATAACGCCACATATATCAGGATATTTTCATTTAAAAGAAACTTACGACAATATTGTAAACTTAGCTTATGATAACCTTAAAGCTTATCTTGAAGGCAACACACCTGCTAATATAGTGGATTTTAAAACAGGCTATAGAAAAGCATAAAAGAACAGCTGTCATTCCTATTTTTTCATAAAATCTTTTAAAAAGGTTTTTTGAAATATATAACGGAATGACAGCTTTTTTGCAGTTATGGTAACTGCTTATAAGAATTTATAGTGAATAATAACATATCACTATTTTCTTATTTTAATGACGCCTCACAGAAAATTCCCTGAGGCAAGAAATAAGACGCTTTGGACTTACTTGATAGAATTCTCGTAAGCCTGGATCATTTTCTTAACCATCTGTCCGCCAACAGAACCAGCCTGCTTTGCGGTGATGTCGCCATTATAACCCTGCTTAAGGTTTACGCCTACTTCTGTGGGTGTTCCCGTCCCATATTAAAATAGTGTTTTCAGCCGATTTGTCTTTGTTCTTCATCGGCAATGTTTCCTATGAATTTGTAGTAGATTTTTATTTCCTGTGAATAGCTTTGGTTTCTGTGTGTTATCATTTTCGTTCCCGGCGGAAGTATTTTTTCGCCGATTTCGATTTTTTCAATAAAGGTTGTAAGAGTTTCTCTGTCAAGAGTTTCAATGTTTGAATACCGCTTTGCCGCTGCAAAGAATCTTTCAAAGCTGTCCTTGATTTTTTCTTCATGGTTTGCAGCTTCTGCTTGTGCAAGAGTTGCCTTGATTTGTGAGGCTTCCTTTTCGTGTTCACTAACCATTGCAAAAAGTCGCTCGTCGGAAAGTCTTCCTTCGGCATTATCGGTATAAAGCTTTGTGATTATTTTGTTTATTGTGTTTAGCCTTTCACTTAACTTTCGTTTTTGAATTTCAGAATTGACAATTCCGCTTTTGGCATTTTCCTGCCTGATTAGCTCGTTTGCAATTTCACCGATTTCCTCATCCGAAAGAGCTAAAAGCTCGTTAAGATCTTGCCGTACAACTTCAAGCAAGTCCGCGTATCTTATCCGTGTGCCGCTACAAGGTTCTATGATGTCCTTTCGCTTGTTGATACAGGAAAGATACCAGTACTTTTCACGTTCGCCTTTATACACCGTTCCAGCCGAACAGAGAGCGTGTCCGCACTTCTTGCAGTAGACAATTCCCGAGAAAATGCTCTTTCGTACATTGTCGTAGCCCTCGTGCTTCATAGTGCCTTTTCCCATGTTGATTTTTGCCTGCTCAAAAACAGCTTCGGAAATAAGCGGTTCGTGAGTGCTCTCAGTAATCGCCCATTCCTTTTTTGGAATTGTCACCTTCTTTTTGGATTTAAGGCTGACCTTTTTTGTTTTTCCGAGTATTGTGTGACCGAGATAAACGGGATTTTTCAGTATTCGCTTTACGGTGGTGTAGTTCCACAAGTCAGATGCTCTTGCCGCACCCGCTTCGCTGAAGTCATCACGGTATAAAACTCTGTACTTTAGCGGCGGTATTACACCGTCGCTGTTCAAGTCCATAGCAATTTTTCTTGAAGAATCACCATTCGCTGCCGCCGTAAAAATACGCTTAACAACAGGAGCCGTTATCTCGTCCGGAACAAGCCTGTTTTTGTCCGTATTACTCTTTTTGTAGCCGTACGGCGGACAAGCACAGTATTGTCCGTGCTCACGCTTGTTTTTGAGAACCTCTTTGATTTTCTTTGAGC
>CALWBE010000038.1 GCA_944375955.1 uncultured Clostridia bacterium | reverse complement strand
CAGATTTAATGTCATGAAGATAATGAAAAAGAAGCTTTGAATCAAACACATATACACCTGCATTAAGCTCTGTGGATTTTAATTGTTCTTCATTGCAGTCCTTTTTCTCTACTATTCCTTTAAAGTTTCCGCCGGCATCTCGTATCACTCTTCCGAATGAAGACTCATTACTGTTTTCAACAGAAAGAATTGAGCAGGCATTTCCGCTTTTTGCATGGAAATCACACAATTTTACAAGAGTTTCTTTACTAACAAGCGGCATATCTCCGCTTAGTATAAGCACATTTCCATCATAGTCTTCAAATTTTTTTTCAGCACACATCACTGCATGACCTGTGCCTTTTTGCTCTTCCTGAACGGCAAACGAATATTCCGGGAAAGCGGCAAAAACTGCTTCTTTTTTATATCCCACAATAATTGTTATATTGTCTTTTGAAATATCCTCAGGTATCTGACTTATAACATGCCCAAGCAGCGGTTTGCCCGCAGCTTCTCGCATAACTTTAGGACGGTCAGATGTTTCGCTTCCAAGTCTTTTTCCGCGTCCGGCAGCTAAAATAATTACTTTAAGATTTTGTGTCATTGGTTACTCCTTCTTTCTGAATGATACCGACTTAATATTTACCGGTTTAATAACAAAAATTAAAAATATATCATAACATAATATCAGAAGTTTTGATCAGCCGCAAAAAAAATCAGTGTCATTATTTGCGGAAGAAAGGCTGTAATATATGGATAATCATACTGTAAAAGAAATTATATCTCCAAAATCATACTGTGATATGATAGAAAAAATCGATGAAACAAAAAAAGAAAGACATTTTTTTGCCGCTGCAAACAGCAAAAATGGGTTCGTCAGCTATTTTGATGATATATTCGGAGATGAATCAATTTCGCGCATATATCTGCTTGGAGGCGGTCCTGGAAGCGGAAAAAGCACCATGATGAAAAAAGTAGCGGAATTATCAAAGAAAAACGGATATACCACTGATTACATACATTGTTCTTCCAGTCCTTACTCCCTTGACGGAGTAATAATAGCAGAAAAGGGTATTGCGGTTATAGACGGGACTTCTCCCCATACATATATACCATATGCCGCCGGAGTCCGTGAGATTAGTGTCGATCCCGGAACAGCATGGAACACAAATGCGCTTTTCAAGCGCCGCAACACTATTTATGCGTTGACTGATGCAAAAAAGAAACAATACCGCAAGGCCTACATATATCTGCGCGCAGCAGGCCTTCTTGACACTGAATCACGAGAAATGACAGATCCGTATATCCTGCGCGAAAAACTTGAAAAAAATGCTGTTTCAAGCGTTTTGTCAGCCACACCGAAGAAACATTCATCAAATCCCGGAAAAATTTCAATAAGAATACAAAGAGCCGTCTCATCTGCAGGAAATATATATTTTAAAAGCTTTGCAGGCGCAGCTGACAAAACTTTTCTTATCAGCGATTTCCGCGGCGCTGCAAAAATATGGTTTGATGAAGCATATATTCAAGCTAAAAAATGCGGACTTGATATGACAGTATCATATTCACCTGAAGATTCTGCAATAATAGACGGAATTTATTTTCCGGCAACTAAAACTGCTTTCACAATGTATGCAGAAAAATTTGACAAGATCATAAACTGTGAAAGATTTGCAGATAAAAGAGGAATCATAAACATAAAACAAAAACTTGCATTTGCATCAAAAACCCGTTCCTCTTTACTTGCAGAAGCATATAAAGCGCTTGCGGATGCCGGACGTTATCACAATGAAATAGAAGCGGAATATTATCCGTGTACCGACTATTCAATTACTGATAAAATAACCTCCGAGCTTTGCGAAAAAATATTTTCTTGAAAACATTTCTGATTATATTATATTTCAGTATATCATATATATTTTATTAAGTCAACAAACGTTTAATGTTTTAAAGTCATGCTTTCATATTTCAAATCGTAGGATTTATATGATATAAAATAAAAAACCGACGTCCTTTTATCACCGCAGACGCCGGTTTTTTTGCAGCTGTTAAACAGCTGAATATTTTTTAATCATCGGATAGAAGCAGTTCTCTCATTTCCTCAAGTGCATCCTGATATGCAGGAAGCGATGAGTTATAGGTCGATGCGAATGTATTGCTCTTGTTACTTACCATACTTATAATAGCCGGGCAGTAACCGTCATAGAGGAAACGTGCATTATTCTTTATAATAGGAAGCATAGCTTCAGATTCTACGTCTCTTGTACTCTTTACTGTAAGAACTGTATCAAAGTATGTAGGAGTAAGCTCTTTTGCACTCTGGAATGCAAGCTCTTCGAGAACTGCACCTGTGAGATCAAGCTCTGTATTTGTTACCGGAATATATGTAAGAGCCGTCATATTGGATGAACGGTTCATATATTCAGAATCTTCATCCCACTTAGGATAAGGAATGATACCGAAATCAAATTCCACTTCAGAAAATCCTGTAACGCCGCCGAGGAAGATGTCTTTAAACATAGCTCTGCCTTCAGTAAATGCGTTAAGCTGGACATTATATTCAGATCCTTCAGCAAAAGCCTTCTGGCCATCTGCAAAAAGATCTACTATTCTTCCGTAAATTTCATGTGCTTCATCGATGTTCTGATTAAGAACAGGCATATTGTCAGCATCTTTGTCAAGGGGTGAGTAACCCGTTGAAACAAGAAGTGCAGGCGCAATTTCCCAAATCCATCCTACAAGACCCCACTGGTCATCTTCAAAAGACATCTGGCCGTCACCGTTTAAGTCATCGGCGCCGAGAGCTACGAGCTCTTCGAATTTATCCCATGTCCAGGTTCCGTCAAGAACGTCCTGATAAGGATATTCAAGTCCGAGATTATCAAAAATGTCTTTGTTGAATACAAGACAGTCAATACTGTCAATATAGTTTGCGTAATCGCCTGTCATTACATATATCTTGTCGCCGAAGCAGAGATCGTTTGTGATATTCTGGTACCACCATTCCTCATCAAGATTAACGTAAGGCAAAGTGTTCCAGTCTACAAAATATTTTTCAAGAATCATCTGCGGCATACCGGTATGCTGAACATGCATGAAGGCATGATATGTCTTGTCAGCCGTTTCTATAAGAGTACGAAACTGCTGTGTAGCTTCTGACTGTCCGGAGCCTGTTGCATCAACGCCTGTTTTAACAATGTTAAGATCAATACCGAAATGTTCTTCAATAAGAGCGTTTCTGCGGTAAACAGTATCATTTATAAGATTTGAGTTTTCCTCTTCCGCATACATTACTCCTCCTGATGAGCCTATCAGCATGCTAAAAGTCTGTCCGTCAAATTTAAGATCGGACGGCACATTAGGACTAAAAGCGTTGTCAAGTTTATCCTGTACAACTTCGCCGTTTCCTCCGTCTGAGATATTGTCGTTTGAAGGGTTCTTTTCCGTATTGTTTGTACAAGACGAAAGCATTGAAGTTGTACATAGCATGGCTGCAAGGATTGCCACCGCTGCAGATTTAATCTTCATATTACTCCTCCTAAAGCAATAATTAGGTATTTTTTAAGATTATAATTATTATTAAATATAAAAAACAAATTCAATAATATTTATAAACTTCTTTTATAAATTATACATTATATGGACATTAAAATCAAGTAATTTATAAATCATGCTCAAATTTCTAAAAATTTGTCAAAAAACCAAAGTAAATTTTGTATAATATATAATGTATTTAGAAGCAATAATTTTAAAAATACACAATTTATTATTTTTTTTACATTTTTACAAAAATAATCTTTACATATTCAGTATAATGTTTTATAATTAGAAATATTATACAGTAATTATAAGCAAATACTTTAAATTGCATGTAAGGAAAGTAAACTCTAAATGGGTAACATATCGTTTTTTGCTCTAGCCTTCAGAATGAAGCACATAACGCGCTGGGGTCTTATGAGAAATTCAATAAGTGAAAATCTCACCGAACACTCTGCAGAAACTGCAATGATAGCGCACGCACTCGCAGTTATAGGAAACAAAATATATGGAAAAAAATACGATCCCGGAAAGATTGCCATATTTGCTCTTTATCACGATATCTCTGAAATAATAACCGGAGATCTTCCAACTCCGGTAAAATATTACAGCAATGATATATTAAAAAACTTCCGGGAAATAGAAGATGATGCCAAAAGCGAGCTTATAAAAAAACTACCTTCTGAATTAGCAGATGATTTTGTTGATATAATTTGCGAAAAATGTTCTGAGGAAGAGAAAAAAATTATCAAGGCAGCTGACAAACTTTCTGCATTGATAAAATGTGCCGAAGAATTAAAAAATGGAAATTCCGAATTTTCAAAAGCTCATGAAAGCACACTTAACGCAATAAACAGCTTTGATATTCCGGAAGTAAAATATTTTACAGAAAAACTGCTCCCGGCGTTTTATCTCACGCTTGACGAGCTTTAATGTTAATTATATAATAAAATGAAAGCGAGGAAAAATTTATGGCATTTAAAATTGGAGCAATGGCAGAGTCTTTCAGAAAAAACACTTTCCGTGAGGCTGTTGAAACAGCGGCGAGTCTCGGAGTAACAGGCATTCAGGTATATATAACATATAAAAGTGAACTTTTGAATGCCGACGATATGACAGATTCAAAAATCGCTGAAGTTATGGATATAATGAAATCTAACGGCCTTATTTTTTCAGCAATATGCGGAGATATGGAATACGGCTTTGAAGATAAAAATGAAAATCCCATATATATTGAGAGATCAAAAAAAGTTCTTGATATAGCAAAAAAGCTTGACTGTAATATAGTCACCACTCACATACATATGGTTCCGGAAATTGAATGCGAAACGACAGAAATTCTCAGAAAAGCATGCAATCAACTTGCTTCTTATGCAGACAGTATCGGATCATGCTTTGCTCTCGAAACAGGTCCCGAACCAGGATCAAGGCTTGCAAAGTTTCTTTCTTCCCTTGATACAAAGGGGGTAAAAGTTAATTTCGATCCGGCAAATCTTGTAATGTGCGCAGGAGATGATCCGGTAGATGCCGTGGAACATCTTAAAGACTATATCGTGCACACTCACGCAAAAGACGGTAGAAAAACCGGAAAAGATACATATATAGAGCTCCCGCTCGGCACAGGTGATGTTGATTTTGACAAGTATCTGAAAAAACTTGCCGATATCGGATTCGACGGATATCTTACGATAGAACGTGAAGTCGGTGATACTCCGTATGATGATATAAAACTCGCGTATGATTTTCTCTGCGAAAAAAAGGCAAAACTTCATGTCTGATATTATATTAAAATACTCATGTGTTCTCTTTGATCTTGACGGAACTATACTTGATACCGTGGCAGACTGTTCAGCGGCAATAAACCGTACCATGGATGATTTTTCATTTCCGCATCATACAAACGACGAGGTACGTTCTTATCTAAACAACGGCGCTCGTATGCTTATAAGAAGAGCTTTGCCGGAAAAATATCAGGATAATGAATCCCTTATAAATGAAATACTTTCGAAATATCTTAAATATTACAGTGAAGAATGTTTAAAAGCGTCAAAGATATATGACGGGATAGAATCTTTGCTGAAAAATTTGAGAAGCTGTGGTGCAAAACTCGGAGTTGTTACTAATAAGCCGGATATTCAGACAAAGCTTATGATACCGCACTATTTTGGCAATCTTTTTGACTATTTTGAAGGGAACAG
>CALWBE010000037.1 GCA_944375955.1 uncultured Clostridia bacterium | reverse complement strand
GAAAGAGTAAACTTGTGTGTAACCGTATAAAGAGATAAGGCGAACACATTGCGATAAATCCTTTATTTTCAAGGCTTTTGGAGGATTTTATTAAAACACTGTAACCTCTGTTGAAAGGTCATAATTTACTGATATTCAAATTTATATTTAAAAGTAAAATATAGCTTTTATGTTGAAATAATATTAAAAAAACATTATAATAACTATAGATAATATGAAAGTGAGGTGTCTTTTTATGAAATTGACATTTTTAGGCGCTGTTCATGAGGTTACAGGTTCTTGCACTCTTTTGGAAGCCTGCGGAAAATATATCCTTATTGACTGCGGTATGGAACAAGGCAGAGATACCTATGAAAATTATGATCTTCCGGTCTCACCTGAAAAATTAGACGCGGTCTGCCTTACTCACGCTCACATAGACCATTCCGGAATGATACCCGCGCTTGTATCAAAGGGCTATAACGGCCCGATTTACTCGACAGAGGCAACTCATAAGCTTTGCTCAATTATGCTTCAAGATTCAGCCCACATTCAGGAACAGGAAGCAGAATGGCAAAACCGTAAAGCCGACCGTGCCGGGTTTGATAAGTATGAGCCGGTTTATACAGTAGCCGACGCCATTGAAGCTCTCAAACAGTTTAAAGGATTCGGATATAATAAAAAAATTGAAATTTTTGACGGAATTACTATTGAATTTATTGATGCCGGGCATCTTTTAGGTTCAGCAAGCATACATTTTACAATATGCGAAGACGGCATAACAAAAACTCTTTTGTTTTCAGGTGATTTGGGAAATATTAATAGACCGCTCATACGTGATCCTCAAAAGCCGCCGTATGCCGATTATATAGTTATTGAATCAACCTATGGCGACAGAATTCACGGTGAAAGACCTGATTATATATCTCAACTTGTCCGTATATTAGATGAAACATTTGACCATGGGGGAAATCTTATTATACCTTCCTTTGCAATAGGAAGAACTCAAGAACTCTTATACCTTTTCAGAATAATCAAGAATCAAAAACTGACAAGAATGCATGAAAATTTCCCAGTTTATGTAGATTCGCCTCTTGCAGCGGAAGCAACTAAAATCTATCAGGATAATCTTTATGATTATTACGACGATGAAACTTTGGATCTTTTAAAACAAGGAATAAATCCTATAGCTTTTCCCGGACTCAAACTAAGCATTACAAAAGAAGATTCCGTTGCTATTAACTTTGACCCGGAACCTAAAGTTATTATTTCTGCGTCTGGAATGTGCGAAGCCGGACGAATAAGGCATCATTTAAAGCACAATTTATGGAAAGAAAACAACACTATTCTTTTTGTAGGCTATCAATCCGAAGGAACATTGGGCAGAAAGCTTGTCGAAGGAGCTAAATCAGTTAATTTATTCGGAGAGGAAATTCAGGTAAAGGCAAAAATAGCTTCTATGGTAGGAATAAGCGGTCATGCTGACCGCGATATGCTGCTTGACTGGCTTGGATCGATTGGCAAACCGCCAACAACTGTCTTTGTCAATCACGGCGAAGATATAGTTTGCGACAGTTTTGCTCAAACCATATACAATAAACTTAAATTTGAAACAACGGCACCATACAGCGGGGACGAATATGACCTTATTGCGGCAGAATATGTCAAGAGGGGAAAAGTAATAAAAGTAACTAAACTGTCCGATGGCAGACGACGTGCAAATATAGCTTTTGAAAAGCTTATGGCTGCCTGTCAAAGGCTTAAAACTGTGATAGAGCTGAGCCGAGGTCTTACAAATAAAGAGCTTTCAAAATTTACCGACCAGATCAATGATCTATGTGACAAGTATGCAAGAAAATCAAGTAAAAAATAATAACTCTAATTTTATTTTACTGATGTTTAAATAAATAAATAAAAAAACCGCCATATGGCGGTTTTTTTATTTATTCTATTTCAAGTCTTCTGCCGGTTTCCTTCTCTTTTTGTTTTTTCGGAAGGTTAAGAGTTAAAACTCCATTGTCATATTTTGCCGTTATCTCATCGGCTTTTACATTTGACAGGTCAAAGCTTCTGCTGTATGAGCCATATGAACGTTCACAGCGTATATATTTGCCGTGTTTGTCTTTATCCTCATGCTCCGAATGTCTTTCTGCCCTGATAGTCATATTGTCTCCGTTAATATCTATGTTTATGTCTCCTTTTGAAAATCCAGGCAGATCTGCTTCAAGTTTGTAACTGTCACCTTCATCTGTTATATCAGTCTTGAATTCCTCAATCGCATGACTTTCAAAAAATCCGAAAGGATCATCGAAAAAGTTCTTCTCAAACGAATCAATCTCCCTAAATGGGTTATATCCTACCAATGCATTTCTGTTTTTACGATTTAACATATAAATTACCTCCAGTTAAATAATTGAAATTTTAATCCGTTTGTATTTTATATGCGCCCGATTGGATCACTTTTTGTTCAGGCGTTGATATGTTCGGCACATTTCTATCACCTTCTAATTGCTCATATAACTTATCTTTTATTTACGATTATATTATAACTCGTATTTGTTAAATTATTCTATTTTTATATGAACAAATTGTAAACTTTAGCACTCTCGCGGAAAGAGTGCTAAAGTTTTTTTATCCGTAAAAATAAATGCCGGCGTTATCGCCGGCATTTTTATCATTTTTTCCTATTTGTTAATGACATCTCAACAAAGCAATAATCATCATTCCAGCGGCCGTCATTTCCGCCGTTATACCAAATACAATTTTCTTTATAAAATGAGTTTGGGCCGACAAGATATGACTCTCCTTCGGTAAGATGAAAAGGTCCCTGAAGATTTCTCAAATTGTTTATTAAAGTCAATTCTATTTCATTTTCGCCGATTTTTATATATTCTGAAATATCTGCTGTATACGGCTCGTACAGCATCGGTGCAAGCTCTTTTCCATTTACTTTTGCCTTTACAACATTGATTCCGCATTTTTCAAAATCAATCATCATGTTCCTTTCTTCTGCATAAAAGGTCTTCTTTAACACAATTGTACCGGCAAAAAACGGAAATCCCTGTCTATTTATATTATCAAGCCTTATTTCTCTACAAGGTTCCGAAATAATAAAATCACCCTTATATCTTGCCGCTCTACGCTCAAGATCAGTAAACTCCCCGGGAGTTGATACAGAAAAATCTCCGACAAGATATATCTGTTCAATTTCCATATCAAAAGTAAGCTTATTTTTTTCTGATTCAAAATGTCTGCTTTTTTCTATATTCTTATAAACTTTATCCGACTGGCAAAAATATACTTCGCTTGTAATTATATTTTCTCCAAGCTTTACAAGCTTTGAAATATCAAGCTTTATAAACGACTTATCACGAAAATATCCGCAAGGTGTCTTATCAACAGCAAGCCCGTTTACTTTAATGTCAAATATTTCCGGAGTCTCACACACAAGATATATTGTCGTAGGTATATAATCAAAAGTTACACGATATTCACAGCGTATATTTACCGGTTTGCCTATATCTATCGCTCTATACATGGCATTAAGAATGTACCCATGCTTTTCGGATAAAACTCCGTCAAAATAATAGTCGCAATAATCGAGCGTTAATGAATTTTCACTATTGCTTTTTATTAACCATTTGCCTAACAAATCTATCGGAACAAGCGACTTATTATCGGTATGCTGTGGTCTTTCTCCCTCAGTTCTGTCGTCAATAACAACTAAAGATTCATATTTTTTGAAAACATGATAACCATCAAAATCATAAAGCTCTCCTGTTGCAGGATCCATTATCTTATTTCCCTTTTTTATATATGCATTATATGTATTCTCAGTACTATTTACAAAATAATACATATCATAATCGGAACAATGTCTCTCGCAATAAACTATTTCAGGCACGTTTATTATATCATTCGCTTCAATTTCATCAGCGCTCGTTATTATTCCGCCGTTTTCCCTAAACTGTGAAAGAAGCTCTTCAGTATTTTCAAAAAATACTTCATGTTCCGGTATAATTACTTTTGAATATCTCTTGCTTCCGATTATAAATTCCTTGCCCTCTACCCTTCCGTGCCGCTCTATCATGATTTCATCGCCAAGATGAAAATTTATATGCTTATTCTCAAGCGTCTTCAACAAATCAAGAAAATACTCATTGTAATTTGACAACATCTCGCTGCTGTTTAATTTGGTATCCTTTATTTTATGACTGCCGCATCCATTATATATAGTCCATGCAGTCGTCTGAGGATGAATCACAAGCACATCCACAGCGTCGTCTCCCTCGGACAGCAGCATCCCTATCCGACTCATCGCATCGTTAAATGTTTTATATTCATCCCACCACGGCTGCTGAATATACATTGCCGGAGGATAATCTCGTTTTCTGAGTCCTCTGTTTGAATATCCTTCAAGATGCTGGCACAAAAGATTTATTCCGCGTACCATCTGATATTCATATATCCATTTAAGCTCGTCATGGCCAACATTATGTCCGCACATAGCAAAAGTTTCGGAAAGAACCTGCTTTTTCCCCATCTGTCTTGACGCTGAACCAACCTGATAAGGCGTTAAACTTCTGTTATTGTGTCTTCCCAGCCAGTCCATTCCGGGTATTGACATATATTCATAATGAGGCATACACGCGCCGTTCGATGCAAGTTGAGTTTCAAAAGTCTCCTCACAGACAAGATGCCCTGTGAATTTAAAATTGTGTTCATTGCACCAATCATATATCTGCTTCATATAATTCTTTGAAAAAAGTTCCGTTACAAGTTTCCAGAAACGGATTCTCGTTGTTATATAATCGCCTTCCTCCAAAAATAACTGAGGCAACAACGTCAGCAGATCGTCTCCATATGCTTTTTCATATTCCTCCGGTAAAATAAAACTCCATGGTATTCCATTTCTCGATATCTGTGGCTCATCAGTAAAAAATCCGTCTATTCTTCCCTTAAATTTCTTATAATACGGTTCATATATTGATTCGATAAACTCATGTATAACTTTACCGTCAAGCGTGTCTACATAATATGGATTTACCTCGTAGTAGAATTTCTTTCCGCCTTCACACGCTATCGTATTTTCTCCGTGTTCTCCGTCATCATCTGTCATTCTCAGATATTTCTGCTGATATTCTATGCCCTTTCCGTTTACTATTCCGCCTCCGAATCCGCTCGGCCATCCGTTTTCATCATATGCCCACAAGTGCATCCCTTTTTTCTCGCATTCGTCTGCACAGACTTCTACATTATTAAACCACTCTTCTCCCATATATTCTGTCTGAAGTCCGCCCCTAGCGTGCATGAAAAATCCGCCTATTCCCTGCTCCTCCATCAGCCCTATCTGCCGTTTTGTCTCCTCTTTTTGAAGCCTTTCATTCCATGACCAGAACGGAACAGATCTGTATTTGTTTGAAACTTTCTTAAAATCCATATCTTTACTCCTTAAAGCTTTTTTCTCGGAAAATATCTCAATATAGGCTAATTATAACATTGTTTTTATCAAGTTGCAAACTGTTTTATACAATTACAAGCTGATTATTTAATACTCAAAAAGTTATTTGTTAATTTCAAATTTAATATGTTAAAGGCATGTGTCGTATCACTTTGCGGCAGCATATTCTATTAATGCAATACTGCAAATTATTGGATTGGAGAAAATATGCAAGATCAAATACAAAACGCCTGCCGCATGTGCTCAACAGAATGCGGTCAGAGCTTTATTATATCTTCTATAAGCGAAAACTCAAAAATAAAAAAAAGATTATGCGATATCGGTATAACAAAGGGAACAATGCTCACTCATCTTTTTGACAGTCCTATGGGCGATCCCGCCGCATATTTAGTTAGAAATACGATAATTGCCCTGCGGCACTGTGACTCTGCAAATATAGAGGTGTATAAGCTTTGAGAAATGACGGCAAAAACAGTGTTCGGCTGTGTGATAAAAACGGTATGCCTACCGTCGCGTTTGCCGGGAATCCCAATGTCGGAAAAAGTTCGGTTTTTAATCATCTTACCGGCTTGCATCAGCATACCGGCAACTGGTCGGGGAAAACTGTAGGAAATACCGTGGCAAAAGCTGATATTAACGGCTGTAAAATGCTGCTTGCCGACCTTCCCGGGACATATTCGATAGAACCGGAATCTTTTGAGGAGGAAACCGCAAGAGATTTTTTATTGTTTTGCAAGCCGGAACTTACAGTATATATCTGCGGAGCATTGTCACTTGAAAGAAATTTAATAATGCTTATGCAAATATCTGAAATATGTGATAACATAATATTATGTATAAATATGACTGATGAACTGAAAAAAACTCGTAGAAATATTGATGCTGAATTTCTTGAAAAAGCATTAGGGATACGTGTCATTCTATTATCCGCAAAAAGAAAGCGCGGTTTTGAACAATTAAAAAACGCTATTTGTTCTGCGGTAAACAAACCTGAAAAACCGCCGCGAACACTTTATTACGACAGCGAAACTGAGGAGCTCATTTCAAAGCTTTGCTCTGATGTCAATATGCCGGATATAGGTATTTCTCGCCGAGCCATAGCCATAAGAATGCTTTGCCGAGATAAATCTTTTATAAAAGCGCTGAAAGAAGTTTATCCGATTTACGACAAAGAACTAACAGAACTAAGTGAAAAAGCTGCTTCTTCAGTTTTGAAAAGCGGCGACGATATCAGAGAAAAAATCTCCTCTCAGCTTGCTGACAGAGCCGGTAGTCTCATCCGGGAAACTATTATAAACAGCAATAACTGCAAATGTTCAAGCTGTAGTTATAAAACTTCTGCTGACAAAATACTTACGGGAAAACTTTTTGCTTATCCCATAATGCTGCTTCTGCTTGTTTTTATATTTTGGATAACTGTCAGTGCTGCAAATATTCCTTCTGAAATCCTTAATAATCTTTTTTCGGAATTTGAACCGCATTTATTATCCTTTCTTTCATTTATAAACTGTCCTTTGCAAATTTCCGAAATGCTTGTTTTCGGAATCTATCGCGTGGTCACATGGATAATTGCCGTTATGCTACCGCCTATGGCTATATTTTTTCCGCTGTTTACACTGCTTGAAGATTCGGGGTATCTGCCGAGAATAGCTTTCAATCTCGACCGCGCATTCTGTTCATGCGGAGCCTGCGGAAAACAAGCTCTTACTATGTGCATGGGATTCGGATGCAATGCCGTCGGTGTTTCCGGCTGCCGTATAATAGGTTCTGAGCGCGAACGCCTTATTGCAATTATCACAAATACTTTTTCTCCATGTAACGGAAGATTTCCCATATTAATTGCTATTATCGCAATGTTCGCAATCAATTCGTCTGGAATGATTCAATCTCTGATACTCACTGCCCTGATCGCTTTTTCCGTATGTATGTCCCTTGTGATTTCAAAACTGCTTTCAGTCACAATCCTAAAGGGAAAGCCTTCATCTTTCATTCTTGAACTTCCTCCTTACCGTATGCCTCAAATAGGCAGCGTGATACTTCGATCACTTATTGACAGAACTTTATTCGTCCTGCTCCGCGCTGTTACGGTCGCTGCTCCGTGCGGTCTTGTTATATGGCTTCTCGCAAATATCAGCTCCGGTCCGCAAAACGCTTCAGTTCTGTCACAGATTTGTTCTTTTCTCGACCCGGCTGCAAAACTTTTCGGTATGGACGGTGTAATCCTTTTTGCGTTCGTTCTCGGACTACCAGCAAATGAGATTGTTATTCCGATAATCATGATGTCATATCTTGCAACCGGAAATCTTACCGAATATGAAAGCATCGCTCAGCTTAAAGAATTATTTGTGAATAACGGATGGACTATTAAAACCGCCGTCTGCACATGCGTATTTACTATGATGCACTGGCCTTGCGCTACTACTCTTATGACTGTGGCAAAAGAAACAAAAAGTCTGAAAATAACTGCGCTTTCATTTATAGTTCCGGCAGTTTCCGGATTTACCGTATGCTTTATACTTAATATTGTCTTTTCGCTTTTCGGATTTTGAATATTACTGAATTTTCTATATGATTAATATAAAAAGGCTGTCTTATTAAAAAGACAGTCTTTAATTTATTTTACCTTTATCTATTTAATAAAAAACACCTGAATTATTATTTAAATATTATTTTGTATAAACATCTCATCTCCTACTGCAAAGATAATATTTTTACTTGAAATATATACCGCCAGGGATTATAATATTTTTATAAGGCGGTGATATCTTTTGAATGAATTTTTTCTTGAAAAGGCAAATAAAGAGAAGCCTTTCATTTTTCATAAAATGATAAAAGTAAAATGTGAAAAAAACCTTTTCTCTCAAGGGGACAAAATCACGCTTGACCTCGGAAATCATTATGTCGGTTATTTTTCGTTTGTTATCTGCCGGCACGACATTTATATCGACGCTCCGGTAGAACTTGAATTCAAGTTTTTTGAAAATAAGCGCGATCTATATGACAATTTTGAAAATTACCATGGCTCATTATGCAAAAGCTGGCTTCAGCGTGAAAATATTTTTATAGATAACCCGGGAAAAGTATGCCTTCCACGGCGCTATGCCTGCAGATATATTACGATAGAAGTAAAAAACACGCCGCGCACCGCCGTTATTTCCGACTTTTCGTTCGACTCTGTTTCTTCTGCCGATATTTTAAAACTTCCTCGCATAGATATTCCAGACAATACTTTTAAGCGCATCGACGAAATAGCGGTAAATACTCTTAAAAACTGTATGCAGTTTGTGTTTGAAGACGGTCCTAAACGCGACAGAAGACTATGGCTTGGCGATCTCAGACTCGAAGCGCTGACAAGCTATTATACCCTGCGCGCCGACAATCTTGTACGAAGATGTTTATATTTCTTTGCCGCCGGTGATACAAATAAATACGGATTTGTTCCGTCTTTTGTTTACACATACCCGAATTTTTTTAGAGGAGAATGGGACCTTCTTGATTATTCTCTTTTATTTGTTGTTACCGTATGCGATTATTTTGAACATACCGGGGATATTGAAACAATAAAAAACCTTCTTAATATCTGCAAATTACAACTTGACAGTTCTGAAAAACTTCTTGATGATAAAGGAATCATTTCATGTCCTTATACTGATATGACTCCTTTCATAGACTGGTGCGAAGGACTCGAAAAAAACACTGCATTGCACGGAGTATATCTTTACGCACTTGACAAATTCACGGTACTTCTTGAAAAAATTAATGATTCTGACACTGAAAAATACAAAGGTCTCCTTAATCACGGAAGAATCTGCGCGCGCAAAGAACTATTTGACGAGAAAGAAGGTATCTTCTTAAACAGCCGCGATAATTTTCAAAAAAACGTACATTCGCAAGTCTGGATGATTTTAGGAGGCGTCCTTGAAGCCGATGAAGCACAAAAAGTTCTTCTTTCCTCCATCTATTCGGACGATTTTCTATCTCCGAAAACACCTTATATGCAGCATTACGTCTGCGAAGCCATGATAAAGTCAGGACTTTATAAAAAAGCTTTTGACTACATAAGGTCTTTCTGGGGAAAAATGGCTGACGAAGGAGCTGACACCTTCTATGAAATATACTCGCCGGATGATCCAGAGCTTTCACCTTACGGCGACAGAATGATAAACAGCATGTGTCATGCATGGAGCTGTACTCCGGCTTATTTTATAAGAAAATACAATGAGCATAAGTATTTTCATGAAAATTAATGAACAATATATTGTTTTTCACTCACAATAAAAATCAAAGGGAACGCATACTGCGTCCCCTTTTTTCTTGCTTTAAAAACCATATGCCGCTTTTTCGGTCAGTTTCCCTCAACTATACTTATAATATTTTCGGCTATATTCTTTTCATATTCCTGAGCACTGTCATTTATCGATATTGCCTTTGCTACATCATATATGCTTGAACAGAACGGATCAGTATATGCTACATATTCCATTCCGTTATAGGTGTAACGCACAAAAGCTTTCAACGTATAATATTTTCCATATTCGGCTTCTCCTATATTCGTAATACATGTTGTATATCTTATCCCGTTTTCAAGCTGATCAAAGATTTTTTCGGCAATAACAGTGCCGGAATCATATTCCTTCCCATTATATTCATGCTTTGAACCTATATAAAGTTTTTCCGCTCCGATTATTCCGGATGTACAATTTTCAATCTCCGGATCATAATCTTCATAGCTTCTGTTATCACCGATTATAATTGAGGGTATAACAACCATTCCGAAATCCTTCACTGAAATTATATCATCTATCGCATTATTTTTATCAACAATAAACCTTAACCCTTGATCATTCGTCTCATTATTTACTCTGATCTGCACGCCTTGGAAAACAAAATATTCGTTTACATCTATATACTGAGGTACAAGGATCATTCCAGGAACAATGCTTTCATCCATAGAAACATCGTTTCCGCCGCTGTCCTTCCAGCCGTTAAATATTTGATTTTCCTTAACGATTACCGGAATATCCGCAACTGTATCCGCAGAAACATATTTTAAATAGTAATTTCCCGAAGGAACTGTTAGAGTATAATTTGCATAATCTGTATATTCGAATTTCGTTCCTTTTATTGTCGCTTTAGAAGCGTCGCGTGTGAATATTGCACCTATATTAAAGGTAGTAGGTGAACCTGAAACGGTTCCGAATACCGGTTTTAAACGAACGATATGATTGCCTGACTCTAGATTTTCAACAATTCTTGTCGGACTGTGTCCGCTGCATTCCTTTGTTACGTATTCGCCTCCGTCGACTGATACTGCAAGATATGAATTAGTATAGAAATTAGACATAAGCGCCATTTCCGTTCCTTCAAATTCAAATGCAAATACCGCGTCGGCTTTTGACGTACTTGCTATTCCGTAATAATCATGAACTCCATAAAAATCAGGCAGGTATTTAAAGCCGGTTCCGCCCATTGACTCTGATTTTGCAATAAGCTCGGCCGTGGGCTGTGTTAAAGTTCTGTTTCCGTCAAAAAGTGCGTCACTGTATACCGGTATAAGCTCATCATGACGCAAAGTCCTTCCGGTATGTTCCGTGCAGAAAAGACTGTTATACATATATTCCCTTATGCACTGATAATACACATAATTTCCTGCATCATTCAGATGTACTCCATCAATCGCGTATTTTGACCAGTCAGTATAAGACCAGCCGTCAGCTGTGTCTCCAGGAAGTATATCTGCAAGCACACGCCCTACATGCAGAGTAGGTATGTTATAAAGCTCTGCCATATCTTCGTGAGCTTGTGCTTCTGTGTGAAGCTGCCCGTTCCTGTTTGCCGTGACACAGTTGCTGTCTGTTACAAGTATTGTCACTATATCACAGTTTGGCAGTGCCTGTTTTATTTCCCTTACTATAGTTTCATACTGATATTTTGCCTTTTCATATCCTGAATTGTAATATCTGTCATTTATTGAATATTCAAGGAAAACAAGGTCGGGTTTATGGGCTATAACATCCCGCTGTACCCTATATGTGCCGAGATATGTTCCTGACTCCCCGACAGCTCTGTTTATATTGTTTATATTTGCATCCGGGAAATTATCGATAAGCCACTGACCTATAAGCGCACGCCAGGAATACTTATTAGCATCCGAACTTCCATATCCCGCCGTAACCGATCCTCCGAAATAAACTACATTCAGCTCTTTATCACTTGTAAGCTTTTTATATGTATTTGACAAAGGCTTTCTGTAATTTATATAAGACGCATAATCATTTGTTTCATACCATGTGGCAGGCACCTCATCCTGTGATGAATAATCTCCTGCAACATATACTGTTCCGTCTTCCGATACCGCAATCGGTGTCTTTCCATAGGAAGACTGTATACCGTATACTCCTGGAGTTTCTGTATAATCTATTCTCGATTCGTCATCCGTTTCAGAACTTATATACCATGCGGAAGAATTTTCAGGCATATTTTCAAGCTTTTTGCCGTTTGATATAATTTCCAAAGTACCGAATATATTGTTTTCCACACTCAGCTTTGTAATATCGGATTTCTCCGCTGATACCCTTATAGACGCGTTTGGATCTACAGTTTCTACACTGATTTCTGCAGATGCCTCATTTAAAATTATATCCGTTTTTTCAGACGATTTTTCAGCTTCCCCTACTGTAACAGCATAATTACCTTTTGACAGTACAACCTTTTCAGACGGCGATCCGCCGACACTTTCTGTTCCGGTAATTATCTGTCTTATATCAGAATCAGAACCTATATATATCACATTCTCTCCGATCTCAAAAGTTTTGCCGTTTGTCTCTATCAACGCTGTCGGAGAATTGCCCTTTAACGTGATATTTTCAAATTTTGTTATACCCTTTATAACCATATTACCGCTTTCACCGAATGAAATTACCGAGTCAGGCCTTAAACCGGCAATAGTAATTTTTCCTTCAAATTCATTTATCAAAGATGAATCATAATACGCATCGGAAACAATATAAACATATCCTGTCTTTCCAGATAGCTTTTCTATTGCCTTTGACACATTCTTTAAAGGTGCGTCCTGTGTTCCCAAGTTATCATCGCTTCCTGATATATCTACATAATAGAAATTAGGATTTGTAACAATCGCTGTTATCATGCCACTGCCGTCATCACTCCAGCCATTAAATTCATACCCGAAATCAAGCTGCGGTTCAGGAAGAATATCAGATGAAAAATCCGCAGTCCAAAGTACATCAATAGTTCCTGTCGGAAGCGTAATATATCCTCCACATCCGTAATATACCGTTTGTCCGTTTTCTGTTATATAATACGGCGTCTTTTCTCCGGTAATCTTATATCTTCCGGGTATATCCGTCGCTTCAAGCAAATTTCCTTGCTCGTCCGATGATCTGATTATCCATTTTCCTCCGTCAAACTGAATCTTAGGAAAGCCGTCAGTTCCGCCCGGAGTAAAATCTACCCATGATTTTATAGGATAATTGTCAAGAAGCATTCTTGCTTCATCAAAATAAAAGCTGTTTCCATTGGCAATATATTCAAACGCTCCGCTCGCTTTATGCGGTCCGTTATCCGTATGGTTTAAACACCAAAATTCTCCTGATTTTACCGTTACGCTTACATCTGATACCGTATAACTCGCGTCTCCTGATATTCCGCTTCCGGTTGACATCTGACGCAAAATTCCACCGTCCACGATTATATCCACGCTGCCCGTATTTTGATTCTGAATCCTCGTAACAAGCTTTCTTACAAATTTTCCGTTTATAACTATTTTTTCGTCGCTTCCTGCAGCATTTCCTACAGTAATATCTATTCCTTTTGTTTCATCTACACTACCGCCAAGCTCAAGATAATGTCCGTTCGTCAAAATTGTCTGACTCGACGCAAAATCAGCATTGAACACAGACGGTCCTTCAAGTTTTATTACATTTGATTGGCCGTATACTGTGCCTCCGTTATACGACTCATAATATATTTTACCCTCATGCGCCGTGTCCGCAAGTATCACATTGCCTATACAATAAACAACTCCGTTTTCCGCACCTATTTTTTCAATCGCCGCGCTCGCCGTGGCCAAAGGAGATTCTGCACTTAAACCATCGTTTGCATCGCTTCCTTCAGAGGATACATAATATGTAGGAATACGGTACTCAAATTTTGCGGTCATTGTACCGTTTCCGTCATCTATCCATGATGCAAAAACATTATATTTATCAATGTTTTCGGGCACTGCAGCATTCAACATGATTTCTTCTTTATTTTCTGCATACTTTACCATATATCTGCCGGGTTCATTTACTCTTAATACTTCGGAGCCATAATATACAGTTTTACCGTTTTCTTTTTGAGCATATGCTATTGCTCCGCCTGCATTTACAAGATATTCTCCCGTAGTTTCCGTAACATCAAGCATACCTGGATAATCGCCGGAATCCATAATATAAACCGGTGTAGCAGCAGCGCTCCCTGATGATGAAATCTTTGAGTTTTTATCAGCGCTAAAATTGGACACTTCCGAACCGTTATTTAAAATTATCTGTATTGCGCCTTCTGTAATTACAGGTCTTGTGGATACAAAACTTCCTACATTTGAGCCGTTTAATACAAGATTTACATCTTTCTTATAATTCAAAACGCGTCCAGCAGCCGCTATAGAAAGATCCACCTTAGGAACAGATGTGCCGTTTATTTCAAAAGTATGGCTGTTCTCATACGTCTCATCATTTCCGTCACTGGTTGTATAGCCGCCGAAATAAAGCTCACTGAATTCAGTTCCGTCATGTATGATGACTCTGCCTCCCTCGCCTATCTGTCCTCTTCCGTTTCTGTTGCTTGCGCTGTAAACAACGGTTTTATCATTTACCTTAACCGTAGCTTCAGTAGGATTTGTAGACGAAGACGCTGTTCTGAGCCGAATAATATTTTTCAATTCAAGATCATATCCCTGCGCGTTTATATCAGTGCGGTAGTCTGTACGACAGTCGAGAAGCTTGATATTTTCGAAAACTGTGGGGCCTTGTATAGCTATACCTATATTTGCCATATATCCGAACGTATTGTTGAGAGCTAATACCGCCATGCTTCCATCTGCTTGATCGTAATTATATGTAGTAAATCTAATCTCTGCTTCATGATGCACAGTATGATTTAATGAGAGAAAATTAAACTCTTCTAAAGTTATCGTATCTCCAGGAGAATGCGGCGGTTCATCAGAAGGTATTACATATACTGTGACAGAAGATTCTTTTCCATGACCATCTGAATTTATGCTTCTTACCACCTCTTCAACCGAACCTGCCGGAGACTCAAAACTTCTTCCGTCTCCGCTTCCGTTAAGCTTTATATAATATTCCCTCTGGGATTCAGTATAACTTGCAGTAAGCTTTCCTTCTCCATCATCTATCCATTTGTCAAATTTCATTCCGTCCTGCATACCGGGAACAACCGTATCTTTTATAACTTCAACACTGTCAGCATAGTTGACGCTATATTCTCCCTGTCCAGGTACTGATATTATTTTCTCTCCGTAATAAACAGTTTTGCCGTCATCGGTAACTAAGTATGCCGTCTTTCCGCCTAAAACCTCATATGTTCCCGCAGTATCAGTTATGTCAAGGCTTCCGCCTATACCTGATGTAATAATATACAATGGCGCATCTTCAGTTTTTTCTTCCGATGAATATGCTGACGCGGTATTGCTTTCTACACTTGAACCGTTATTTAAAATTACCTGTATTGCACCTTTCACTATTGGTTTTACCCCGGAATAGCTAAATTCAGATACAGTTGTATTATTAAATACGGCGTTTACGTCTCCTTCAAAAGTAATATATGATGACACCCCGGACTCAACTCCAGAAATGTATCCGGGTCCTGCAGAAAAAAGCTGCAATAAATTAACACTACTTCCACTTCCACCGTTTATCTTTACAGTGGTATCTCCCGGAATTGTAGTATATGTATTGCCCGCCTCTCCAAGATATGAACTCATATTTATAGTTCCTATTTTGACAGCATTGTTTCCGTTGTCTACAGTAAGAAAACCGCTGTCCCCCGTAGCTCCTACAGCATTTCTGTTACCGCCGAGACAGAAAACAGGATCGTTTCTGTTTACAAATTCATGTGTGTTTCTGTCATGTGTTCTAAAAAGTACATTCTCAAAACACACATCATGTCCTTGAACACAAATATCTTTCATATAGCCGGCAAACTGACTTACAAGATAAATATTTCTGAAAACAGAAGGCCCTGTTATTGTGAAATTTGTGCTTCCGTCAGCATTGTTGTTTCTGAAAACAAGATTTGTCCAGTTCTCTTCAGATGTATCGTCCGCGCTTGTATATATAATAACGGCATCATGAGCCGGATTTGCTCTTTCGCTGAAACCAACAAATGTATTCTCAGTAAAAGCTTGCGGATTCCCCTTATTGCTGATTTTTACAGTTACCGTGTCACCGGCACCATATCCGTCTTCATTTATTTTAGTTATTGCATCATATATTGATCCCAGCGGCAACTGCTCGCTGCTTCCGTCTCCAGTTCCTCCGTATGCAACATAATATACCGGAAATTCTTCAGGCTCACTGGTTTCAGGTTTAACCTCAAAATCTATTTGTGCCAATATATTGTTATAGCTGCCGTCTCCGTAAAGCACTGCGTAATAACATCCGTCAGCAAGCGCTCCGTTTGGCTGCCATTCATCGTATCTCATTCTGGTCGGGTTATTTGAAGGAAATGTTATTACTCCCGATCCATCAAACTTTACATCTACATAATCAATGTATTGCTTCAAATTTGTAACTTCCTTGGCATATACAGCCATCCATCCACCAGAAAGACTGCCGTCAATATTGAAATTAACGGCAGTTGTCCCTGAAGGCAAAATTACATTGTCCATCGCTATCTTTCCTGCCTCGGCTGATACACACATATTAACAGGAAACATCGCAACTAACATTACAGCAGCAATCAAAAAAGACACAAACCTACTTTTTATTGAGCTTCTCAAAATGCAAACCTCCTCTTGATCTTACCGATTAGTCCCAAATATCTCTCATATCATTGTCCCCAAACCCCATGGCTGATACTGTTATCGATTCCTCGCATGAAAAATCTACAACATAAAGTTCGGGGCTTTCATATACTTCTTTCACTATAAAATCCCTCCCAAAATTTTTTTAATTTTGCGCAAAAAATCATTTTCTAAATATAATTATAATAAAATAATTAAAATTAAAAATAGCATTTTGAGACTTTGTTTTTGCATTTTGTGACTTCTTATTTGATTTTCATTATAATTTATGATATAATTACAATAAAGCTGAATGTTTATATATAATTTTTATCTATATTAACTTAAATATGTTTGCTCAATTCAAACATTAAAATCCTTTCATTTTCTATACTATAAATTTGAGGGGTATGCTTTATGAATGACTCATCTTACGGTAAAACCGAACTTACAATCACTTCCGGCTATCATCATTATTTAGATACCGGCATATGTTCACACCGCAGAGACGATAAATACTTTATAATAGACGGCGCCGTCGTGCGGCTGATACGTTTCGGCTCGTCTTTTACTACTACTACAAGAACTAAACTTTACAATGTCACTATAACCGTTAATAACGGTGAACTATGGTATTTAAACACCAGCCATGAAATTGATGAATTCTGCGGCGCATTAACTATTATTTTCAACAACGGTACGTACTCAAAATTTTTAGCAGATTATTCCGCTGAAAAAATTGTTCCACAGAAAGGCAAATACTTTATTATTTCTCCGAAATGCCGCGGGATGAAGCTGATAGCTTCCAACACCGTCGGATCATTTATAGTATCCGGTAACCTCATCGCATACAGTATAGCTGAAGACGGGAAATCCGCAAGATATTCGATATATTCGTCAATATCGCTTCCTGAGGGCATATCAAAAATTAAATATGTAAAAAAATTCTCAACAGCACTTTTGGACTCGCCTCCAAAAAATATGAAATGGCATGACAACGGAATGGGTATCGTATCACTCATACCGGATGACAAAAAAGAAACCGTCTACGTATGCGCTTATGCCGAATGTTATGACAAAGCTGATGGTACCGACTCCTACCCCTTTCAAGATATTAAAACCGCTGTTTCATTTTTCGGAGACAAAGACGGAACTGTAATAATAAAGGGAAAAGTTCCTTTTACAACATATCCTGCGCATATAGGTACAATAACTTTTCAGGGGGAAGACAGCAGTTCATGCCTTATATTCGACAAAAACATACATTACTATCTTCAGGGAAATACTGTTTTTAAAAACCTGCGTCTGTTGATGCAGCCAGGAGGAAATGACAAAACAATGATCGTAGCGAACGGACATAACCTATTGTACGGCGATGGTATAGTGTCTGATATCGGAGTACTTTCCTGCACCGGATTGCTTGAAAATTTTTCAGACATAATCAGGATAAAGCGTGCATTTTTTGTTCCAAAACACTTTTTTTCAAGAAATATTGACTTTCCCCTATACAGCAACTGCTTTATGTTTTTGTGCAGTAAGGGAAAGTGCAAAATTTTATATGAAAACAAAAGCAAGAATTTACTTCTAAATGCTGACAGTGCTGCAGTTATCTCAAATAATACGGTATGCAGTTTTGAATATGATGGTGTCGAAGCGGATTTTAAACTGCTTGCAGTTGAGTTTACTCATTTAGGTGCAGACGACAACATAAAGCCTAAGGTTATTGAAACATTAAACAGCGCATTTTTTGCCGATGTAATCTTTTCCGTATTTAACATGCCATCATTGCTTATTGATAAAAACTGGCTTGCATCTCTTTCTGTTGCAATAGAGCAAATGACTCAAATGAATATATCAAAAAAGGATATAGCTCAAAGGCTTTCTGATTATATTTCCCAGAATTTTTCCTCAACAACCTCTGTCAGTCAGCTGTCTGACGTATTCCATCTTGATCGAAGCTATCTTGAACGTGCTTATAAAAAAGCTTACGGCATAAGTCTTAAAAATGAGTTAACTCAAAAAAAATGCCGCGAGGCAATGGTCTTATTAAAAAAAGGCTTTTCGGTAGGTGAAGTCTCAAAAATGGTTGGATATGGCAGTGCATCATCTTTTTCCAGAGCCTTTAAAAAAGAAACTGGCATGTCTCCTAAAAACGCAAGTTATTTAATAAATCACTGACATTTTTTATGTCAATTTAAATAGTATAAAGCGTCCGCATCCTTTATAGATGTGGACGCTTATTCTTTTAATTAGACTTAGCCGTTTATTGTAACGGTCTTAGTGGGATCATCCCAGCCTACTTCGCATCCGAAGCTTTCTGCTATTGCTCTTACCGGTACGAGTGTTCTTGAATCTACTATCTGCCCAGGTACGTCAAGCGCTTTCGCTTCGCCGTTTACTATTATCTCTGCTTCGCCTATTGTAAGGCTTACCTTTGTGTCGCCTCTCTCTGATGTTACAGTCTTTGTAGAATCATCCCATT